>NZ_JBZFLK010000017.1:0-149430 GCF_058448985.1 Pseudonocardia sp. DxW | reverse complement strand
CTCGAGCTCAACGCTCGGAGGCAGGGAGTGCTGACCCGCTGGCCGCTACCGGAGCCGAGCCTGGCACAACCAAGCCCGACAAGACCCATTAGAGGCCGCCGGTCTGCAGCAGCCGGTTCGGCGTGTTGCCGGTGGAGCCGCCGTCGATCCGGCCGCCGACCGCGTTGTCGATGATCCACTGCTTGACGGCGGGGCTGGGCCGGTCCCCCTGCGCCTGCTTGTACAGCGCCGCGACGCCGGCCGCGAACGGCGCGGCCATCGACGTCCCGCTGTAGGACGCGGTGCCCCCGCCGGGCACCGGCGCCACGATCCGGGTGCCCGGCGCGTAGAGCGACACGCAGCGCCCGGTCGAGGAGTTCGACGCCCGCCGGTCCTCGATCGTCGAGTTCGCCACCACCAGCACGCCGTCCACCGCCCGCGGCAGCGCGGTGCAGTCGTCGCCGCCGGTGTTGCCGGCCGACGACGCGGCGAACACCCCGGCGTCGAGCATCCGCTGCACCGCCTGGCGCAGCATCGGCGAGCTGCCGTAGCTCCAGGACATGACCGCGACCGACGGGCCGCGCTTGTTCTGCACCACCCAGTCCAGCCCGGCCAGCAGCGACGACAGCGTGCCGGTGCCGTTGCAGTCCAGCACCTTCACGCCGCGCACGTTCGCGCCGGGGGCCACGCCGTAGCTGTTCGACGCGGCGATGCCGGAGACGACGGTGCCGTGCCCGTCGCAGTCCTCGTCGCGGTCGTCGATCGTGTTGACCTCGAGCCGGGCCCGGCCGCCGAACTCCGGATGCCGCGCGTCCACCCCGGTGTCGAGCACGAAGACGTCCACCCCGGCGCCGGACGCGGTGCGCCGGTACTGCCCGTCCAGCGGCAGATCGGGCTGGTCGATCCGGTCGAGGCCCCAGTTGCCGGGCGCCTGCTCGGCGGTGGCGGTGCCGTCCGGGTCGTCCGGGTCCAACGGGGCGGCCTGGTGGGCGGCCTGCGGGTCCAGCGGGGTGACGGTGCGGTCCTCCTCGACCCCGACGACGCCCGGCCGGTCACGCAGCTCGGCCGCCTGCGCCGGGTCGAGCGGGGCGGCGAACCCGTGCAGCACCGTGTCGAAGGTGACGCTCGGCTCCGCGCCGACCGCCTCCACCGCGGCCCGGGTCTGGCCGGCCGTGGCGGTCTGCACCAGGTACCCGGTGACCGCCCCGACGGCAGTGCCGTTCCCGGCAGTGCTGTTGCCGGTGCTGCTGTTCCCGGTGCTGCTGCTCACGGCGCTGTTCGCGGCGCCGGAGGTGTCCGGCGCCGCCGACGCGACCGGCGCGAGGAGAACACCGAGCGCGACGGTCATCGCACCAGCTGTGACCGCGACAGCGGCTCGGGAACGGTGGAGGCTCACGGAAAGCGACGATATGCGGGCGTTGCCGGTGGGGCGAGAGACACGATGGTGGCCCGGGTGAATCGTGTGACTCGTGGGGTGACGGATGTGTAGCCGCCGGATCAGCCCAGGCGCCCGTGCACCGCTACCTCCGCGGCCTTCACCGCGAACCACAGCTCGTGCCCCGGCTCCACCCCCAGCTCGGCGACCGCGGCCGGGGTGACGTCGGCGGCCAGCCCGTCCACCCAGTCCGGCCCGCCCTCGGGGGCGCCCCCCCGCAGCCGCACGGTGTCGCCGCGCGGCTCCAGCGCCGCCACCCGGACCCGGAAGACGTTGCGCGGGCTGCCCTCCGGCCGGCGGGCGTGCACCGACACCGCGGTGGGCGGGAACACCGCGACCGCAGGCTCGCCGATCGCGACCTCGACCGCGTGCCCGTGCAGCTCCACGCCGTCGTCGGTGCGCAGGCCGGCGCCGTCCGCGGTGCCGGGCACCAGGTCCAGACCGGCGATCCGGGCCGAGAACGCGCTGCGCGGGCGGGCCAGCACCTCCCGGGCCGGGCCCTGCTCGACGATCCGGCCGGCCTCCAGCACGACGACCCGGTCGGCCAGCACCAGCGCGTCCAGCGCATCGTGGGTGACCAGCAGCGCGGTCTGCCCGCCGTCGGCGATCACCCGGCGGAGCAGCGAGCGCATCGCCGGGGTGGCGTCGACGTCCAGCGCGGCGAGCGGCTCGTCGAGCAGCAGCAGGCCCGGCCGCGGGGCCAGCGCCCTGGCCAGCGCGACCCGCTGCTGCTGACCGCCGGACAGCTGCGCCGGGCGGCGGCCGGCGAGCTGCTCGACGCCGACCGCGGCCAGCAGCCCGCGGGCCCGCTCGTCCGCCTCGGCCCGCGGCATCCCGTGCGCCCGCGGGCCGAACGCCACGTTCGCCAGCGCGGACAGGTGCGGGAACAGCAGCGGCTCCTGGGCGAGCAGGCCCACCCCGCGCCGGTACGGCGGGACGAACCCGCCGGTCCGGGTGTCGAGCAGGGTCCGGCCGCCGACCGTCAACCGGCCGTGGTCGGGCCGCAGCAACCCGGACAGGACGCCGAGCAGGGTCGACTTCCCGGCCCCGTTCGGCCCGAGCACGGCCAGCACCTCCCCGTCGGCGACGGCGAGCTCCAGCTCGAGGGCGAACCCGTCGCGCTCCAGCCGGACGGCCAGCTCGACGCCGCTCATCCGCGGCCGTCCATCCCGCGCGGGCGGCCGACGACGATCACGACCAGCGACACCACGACGAGCAGCAGCGACAGCGCGACCGCGCCCGCGACGTCGGTCTCGCCCTGCAGGTAGACCAGCAGCGGCAGGGTCCGGGTGGTGCCCTCCAGGCTCCCGGCGAACGCGATCGTGGCGCCGAACTCGCCCATGCAGCGAGCGAACGCGAGCACCAGCCCGGACGCCAGACCGGGCAGCACCAGCGGCACCGTCACCCGGCGGAAGGCGAGCCCGGGGGACGCGCCCAGGGTCGCCGCCGTCGCCTCGTAGCGCTCCCCCGCCGTCCGCAGCGCGCCCTCCAGCGAGACGATCAGGAACGGCATCGCCACGAACGTCTGGGCCAGGATCACCGCCACCGTGGTGAACGGGATGAAGATCCCGAACGCGGCGTCCAGTCCCTGCCCGACCAGGCCGTTCGCGCCGAGCAGGAACAGCAGGGCGAGTCCGCCGACGACCGGCGGCAGCACCAGCGGCAGCAGCACGATCGAGCGGACCGCACGCATCAGCCGGGGCAGCCGGTTGATCCGGCCGCGGGCCAGCACCACGGCGAGCGGACCGCCCAGCAGCAGGCACAGCGTCGTCGAGACGCCTGCGGTGAGCAGCGACAGCCGCAGCGCCGAGAGCGCCGCGTCGCTGGTCAGCAGGGACGGCATCGCCGCCCAGTCGGCCTCCCACAGCAGGCCGAACACCGGCAGCGCGATCACCAGGAAGCCGAGCCCGGCCGGGATCCACATCCAGACCGGCAGCCCGACGCCGGTGCCGTGCCGGTCGGCCGCACGCTCCCGGCGAGCGGGAGCGGTCGTGGTCACAGAGCGCCGCCCGGCGTCTCCACGACGACGTTGGTGGACTTGATCACCGCCACGGCGAGCGCGCCGGGCTCCAGCCCGAGGTCGCGGGCGGCCTCGCTGCTCATCAGGGAGACCACCCGGTGCGGGCCGCACTGCATCTCCACCTGGGCCATCACGGTGTCCGCGATGACCGAGGTGACGAGGCCGACCATCCGGTTGCGGGCGGACCGCTGGACGACCGAGGGGTCCGGCGGCGCGGAGGCGTGCTCGCGCGCGAACTCGGCGAGCGCCGCACCGTCGATGACCTTGCGGTTGGACGCGTCGGCCTGCACCGGCAGCGTCCCCGCGTCCACCCAGCGGCGGACGGTGTCGTCGCTGACGCCGAGCAGGCGGGCGGCCTCGGAGATCCTGAAGTGCGGCACGTCGTGGATACTAAGGTCGCGCCTGCGGCGGTGCCACGGCGGATGTCACGCAACTCCCGCCGGGCGTGTGCGCGCCCCGGCCGCGCCGGTGTGTTCTGATCGCGCCGTGGACTTCGCACCCAGTGCAGCGGCGACCGACTACACCGCGCGGATGCGCGCCTTCCTCGACGAGCGGGTGCTGCCCGCGGAGGCCGAGTACGACGCGTTCCGCGCACAGCGGCGGGGCACGCCGCAGGAGTGGGACCTGCCGCCGGTGGTGGAGTCTCTCAAGGAGGAGGCGCGCGGGCGCGGCCTGTGGAACCTGTTCCTGCCCTCGCTGTCGGGACTGTCGAACCTGGAGTACGCGCCGGTCGCCGAGGTGTCGGGCTGGTCGCCGGTGATCGCGCCGGAGGCGATCAACTGCCAGGCCCCGGACACCGGCAACATGGAGACCCTGCACCTGTTCGGCACCGAGGCGCAGAAGCAGGAGTGGCTGGAGCCGCTGCTGGCCGGCGAGATCCGGTCGGCGTTCGCGATGACCGAGCCGGACGTGGCCTCCTCGGACGCGACCAACATCGAGACCAGGATCCGGCGCGACGGCGACGACTACGTGATCGACGGCCGGAAGTGGTGGATCTCCGGCGCCGCCGACGAGCGCTGCCGGATCTTCATCGTGATGGGCAAGACCTCCCCGGACTCCGACGGGTCCGTCTCGCCGCACCGCAGGCAGTCGATGATCCTGGTCCCGCGGGACACCCCGGGCCTGCAGATCGTGCGGCACCTGCCGACGTTCGGCTACCAGGACCAGCACGGCCACTCCGAGCTGGTGCTCGACGGCGTGCGGGTGCCGGCGTCGAACATCCTGGGCGAGGAGGGCGGCGGGTTCGCCATCGCCCAGGCCCGGCTCGGCCCCGGCCGGATCCACCACTGCATGCGGCTGATCGGGATGGCCGAGCGGGCCCTGTCGCTGATGGTGCAGCGGGCACAGGCGCGGGTCGCGTTCGGGCGGCCGCTGGCCGACCAGGGCGTCGTGCGCGAGCAGATCGCGCTGTCCCGGATGGAGATCGAGCAGGCCCGGCTGCTGACCCTCAAGACGGCCTGGCTGATCGACGAGCACGGCGCCAAGGGCGCGCGCACCGAGATCGCCGCGATCAAGGTCGTGGTGCCGCGGACGGCCTGCGCGGTGATCGACCGGGCGATGCAGGTGCACGGCGGCGGCGCGATGAGCGACGACTTCCCGCTCGCCTACTTCTACGCCTGGGCGCGGGCGCTGCGGTTCGCCGACGGCCCGGACGAGGTGCACATCCGCTCGGTCGCGCGGCAGGAGCTCGCCGCGCACTCCTGAGGCGCTCACCGGACGAGCGGTCCCGGCCGGAGTAGTCGCGTTGTACCTATCCTTTTGACTAGGTACAGGGCGACTAGTTCCGCACCTGCGACGAGCCGCACCGGACCGCTCCCGCTGCTGCGGATCACCGCGTTGAGCTGCGGAAATCCGCGCTGTGCCGGTCGGCGCGACGGGGGCTAGCCTCGGGCCCATGACCACCCAGCTCGGCCTGCCGACGCTGCGCGGCGGCCCGTCCCGGGACCCGTCCCGCCCCGCCGACACCCGTCTCATCGACGGGTTCGGCCGGGTCGCGACGGACCTGCGGATCTCGCTCACCGACCGCTGCAACCTGCGCTGCACCTACTGCATGCCCGCCGAGGGCCTGGACTGGATGCCGCGCGACGAGCAGCTCACCGACGACGAGCTCAACCGGCTCATCGCGGTCGCCGTGCACGAGCTCGGCATCGAGGAGCTGCGGTTCACCGGCGGCGAGCCGATGCTGCGCAAGGGCCTGGAGAACGTGCTGTCCGCGGCGTCGGCGCTGCACCCCCGGCCGGACATCTCGCTGACCACCAACGGCATCGGCCTGGCCCGGCGCGCCGGGGCCCTGGCCGCCGCCGGGGTGAACCGGCTCAACGTCTCGATGGACACCCTGCGCCCCGAGCGGTTCGCCGAGATCACCCGGCGGGACCGGCTGCAGGACGTACTCGACGGGCTGGCCGCCGCGCACGCCGCCGGGCTGCGCCCGGTGAAGATCAACGCGGTACTGCTCCGCGGGGTCAACGACGACGAGGCCGCCGATCTGCTGGAGTTCGCCCTGGCCCACGGCTACCAGCTGCGGTTCATCGAGCAGATGCCGCTCGACGCGCAGCACGGCTGGCGGCGCTCCGAGATGATCACCGCCGAGGAGATCCTGGCGCGGCTGGAGGAGCGGTTCGTGCTCCGGGAGTCCGGCGAGGACCGCGGCGGCGCCCCGGCCGAGAAGTTCGAGGTGCTGGGCCGGCGCGACGGAGCACCGCTGCGCACCCCCGGCACGCCGGACACCGCGCCGACGGTCGGCGTGATCGCCTCGGTGACCCGGCCGTTCTGCGGTGCCTGCGACCGCACCCGGCTCACCGCCGACGGGCAGATCCGCACCTGCCTGTTCGCCACCGGCGAGACCGACCTGCGGGCGATGCTGCGCGGCGGCGCGACCGACGCCGAGATCGCCGACACCTGGCGGTACGCCATGTGGGGCAAGAAGGCGGGGCACGGCATCGACGATCCCGGCTTCCTGCAGCCCACCCGTCCGATGAGCTCGATCGGAGGATGACCGGCATGACCACCGGCATCGACAGCTGCACCACCGGCCGCACCGGCACCGGCAGCCACGACGACGGCACCGCGGCGCACCGCACGCTGACCGTGCGCTACTTCGCCGCCGCCAAGGCCGCCGCGGGCACCGCGGAGGAGACCGTCACGCTCCCGCCGGACGCGACCGTCGCCGACGCCGTCGCCCTGCTGCGGTCGGCGCACGGGCCGGAGCTCGGCACCGTGCTCGACCGCTGCAGCTTCCTGCTCGACGAGTACGCGGTGCGCGACCGCTCCACCGTCCTGCGCGACGCCTCGGTGCTGGACGTGCTGCCGCCGTTCGCCGGCGGCTGACCGGGGCCGGCCGGCCGGGACTCAGCGGCCGATGTCGAGCACCGTCAGGGTCCCGCTCTTGAGGTTGCTGACGTAGGCCCGCTCGCCCGACGGCAGCACCGCAACACTCGTCGGGGCGTCCCCGACCGGGATCGTCGCCGTCACCACGTTCGCGTCGGCGCTGATCACCGAGACCGTGTCGTCCTCGACGTTCGCGGTGTAGGCGAACCGGCCGTCCGGCGACCAGGCGATGGCCTGCGGGTTCCGGCCGACCGGGACGGTCGCGACCACAGTGTTCGTGTCGGTGTCGGTGATCGACACCGAGGCCGAGTCGTAGTTGACGTTGGCCACCAGCGGGCGGGCCGGGTTCACCGCGATGCTGTGCGGGCTGATCCCGACCGGGACCTCCGCGATCACCTCGTTCGTCGCCGTGTCCAGCACGCTGATCAGGTTCGACTCGTGGTTGGCGGTGTAGGCCCGGCTCCCGTCGGCGGACAGCGCCACCCAGTGCGGGTTCGGCGCGACCGTGATCTCCGACTCCACCTCGTTCGTCGCGGTGTCGATCACCGAGACGGTCCCCGAGTCGTGGTTGGGGACGTAGACCCGCTTCGCGTCCGGCGTCACGACCAGCGCGTACGGGCGGGTCCGCACCGGGACGGTCGCGACCACCGAGTTCGTCCCGGTGTCCAGCACGGCGACCGCCGCGATCGTGCGGGCCTCGTCGAACACGCTGACGTAGACGTGCTGCCCGTCCGGCGCGAACGCGATGTACTGCGGCGGGCCGGCCGGGACCTCGATCGTCGCGACGACCCGGTCCACCGCGGTGTCCAGCACGGTCACCACCCCGGCGGCCCGGTTCGCCACGTAGGCGAGCCTGCCGTTCGGCGACACGGCGACGAATCCCGACGTCTGCCCGGCCGGGATCGTCTCGCCGATGGTCGGGATCGGGAGGGCGGCCGCCGTGGTGCCGGTGAACTGCGGCGGCACCGGGGTGATCGCCTCGCTCTCCCGGACCAGCAGGCCGTAGCCGCCGGTGCCGAAGAAGACGACGCCCGCCAGCAGCACCAGCGTCGCGACACCGGCGACGGCGAGCAGCCGCCGCCGGTTCCGGACGGGCGGTACCGGCTCTGTGCCGGTGCCGGTGCCGGTGCCGGCCGGCGGGAGCGGGCCGTCCCCGCCGGCCGCGTCCGGGTGGCCGGGCCGGGTGGGCGGCGGCGCGCCGTTGCCCGCCGCTCCCTGGCCGGGCCCGGGGGGCCACGGGAATCCGGCCGGCGGCACCGCCGCCGCGCCGGGCCGGTGCGGGTCGCCCGCGGCGGCACCGTCACCGGGGCGGGGCGTACCGGCCGGGGCGGCCGCACCGTCGCCCGGGCGCGGCGGGCCGCCCGGGCCCGCGCCGCCCGGACGGGTCGTGCCGCCCGCGGCCGCGTCGGCGGACCAGGGCGGGCCGCCCGCAGCCGCGTCACCGGGCCGGGGCAGGCCGCCCGGGGCCGCGTCGCCCGGGCGGGGCAGGCCGCCCGGTGTCCCGCCATCCGGCCGGCCGGTCGCCGGTGCTCCCCCGCCCGGCCCGGCCCGGTGTGCGGCGGCGGCGGACGGGTCGGTGGGGCCCGGTCCGGTCGGGCCGCCGGGGCGCGGGATCCCGTCCGCGGAGTCCGCCGTGGTGCCGGCCGGACGCGGCGGGCCGGCCGCCGGGGCGCCGCTGCCGGCACCCGGCCGCGGGATCCCGCCCGCGGCCGCCGCGGCAGCGCCGAACGCCCCGGCAGCCCCGGCGGCCCCCGTAGACCCGGCCGCCCCGGTGTCCCGGTCGGCGCGGGCCAGCTCGGCGGCACCCAGCGCCACGGCGTATTTCGGGTGCGTGTCGACCACGATCGGCCTGCCCAGCGACTCCGACAGCATCCGCCCGACCAGTGGGATCCGGGACGAGCCGCCGACCAGCAGCACCGCGGACAGCTCGTCCGGCGCGACGTGCGCGGACCGCAGGGTCCGGGTCAGCGCGCCGATCGTCGACTCGATCTGCGCGCGGATCATGCTCTCGAACTCGTCGGCGGTGAGGCGCACCTCGAAGTGCCGGTGCGGGAGGAACACCGGGATGGTGGTCTCGCTGTCGATCGACAGCGCCTCCTTGGCCAGCACGCAGTCCTGGCGCAGCCGGGCCATCGCGACCGAGGTCTGCAGGTCGCCCATGTCGAGCTCGGTCAGCGCGCCGCCGGCCTGGAAGTTGACGTGCGCCAGGATCGCCTCGTCGAAGTCGACCCCGCCGAGCCGCTCGATCCCCTCCGGCGTGCCCAGGATCTCGATGCCGTCGCCCTGCTTGCGCAGGACGGTCGCGTCGAAGGTGCCGCCGCCCAGGTCGTAGACGGCGACGACGTCGCCCTCGGCGAGCCGCCGGGACGCGGCGTAGTGCGCGGCGGCACCCTCCGGTTCGGTGACGGTGCGTAGCGGGACCGCGTCGGCGCCGGTGAGCCCGGCGAGCTCGGGGACCTCCTCGAACAGCTCGCGCCGGAACGGGCCCCAGTTGGCCGGGTGGGTCAGCACGATGCTCGCCGGGGGCACGCCCTCGGTCTCCCGGACCACCGCGACGACGTCCCGTAGCACCGCGCCGAGCAGGTTCGTCACCGAGTGGGCGACCCCGCCGAGGATCACCGGGATCGGATCGCCGAGCCGGCGCTTGAACTCGCGGCCGACCCGGTCGGGCTTGGCCACCGCCTGCCGCACCGCGGCGTCGCCGGTGATCATCGTGCCGTCCTCGCGGACGTACACCGCCGACGGGGACACCACGCTCCGGTCACCGAGGGTGAACATCTCGACCTGCGAGTCGTGCGCGACCGCCGCAGCGACGAACGTCGTCCCGAGATCGACACCCAGGCTGTAGCTCACGGTCGCGCCTCCTGTCCCGGCCCCCGCGGGCACCCGTGCACCGGCGCTGACGGACCAGCCCGGTACTCGCGCAACCCGCCCGCGCGTTACACACCGACACGTGTCGGAACGCAAGGGTGCAGGCCCTACCCGGGGGTGGGGTGGGCACGCTTCCCCGGCGGCCCCGGGGCCGGGACGATCGACCGATGACGGTCGATCCCGCGCCCGGTGCCGCCGTGGACGACCCCGCGTCCGGCCGCGGTCAGTGGTCCCGGCGCCGCAAGCTCGAACGCAGGCTGCACGACGGCGCGGCGCTGCGGATCTCGGCGCTCACCCTGCAGCTCGGCCTGTTCCGGCACCGGCTGCCCGCCGGGGAGGTCGAGCTGGACCGCGAGATCGACGTCCTGCAGGAGGAGCTGCACGTGGTGCTCCAGGAGCTGCGCGAGGTCGCCGCCGAGCTCTACCCGCCGCTGCTCGACGAGGCGGGGCTCGGCCCGGCGCTGCACGAGCTGTCCGGCCGGCTGGACCGGACGGTCACCGTCGACGTCCCGGACCGGCGGTTCGGGGCGGCGGCGGAGGGCGCGGCGTACTTCGCGCTGCTCGCCTGCCTGACCGGCCCGGCCGGGGACGGCGGGCCGGTCGCGGTGTCCGCCCGGGCCGACGGCACCGACCTGCTGCTGCGCACCGAGGGCGCCGGGCCGCGGGCGGTCGCCCACTTCGCGGAGTTCGCCCGGCCGCTCGGCGGCAGCGCCGACGTCGTCCCCGGGTCCACCCCCGGGTCCACCACGATCATCGCGAGGTTCCCGTGCGTGTAGCGCTCGCCGAGGACGGCGCGCTGTTCCGGGAGGGCCTGCTGATGCTGCTGCAGGCGGCCGGTCACGAGGTCGTCGGCTGCGCCGCGGACGGCGACGAGCTCGTCGCGCTGCTCGGCCGGGACACCGCCGACGTCGCGGTGCTCGACATCCGGATGCCGCCGGAGCCGGACGGCGGGCTGGTCACCGCGGAGCGGCTGCGGGCACTGCACCCGAAGATGGGGCTGCTGTTCCTGTCGCACTACGCCGAGTCGCACTACCTGATGCGGATCCTGGACATCGGCACCGACGCGATCGGCTACCGGCTCAAGGAGAAGGTGGGCAGCGTCGAGGTGCTCACCGACACCCTCACCCGGATCCGGGACGGCGAAATCGTGATCGAGCCGGTGCTGGCGAAACGGCTGGTGGAACGCCCGCGCGGGGACCGCCGCGACGCGCTCGCCGCGCTCACCGAGCGGGAGCTGGACGTGCTGAAGCTGATGGCGGAGGGCCGGTCCAACACCGGGATCGCCGGGCAGCTCTACGTCACGCCGAAGGCCGTCGAGAAGCACATCGCGAACATCTTCGCCAAGCTCGGGCTGCACGGCGAGTCCTCCGAGCAGCACCGGCGGGTGCTCGCCGTGCTCACCTACCTCCGTTCGCAGGACGACACCGGCTGACGAGGCACTAGCGTTGCGCCGCGCGATCCGGGCGGGCGGGGTGGGTGGTTGCGGATGGACCGGACGTTCCTGGTGCGCGGTCTGCGGACGCTGCTCGCCGTCGTCGCGGTGCTGGCCGCGTTCGCGGTGCCGCTCGGGCTGCTCGGCCCGGTACTCGGCGACTCGCCCGCCGGACTGCTGCTGCCGTTCGCGACCGCCGCGCTGGTCACCGCGGCCGCCGGGACGGTGCTGCCCCGACTGGACCGGTGGCTGCGACGGTGGAACCCGCAGCTGCCCGGCAGCCCGTACTCCGCGCTCGCCACCGCGGCGGCCCGGGTCCGGGCCGGCAGCCTCGCCGAGGCGCTCCCCGGGCTGGTGCAGGTCGTCGCCGACGGCACCGGCGCGCGGCACGCCGCGCTGTGGCTGGTCGTCGGGGACCGGCTGGTCGCCGCGGCGGCGCACCCGCCGGCCGGGACCGCCGAGCCGGTGACCGAACCGGGCCTGGCCGCGCTGCTCACCCGGCCGGACACCGACCACGTGGTGCCGGTGCTCGACGGCGACGCGCTGCGCGCGGCGCTGGCGATCGGCAAGGACCCGCTGCCGGTCACCGCGGCCGACCGGCAGCTGCTGCGCGACGTCGCGAACGGTGCCGGTGCACTGCTGCGCGAGCTGGCCCGCGGCACCGAGCTGGAGGAGCGGGTGCGCCGCGCCGACGAGCTCGCCGACGAGGTGCAGCGGTCCCGGGAGCGGCTGAACCGGGCCCGCGACGTGGAGCGCCGCCGGCTGGTCGCCGAGCTCGGGCACGCCACGACCGGCCGGCTGGCCGCCCTGCGCGACGAGCTGGGCCGGGCCAGGTCGGGGCTCACCGGCGACGGCCCGGCCGCCGGGGAGGTGCCGGAGGCGCTGCGCCGGGTCCGGGAGCTGCTCGACGAGCTGCTGGACCGGGTCCGGGTGATCGCCCGTGGCGTGCATCCCGCGGTGCTGCGCGACCAGGGCCCGGCGGCGGCGCTCGAGGAACTGGTGGCCGACCTGCCCCGGCGGGTGCTGCTGGACGCGGAGCCGGACCGCAGGTTCGACTGGGAGATCGAGTCCGGGCTGTACTGGCTGGTGGCGTCCGCGGTGCAGCACCTGGCCACCGGTGACGGCGGCCCGGACCTGCGGGTGCTGCTGCGGCACGAGCGCGGCCGGTTGCTGGCCCGGGTCGAGGACCCGGATCCGCGGTCCGGCGCGGAGCGGCTGCGGGAGGCGCTGGCCGTCGACGTCGAGCGGCTCGCCGCGCTGGGCGGTGAGCTGCGGCTCGATCCGCGCGACGGCGGCGGGGTGCTGCTGCGGGCCCGGCTGCCGGACCGGCTCGATCCGCTGGGCGTCCCCCCGGCGGTGACGTCCGACCAGGCGTCCGGCCAGGTGTCCGGCTGGGCGTCCGGCCAGGCGTCCGACCGGGTGTCCGACCAGGTGTCCGACCAGGTGTCCGACCAGGTGTCCGGCCAGGCGTCCGGCTGGGCGCCCGACCGGGCGTCAGGCCGGGTGTCCGGCCGGGGGACGCCGTGGTGACCGCGGCCCCGTCCCGGGCCGGGACGGCCGGGTTCGCCGCCGCCGTCGTCGTCGGGTCGGTGTGCGCCGTCGGCTGGCTGCTGCTCGGGTCGGCCGCCGCGGTCGTCGGGTACCTGCCCGGCGCCGCCGGCCTGCTCCCGGCCGGCGACCGGGCGGGCGGGCTGTTCACCGCCGCATCCGCCGGCGCGCCGCTCGCGCAGGTCGTGCCGGACTACGCGTGCAGCGCGCTGAACCTGGCCGTCGCCGGGCTGCTGCTCGGTTCCGGCGCCCGGCAGTGGGCGCTGCGGCTGTCGGTGCTCGCGACGATCGGCGCGGCCGCCGGGTTCAACCTGCAGGCGCGCACCGCGGCCGTGCTGCTGGACGCGGTCGCCGGGGTCCGGATCGGCACGCTGCTGCTGGTCGCGCTGCCGGTCCTCGCCTGCGCCTGCGCGGTGGCGGCGCTGCCCGCGTTCGCCGGCCGGTGGCGGGATCCGCTGTCGCTCGGCACCGCCGCCGTCGTGCTGCTGCTCTGCGGGACCGTGACCGTGACCGCCGGCCCGGTCGCCGGCTGCGTGCTGCTGTCCGGCCTGCTGGTGCCGGTGCTCGGGCTGGTCGTGCTGCGCGACGGCGGCCGCGGCCCGGTCGGCGACCGCACCCGGTCGCGGCTGGTCTCCTGCACCCTGCTCGCGATCCTGGTGACCGTCGCGGTGTTGCTCGCCGTGACGGTGGCGCTGGTCGTGCTGGGCGCGCCCGGCCTGACCGTCGACGTCCCGGTCGCTCCCGGCGCCGCACCGCAGGACGCGCCGGCCGCGCTGCTGTTCTGGTTCGCCCGGATCGCCTCCGCCGCGGTCGCGCCCGCGATGCTGGTGGCGGTCACCGGCACCCGCCACCGACCGCTGCTGAGCCGGGGGATCGTCGTCGCGCTGGTCGCGGCGACCACCGGCGGCGCGGTGGCGGTCCTGCAGGCCGGCCTGGCCGCCGCCGGGCCGGGATCGGGCACCGGCTGGACCGCCGTGGCCGCGGCGCTGCCGGTCGCCGCGGTGCTGCTCCCGCTGCGCGCCCGGGTGGAGGACGCCGTCGACCGGTACCTCTACGGCAGGCGGCCGACGCCGTACAGCGGGCTGGCCGGGATCGCGGCGCTGTCCCGCGACGGCGGCGACGGCTCCCCCGACCTGGCCCGGGCGACCGAGGCGGTGGGCCGCGGCCTGGGCGCGTCGGTGTGCCGGCTGACCGTGCACCGGCCGGGGCTGCGGGACCGCACCTACGCCTGGACCGCGGCCGGGGCCCGCCCGCCCACCGACCCGGACGCGCTGGTGCGGGTACCGGTCCGGCACGGCGACGACGACCTCGGCGAGGTCGCGGTGGACCGGGCGGCGGTGGAGGGCCTGCGCACCGACCGCAACCGGCTGCTCGCCGACGTCGCGGACAGCCTGGCCGTCGTGCTGCAGGCCAGCCGGTCCGCGATCGAGCTGGAGCGGCAGCTGCGGGCGGCGGTCGCGCACGGCGAACGGATCGCGGCCGCCCGCCGGGACGCGGTCGCCGCGATGGACCGGGAACGCCGCCGGATCGAGCGGGACCTGCACGACGGCGCCCAGCACCATCTCGTCACCCTCGGCCTGGCGCTCGGGCTGGTCGAGCACGAGGCGGGCGCCGGTCGTACCGAACAGGCCGTGCAGCGGCTGGACATGCTGCTGGAACGGGTCGACGCCGCCGAGGCGGTGCTCGCCGAGACCGCGGGCGGCGTGTCCGCCGGGATCCGGGCCGAGCAGGGCCTGGTCACCGCGCTGCGGGACGCACTGTCCGGGGGCGATCCCCCGGTCGTCGTCGTGCACGACGGGGTGCCCGCCGACCGGCGCTATCCCGGCGACATCGGCGACACCGCGTACTTCTGCTGCCTGGAGGCGGTCGGCAACGCCCGCAAGCACGCGCCCGGGGCGGCGGTGCGGGTCGACGTCGAGGAGAGCGGCGGGATGCTGCGGATGGCGGTCCGCGACGAGGGCCCCGGCTTCGAGCCGGGGCCCTCGGCGGCGCTCGCCGGGGCGCCGGGGCGTGGATTGCGGAACCTGACCACCCGGCTGCTCGCGGTCGGCGGGACGGTCGCGGTGCGCTCGACCCCGGGATCCGGGACGACGGTGATGTGGTCGCTGCCGGTGCCGGGCGGGACCGGGGCGACCGGGGCGGCCGGGGCGGCCGGGGCGGCCGGGGCGGCCGGGGCGGCCGGGGCGGCCGGGGCGGCCGGGGCGGCCGGGGCGGCCGGGGCGCCGGCAACGGAGCGGGAGCAGCCCGGGGTGCGGGCCGGGGTGGATCCGGGGGCGGCGGACACGGCGTCCGGCCCGGCGACCGGGGCCGGACCGCACCCGCCGCCGGCCGGGGCGGACCGGGCCGGGGCCGACCGGACGCACACCGGGCCGGGAAACGGGCAGCCCGCCGGATCCACCGACGGCGGGCTGGTCGGCCGGGTGCTGGAGCTGCTGCGGGCGGCGGAGGCGGTGCTCCCCGACCCGGGACCGGTGCGGGCCGCGGCCGAGCGGCTCGCCACCGCGGCGGGCGACGGGCACACCGGCACCACGGGCACCGACGGCACAGCAGGCGGCGGGGCGGACCACAGCAGCACGGACCACCACAGCACGGACCACGGCAGCGCGAGCCGGGACAGGGCGGACCACGACAGGGCGGGCCACGGCGGGACGGACCACGACCGTGCGGCCCACGGCGGTGCGAGCCGGGACAGGGCGAACCGGGACACACCGGACCGGGCCGACGTGCACGCCGCGCGGACGGCGCTGCGGGCCCTCGAGGACGCGGTCGCACAGGCCCCCCGGGACCGGACCGAGGACCTGCGCTACCGGATCGAGCAGCTCCGCGCCGGGGCGCACGAGCTGGTCGAGGTGGAGCTGACCGAGATCCTGCGGGACGGCGGCGCGGTGCTCCCCGGCCGGGTCCGCGAGGCCGCGGAACGGATGCTGGGCGGGCACGGGACGGACCCGCGGGACCGGCTCGGGCTGCCCGCCGACGCGGACGCGGACGCGATCGGCCGGGCCGCGGCCGAGGAGCTGCTGCGCTGGCAGCGCCGGGCGGCGCATCCGGCGTCCACCGGCACCGTCCGGGACGTCGCGCTGGTGGTGGTCCGGGTCTGCGAGCGGATCCTCACGCCCGGCGGGTGAGCGGCGACCCGCCGGGCCGACCGGGGCGGGGCGGCAGCGGTCGCCGTCAGGCCACGGCGACCGGGCGCAGGACGTCCTCGCCGTAGAGGTCCTCGACCCAGTGCTGCTGGTAGATGGTGTCCAGGTAGCGCTCGCCCAGGTCCGGGGCCAGCGCGACGGCGGTGGTGCCGGGGGTGCCGTGCACGTCCAGCCAGGCGGCGGCCCCGCTGACGACGGTGCCGGTCGATCCGCCGAACAGGAACCCGGTGCGGGCCAGCGCGTGGCAGGTGCGCACGGTGTCCCGCTCCTCGACCAGCACCACGTCGTCGACCAGGGACTCGTCGAGCTGGGCCGGCCGGACGCCGCTGCCGAGCCCGGGGATCATCCGGCGGGCGGCCGGGCCGCCGAAGGTGACCGACCCGACGCTGTCCACCGCGACGATCCGCACCGGCCGGTGCCACGCGCGGAAGAACCGGGCGCAGCCCATCAGGGTGCCGCAGGTGCCCGCACCGACGAACAGCACGTCCAGCTCGGGGAACTCGGCGGCGATCGCCGGGGCGGTGGTGGCGTGGTGGGCGCGCCAGGCGTTCGGGTTCGCGTACTGGTTGAGCCACACGAACCGGTCGTCGGAGGCGCACAGCGCGCGGACGTGGTTCATCCGGGCGCCGAGCAGGCCGTGCTCCGGGTCCGGCTCGGTGATCACGTGCACCTCGGTGCCCAGCGACTCCATCAGCCGCCGGGTGGCGAGGTTGCAGCGGTTGTCGGTGACGCAGACGAACCGGTAGCCGCGGTTCGCGGCGATCATGCTCAGGGCCACCCCGAGGTTCCCGGACGACGACTCGACCAGCG
Organism: Pseudonocardia sp. DxW; assembly: GCF_058448985.1. Classification (NCBI taxonomy): domain Bacteria; kingdom Bacillati; phylum Actinomycetota; class Actinomycetes; order Pseudonocardiales; family Pseudonocardiaceae; genus Pseudonocardia; species Pseudonocardia sp. DxW. Next base: position 132,865 of record NZ_JBZFLK010000017.1, on the reverse strand, counting down.
CCGAGCCGGGCCGCAGGATCCCGTCCCGCTCGGCGGCCTCGACCATCGCCGAGGCGGCCTTCAGCTTGACCGAGCCGGCGAAGTTGAAGCCCTCGCACTTGAGGTGGAGCGGGACGTCGACCAGCGACCGCAGGTCGACGTAGAGGTCGTCCTGGTTGAACTGCTGGGGGCCGGTGATGATCGTCATCGTGATCGCCTCGTTCCGCTCGTCGGGACCGGTCACCACAGTCCCGCCGCGGCGCGCGCCGCTCGATCGTGTGCACACCCCGACCCGCGGTGGCCGCCCCCGGAGCGGGGTGGGGACAACCCCAGGGGGCCCACCCCGCCGACATCGCGGCCGTTCCGGCGCACGCTCGTCGGGTCCGGTCGTCCCGGACGCGACCCGCGAGGAGCGCCCGACCATGACCGTCGTCAGAACTGGCTATTCCGATCCCCCCGGCACGGACGCCCCCGGCCGGGGGTTCCGCCTGGACGGCCCCGCTGAGCTGGCGGCTGTCCCGCGGACCGGCGGCGACCGAGATCATCGAGCGGCGACCGGCGCGTTGACCGGCATCCCGGCCGGTGCCAGCCTCCCCGCTTGCGTCGAGTCCCGGCCGGCGGCGCCGGTCGTGCGCTCCTCACCGGGAGGAGGCCCCGTGTCCGCGCCGCCACGTCCCGGGCAGCCGACCCGCGACCGCACCGCACCGGCCCAGCAGGCCGGTCCCGCCGTGCCGCTGTCCCGGCTGGTGCTGGTCGACGAGCGCGAGGCCCAGGGTTCGCGGGTCCGCCGCGACGAGCGGCTCGACCACCTCTTCGAGCAGCGCTGCGACTGGATCGCCCGGTACGGCCGCGCCGACCGGCCGGCGATCGACTCCCCCGAGCTGTCGCTGACCTATCCCGGGCTGGACGCCCGCGCCAACCGGCTGGCCCGGTACCTGCGGCTGTGCGGGATCACCGCGGGCGACCGGGTGGCGCTGCTGATCGACGTCGCGGCCCTGGCGCACGTCGCCGTGCTGGCGGTGCTCAAGATCGGCGCGACCTACGTCGCGCTGGACCCGTCCGCACCGACCGGGCGGCTCGCCTGGATCGTCGAGGACTGCCGGGCCCGCGCCGTGCTCACCCTGTCCCACCTGGAGCAGCGGGTGGCCGAGCTGGACCTGCTGGCCGCGGGCGGCGCGCAGCTGGTGCACCTGGACCGCGCGCAGCGGCTGATCGACGAGATGGACCCGCGCCGGCTGATCGACGCCGAGCGCGGCGTGCTCGACAATCCGCTCGCCTACATCAGCTACGCCTCGGTGTCCGGCCGGCCCGACGGCGTCGCGATCTCGCACGCCGCGATCTGCAACTTCGTGAAGGTCGCCGCGGAGATCTACGGCATCCGCTCCACCGACCGCGTCTACCAGGGGATCCCGCTCGCGTTCGACTTCTCGGTCGAGGAGATCTGGGTGTCCTGGGTCAGCGGCGCCACCCTGGTCCCCCGGCCGGCCGGCCCGGGGCCGCTCGGCGCCGAGCTGGCCGCGTTCCTGGACACCCACCGGGTCACCGCGCTGTGCACCGTCCCGGAGGTGCTGGCCACCCTCGACGCCGAGCTGCCCGGACTGCGGTTCCTGCTGGTCTGCGGCAAGGACGCCCGGCCCGACGAGCTGCGCCGCTGGCAGCGTCCGGGGCGGCGGCTGCTCAACGTGTACGGCCCGCCGGAGGCGACCGTGACCGCCACCTGGGCCGAGGTGCTGCCCGGCGCACCGGTCACGATCGGCATCCCGCTGCCCACCTACAGCACCGTCGTGCTGGACCCGGCCGACCCACACCGCGCGCTGCCGCACGGCGAGGCGGGCGAGATCGGGATCGCCGGGATCGGCCTGGCCTGCGGCTACCTGGACCGCGACGACCTGACCGAGCAGGTGTTCGTCCGGGACGGCCTCGGCATCCCGGGCAACCCGTCGGGGCGGATCTACCGCACCGGCGATCTCGGCCGGGTCAACGCGCAGGGGCAGCTGGAGTACCTCGGCCCGCTGGGCGGGCGGGACCGGGCCCGGGACCGCTACCGGCCGGACGGGCCGGTCCCGGTGCCGATGCCGGCCGCACCGCCGTCGGCACCGGTGCCGGCCGGGGCGCCGGCGGGTGCGGCGGAGGCGCTGGCCGGGGTGCTGGCGACCGTGCTGTCCGACGTGCTCGGCAGCCCGGTGACCGCGGGCAGGCACTTCTTCGACGACCTGGGTGCCGACTCGATGACGATGGCCCGGTTCTGCGCGCGGGCCCGCAGCCATCCCGGTCTGCCGCCGGTCTCGATGAAGGACGTCTACCGGTACCCGACCCTCGACACGCTCGCGGCGGCGCTGGCCGACGACGGTTCCAGCCCCGCCGAGCGCAGCCTGCTGGAGATGCTCGCCGAGGCGCTCGGCGGCGGGACCGGCGAGATCGGGCCGGAGCAGCACTTCTTCGACGATCTCGGTGCCGACTCGATGACGATGGCCCGGTTCTGCGCGCTGCTGCGCCGCCGGGTGGACCTGCCCGCCGTCTCCATCAAGGACGTCTACCGCTGCCCCACCGTCCGCTCGCTCGCCGTCTCGCTCGGCGTCGCGGGCACCCCGGACGGCCCGGGGCCCCGACCGGCCGGGCCCGGCACCGGTCCCGCCGAACCGGAGCTGCCCGAGCCGGTCGGCACGCCGCACCACCTGCTGTGCGGGGCACTGCAGGTACTGGCGTTCCTCTGCTTCTCCTCGGTCGGCCCGCTGGTCGCCTACCTCGGCCTGCACTGGGTCGCCGCGGCCCCCGGCTGGGCCGGTCTCTACCTGCGCGCGGTGGCGTTCACCGGCGGATCGTTCCTGGTCCTGTGCACCCTGCCGATCCTCGCCAAGTGGGTGCTGATCGGGCGCTGGACACCCCGCCGGATCCGCGTCTGGAGCCTGCCCTACCTGCGGTTCTGGATCGTCCGCACGCTGGTCCGGTCCAGCCCGCTCGCGCTGTTCACCGGATCCCCGCTGCTGGTGCTGTACCTGCGCGCGCTGGGCGCCCGGATCGGGCCGGGGGTCACCCTGCTCACCCCGAACGTCCCGGTCTGCACCGACCTGATCTCGATCGGCGCGGGCACCGTGGTCCGCAAGGACGCGTTCCTGTCCGGCTACCGGGCCCGCGACGGCGTGATCGAGATCGGCCCGGTCACCCTCGGCCGGGACGTGCTCGTCGGGGAGAAGACGGTGCTCGACATCGGCAGCACGCTCGGCGACGGCGCCCAGCTCGGGCACACCTCGGCGCTGTACGCGGGCGGATCGGTGCCGGCCGGGCAGTGCTGGCACGGGTCGCCCGCCCGGCCGGCCGGCACCGACTACCGGGTCGTCCCGGCGCTGCCGGTGCCGACCGGGCGTCGGTTCTGGTTCGGGACGGCGCAGCTGGTCGCACTGCTCGCGTTCTCCGCGCCGGTGCTGCTCGGCGTCGCCGCCGCACTGCTCACCCAAGTCCCGGCGTTCGGCGCGCTGGCCGAGACCGACACGCCCCCGACCAGCGGCGCCTTCTACCTGGAGGGCTTGCTCGCGGCCGGCCTGCTGTTCGTGGCCTCGACGCTGGGCGGGCTGCTCGTCGTCGGGACGCTGCCGCGGCTGCTGCGGCTCGCCGTCCGGCCGGACCGGGTGTACCCGCTGCACGGCGTGCACCACTGGCTGCACCGGCTCGTCACCCGGCTGACCAACCGGAAGTTCTTCACCGAGCTGCTCGGCGACAGCTCGTTCGTCGTCGGCTACCTGCGCTGGATCGGCTACCGGCTGACCCCGGTCGTGCAGACCGGGTCGAACTTCGGGATGGCGGTCGTGCACGAGACGCCGTACCTGTGCTCGGTCGGCCACGGCACCGTCGTCGCCGACGGTCTGTCGATGCTCAGCGCCGACTACTCGGCGTCGTCGTTCCGGCTCTCGCCGGTCTCGATCGGCGCCGACAACTTCCTCGGCAACAACATCGCCTACCCGGCGCAGGGCCGCACCGGCGACGACTGCCTGCTCGCGACCAAGGTGATGGTCCCGATCGACGGGCCGGTCCGCTCCGGTGTCGGCCTGCTCGGCTCGCCCGCCTTCGAGATCCCGCGCTCGGTCGACCGGGACACCGGTCTCGATCTGCCGCCGGACGAGCAGGCCCGCCGGCTCGCCGCCAAGGACGTGCACAACGCCGTCAGCATCGGCCTGCGGCTGCTGACCCGGTGGCTGCACCTGGCCGGGGTGCTGCTGCTGACCACGGCGGCGTGGGACCTGTCGCGCACGGCCGGGGTGGTCGCGTTCCTGCCCCTCCCGGCGGCGGTGCTGCTGTTCACGGTGGTGTTCTACGTGGTCGTCGAGCGGCTCACCGATCCGCTGCAGGTGCTCGCACCGGACGGCCGCTCGATCTACGACCGCGCGTTCTGGCGGCACGAACGCGCCTGGAAGGTGCCGTCCGAGGCGTACTTCACGCTGTTCGACGGCACCCCGCTCAAGCCGGTCCTGTGGCGGCTGCTGGGTGTGCGGATCGGCCGCCGGGTGTTCGACGACGGCTGCTTCCTCACCGAGCGTTCCTTCACCGCGATCGGCGACGGCGCCACCCTCAACGCCGGGAGCATCGTCCAGTGCCACTCCCAGGAGGACGGCGCGTTCAAGTCCGACCGCACCGCGATCGGGGCCGGCGTCACGCTCGGCGTCGGCGCCTTCGTCCACTACGGCGTGCGGCTCGGCGACGGCGCGGTCCTCGCCCCGGACTCGTTCCTGATGAAGGGCGAGCAGGTGCCGCCCGGCGCCCGCTGGGGCGGCAACCCCGCCGAGGAGCTCGCCCCCGGCCCGGCACCGGCACAGCCGGCCGACCCGGCCCCCGTCCCCTCGATCCCCGGAAGGCCGATCCGATGACGACACCCGCACGGTCCCGCGACCACTGGCGTCGCGTCCTGGAATCCGCAGGCCCCACGACGATCCCGCTCTGGTGCACCGATCCGGTACCGGGCACCGCGGTGCACGAGGTCCCGCTGACCGGGACCGCGGTCGCCTGCCCGCCGGACGGCGCGGTGCTGCTGGCCGCGCACGCGGTCGTCCTCGCCGCCCTCACCGGCGAACCGGACGTGCTCGTCGGCTACCGCCCCGAACCCGACGGCCCGGTCCTGCCGTGCCCGGTCGCGGCCGGGGCACCGGCCTGGCGGGAACTGCTGGCCGGGGCCCGGGCCGCGGAGAGCGAGCTGCTCGCGCACCGGGAGACCGCCGCCGACGGCGTGCTCGCCGAGCTCGGCCTGCCCTCGATGCCGTTCGGCACGGTGCTCGATCCGGCCGGGGACGGCGGGGACCCGCCGCCCGGCGCGGTGCTCGCGGTCGCGCTCGTCCGGTCCGGCGGGCGGCCGCTGCTGCGGCTGCGGTACCGGACCGACGCCGTCGACGGCGGGTTCGCCGCCCGGATCGCCGGCTACCACCTGACGGCGCTGGACCGGATCGCCACCGCCCCGGACGCCGATCCGCGGCGGCCGGGCCTGCTCTCCGCCGGTGAGCTGCGGTTCCAGCTCGACGGACTGGCCGGACCGGACCGGGAGCTGCCCGACCGCCGCTTCCACGAGCTGTTCGAGGACCGGGCCGCGGCGCACCCGGACGCGGTCGCGATCGAGCTCGGCGACCGGCGCCGCACCTACCGGGAGCTCGACGAGCGGGCGAACCGCCTCGCGCACGGCCTGCTGCGCGCGGGCCTGCGGGCGGAGGACGTGGTCGCCGTCGTCACCGAGCGGAACCTGGACTGGGCGGCCGCGGTGCTCGCCGTGTTCAAGGCGGGCGGGGTGTACCTGCCGGTCGAGCCGCACTTCCCGGCCGAACGGATCGCGACGACGCTGTCCCGGGCGGACTGCCGGTTCGTGCTCACCGAGCCCGGCTCCACCGCGAACCTGGACCGCGCGGCGGCCGCCCGGCCGTCGATGCAGGTCCGGTCGATGGACGATCCGGCCCTCGACGATCTCCCGGCCACCGCGCCCGGCGTCGCGGTGCGCGCCGACCAGCTCGCCTACATCTACTTCACCTCCGGATCGACCGGCACCCCGAAGGGTGCGATGTGCGAGCACGGCGGGATGCTCAACCACCTGCTCGCCAAGATCGAGGACCTCGGCGTCGGCGAGGGGCAGGCGGTCGCCCAGACGGCGCCGCAGTGCTTCGACATCTCGCTGTGGCAGCTCGTCGCGGCGCTGCTGGTGGGCGGGCGCACCGTGCTCGTCGAGCAGGAGCTGATCCTCGACGTCGACCGCTACCTGGACCGGATCGAGCGGGCCGGCGTGCACGTGCTGCAGGTGGTGCCGTCGTACCTGGAGGTGCTGCTGTCCAGCCTGGACGCGCACCCGCGGGAGCTGCCGGACCTGCACACCGTCTCCACCACCGGTGAGGCGCTCAAGGCCGAGCAGGCGCACCGCTGGTTCGCCGCGCGCCCCGGGATCCGGCTGGCGAACGCCTACGGCCTGACCGAGACCTCCGACGACGTCACCCACGAGATCCTGGAGCGGGTCCCGGCGAACGGCCGGATCCCGCTCGGCCGGCCGATCCGCAACACCACGGTGCTGGTGGTCGACGCCGACCTGGAACCGGTCCCGCTGGGCGCACCCGGCGAGATCGTCTGCGCCGGGATCTGCGTCGGGCGCGGGTACGTCAACGACCCGGACCGCACCCGGGCGGTGTTCGTCGACGACCCGCACCGGCCGGGGCGGCGGCTCTACCGCAGCGGCGACCACGGCCGCTGGCTGCCCACCGGCCGGCTGGAGTTCCTCGGCCGCCGCGACGCGCAGGTGAAGGTCCGCGGCTTCCGGATCGAGATCGGCGAGATCGAGAACGCGCTGACCAGGGCGCCCGGGGTGCGCGACGCCGCGGTCGTGGTCGACGGGCGCGGCACCGGCCTGGTCGCGTTCTACTCGGCCACCGGCCCGGTCACCGCGGACGCGCTCCGCGAGCGGCTGGCGGTGACCCTGCCGGAGTACATGGTGCCCTCGGTGTTCCACCGGCTCGACGCGCTGCCGCTCACCCCGAACAGCAAGATCGACACCAAGGCGCTGGCCGCGATCGCCGCCGAGCCGGATCCCGGCGACGGCGTCGAGCCACCCGCCACGCCCACCGAGCGGCGGGTCGCCGCGGTCTGGGCGACCGTGCTCGGCGTCGAGCGGATCGGCCGCGGCGACGACTTCTTCGCACTCGGCGGCAGCTCGCTGTCCGCGGTGAAGGTCGTGCTCGGCCTGGACCGGGTCGTCTCGCTCTCGGAGCTGACCGAACACCCGGAACTGTCCGCGCTGGCCGCGCTCGTCGACCGCCGCACCGGCACCGCCGGCTCGGCCGGCTCTCCCGGCACCGCCGGGGACCATCCGCGCACCCCGGCCACCGATCTGCTCAGCACGCCGTGAGCACCGACCGAACGGAGCATCCGATGACCCAGTCCTCCCTGCTCGACGTCGAGATCAGGCCGGGCCGCCCACCGCTGCTCCCGGCGTCGGCGATCCGCGGCATGCCGTGGGAGGAGTTCCGCGGCGCGCTGCGCAGCGCCGTCGTCGAGTACGGCTCGGTGATGGTCCGCGGGTTCGGCCTGACCGGCCCGGACGACGTCGCCGGCGTCTTCCGCGGGTTGGCCGACCGGCTGATGACCGAGCGGGAGGCGTTCGCCGCCCGCGACGTCGTCGCCGACGGCGTGTACACCTCCTCGGCCTGGCCGGCCAACCAGCAGATGTGCATGCACCACGAGCTCAGCTACGCGCTCGACGCCCCCGGCCTGATGATGTTCGCCTGCCTCGCCGCCCCGGCCTCCGGCGGCACCACCGGCGTCGCCGACTCGGCCGCCGTGCTCGACGCGCTGCCGCCCGGCGTCGTCGAGCGGTTCGAGCGGGACGGGTGGCTGCTGGTCCGCAGCTACAACGACGAGATCGGGGCGACCGTCGCCGAGTCGTTCGGCACCGACGATCCGGCGGCCGTGGAGGCGTACTGCCGGGCCAACGCGATCGAGTTCGCCTGGCAGCCCGGCGGCGGCCTGCGCACCCGGCAGCGCCGCCCCGCCGTGCTGCGCCATCCGGTGACCGGGCGGCGCTGCTGGTTCAACCAGATCGCGTTCCTCAACGAGGCGACGATGGCCCCGGAGGTGCGCGAGTACCTGCTGGAGGTCTACGGGCCGGACGGCCTGCCCTTCACCACCCGCTTCGGCGACGGCGAGCCGCTGCATCCCGAGCTCGTCGAGCTGATCACCGACACCTACGAGCGGCACACCCTGCGCGAACCGTGGCAGGCCGGGGACCTGCTGCTGGTCGACAACGTCCGCACCGCGCACGGCCGGGACCCGTTCGACGGCGACCGCTCGGTGCTCGTCGCGATGGCCGACCCGATCCGTCCCGGCGGGCCGGCGTGACCGCCGGGACCGCCCCGGACGCGGGGCCGGCGCCGGCCGGCCCGCTCGCGCCGCCGCCGTTCGCCGTCGTCGGCGGGGCGCAGGTCGCCGCCGCGCTGGCCGGCCGGGAACGGGAGATCGTCGAGCTGGTCGCGGACACCTACCGGCTGCACGGCGCCGGCGCGACGGTCAACCCGCCGTCGTACTTCCTGCGGTTCCCGGACCGGCCGGCGTCGCGGATCATCGCGCTGCCCGCCTCGCTCGGCGGCGACGCCCCGGTCGACGGGCTGAAGTGGATCTCCAGCTTCCCCGGGAACGTGGCCGCCGGGATCCCGCGCGCCTCCGCCGTGCTGATCCTCAACGACCACGACACCGGCTACCCGTTCGCGGTGCTGGAGAGCTCGATCATCAGCGCCACCCGGACCGCCGCGTCCGCCGCGCTGGCCGCCGACCTGCTCACCCGGGACCGGGCCCGGCCGCTGCGGATCGGGTTCGTCGGCACCGGGCTGATCGCCCGCTACGTGCACACCTTCCTCGCCGGGACCGGCTGGGAGTTCGCCGAGATCGGCCTGCACGACCTGTCGCCCGCCGGCACCGACGGGTTCGCCGGCTACCTGGCCCGGACCGGCGCGCCCGGCCGGGTCACCGTGCACGACGACGCCGGGTCACTGGTCCGGGCCGGCGACCTGATCGTGTTCGCCACCGTCGCCGCCCGCCCGCACGTGCACGACCCGGACTGGTTCGCGCACCGTCCGGTGGTGCTGCACGTGTCGCTGCGCGACCTGGACCCGCGGATCCTGCTCGACGCCTGCAACGTCGTCGACGACGTCGAGCACTGCCTGAAGGCCGAGACGTCACCGCACCTGGCCGAGCAGCTGACCGGCGGCCGCGACTTCCTGGACGGCACCCTGGACGACGTCATGTCCGGACGGCTGCGGGTCCCGGCCGACCGCACGGTGGTGTTCTCGCCGTTCGGACTCGGGGTGCTCGACCTGGCCGTCGGGGGCTGGGTGCACGACCGGGTCGCGCGGGACGGCGGGCTGCGGGTGGTCGACGACTTCTTCCACGAGCGGAGCAGGCACGGCTGACGCCCGGGCGCTCAGTCGTCCGGGATCGTCTCGACCCGCCCGGCGGGGGTGCCGTCGGCGCAGCTCAGGGTGACCCGGACGTCGGCGTCCTCGCCGTCGAACTCGACCTGGTTCGGCGCGAGATCGTCGTCGTCCTCGCGCTCGAAGCCCTGCGCCGGGTTCACCGACACCACGTACGGCGTCCCGCCCTCGCAGCGGACCAGGATCGTCCCGGCCTGCCCGGCCGGGACCACGCCGACCGGCTCCGGCGCCGGCGCCGCCGGGGCGGGGGCGGCCCCCTGCCCGGGCGCGGGCGCGGCTCCGGGATCACCGGGCGCGGCACCGGGCGCGGCACCGGTCGCCGGTCCGCCGTGCCGGTCCAGCTCGGCCCGGACCTCCTCGGCGGCCAGCGGCTGCACCGTCGAACCGCCGGCCAGGCCGCTGCCGATGGCGCCGACCGCGGTCAGGCCCAGCAGCAGCGCGCCGGCCGCCGCGGCGATCCACAGTCCGGCGGCGAGCCCGATCCGGGTGGGGCGCTTGTTCGGGGGGTTCACCCGCACAGGATGCCCCGGCGGACGGTTAACGCATCCCTAAGGCAGCCCGAAAGCCCGTCCGCGGTGCGCGCCCGCCCCGGTCCGGCAACTAGGTTCTGGATCCGTGGCCCAGATCCTGATCGTCGAGGACGACCCCGCCATCCGTGGCGCGCTGATCCGCGGGCTGGGCGAGCGCGGGCACGCCGTCGACTCGGCGCCGACCGCGATGGCCGGGCTGGAGTCGGCCGTCGGGAAGCGGCCGGACCTGGTGGTGCTCGATCTCGGCCTGCCCGACATGGACGGCACCACCATGCTGCGGATGCTGCGCGGCGCCAGCACCGTCCCGGTGATCGTGGCGACCGCCCGCGACGACGAGTCGGAGATCGTCGCGGTGCTCGACGCCGGCGCCGACGACTACCTGGTCAAACCGTTCTCCGCGGCGCAGCTGGACGCGCGCATCCGGGCCGTGCTGCGCCGGCTCGGCGACGGCACGCCGGACCCGACCGTCGTCGTCGGTGAGCTGTCGGTGGATCCGCGCTCGCGGCGCGCCCGGCTGGACGGCACCGAGCTGGAGCTGACCCCGCGCGAGTTCGACCTGCTGCACTACCTGGCCGCCCGCGCCGATCAGGTGGTCAGCAAGCGGGAGCTGGTCACCGAGGTGTGGCAGCAGCCCTACGGCGGCGCCGACAAGACCGTCGACGTGCACCTGTCCTGGCTGCGCCGCAAGCTCGGCGAGACCGCGCAGCAGGCCCGCTACCTGCACTCGGTGCGCGGGGTCGGGATCCGGCTGTCCGCCCCGGACGACCCGCCGGGCGGCGGCTGATGCGGCGCCGCATCCTGGTGCTCGTCGGCGCGACCGTGCTCCTGGTGCTGGTGGCGTTCGCCGTCCCGCTGGCCGTGCTGGTGCGGACGGTCGCGGTGGACACCGCGCTGTCCACCGCGACCACCCAGGCGCAGTCGCTGACCCCGCTGGTCGCGACCGCCGACCGGGCCACCATGGAGCCCACCGTCGCGCTGGCCGACGACCGCAACGCCGGCGACGTGTCGGTGATCCTCGCCGACGGGACCGTGTTCGGGGCGCCCGCGCCGCGCAGCGACCTGGTCGAGCTGGGGCTGCGCGGGGTCAGCGCGTCGACCGAGGCACCCGGCGGGCGGGAGATGGTGTTCTCGGTGCAGGGCGCGACGGCCGGCAACAGCGTGATCCGGGTGTTCGTGCCGGACGCCGAGCTGACCCGCGGCGTCGCCCGGTCCTGGCTGCTGCTGGCCGGGCTGTCGGTCGTCCTGCTGGCCGGCGGGCTGCTGATCGCCGACCGGCTGGCCCGCTCCCTGGTGGACGCCACCACCGACCTGTCCGGGGTGTCCGAGCAGCTGGCCCGCGGCGATCTCGCCGCCCGCGCCGATCCGGACGCCCCGGCCGAGCTCGGCGTCGTCGCCCGCGCCCTGAACGGGCTCGCCGGGCGGATCTCGGAGCTGCTGCGGGAGGAACGGGAGAACGTCGCCGATCTCGCGCACCGGGTCCGCACCCCGCTGACCGCGCTGCGGCTGGACGCCGAGGCACTGCGCGATCCCGACGAGTCCGGCCGGATCTCGGCCGGGGTGGACGGCGTGCAGCGGGCCGTCACCGGCGCGATCGAGCAGGCCCGGCGGCGCGGCGGCGAGGGCCGGGCCGCGGACGCCGCCGCCGTCGTCCGGGAGCGGGTCGCGTTCTGGCAGGTGCTCGCCGAGGACACCGACCGGGCCGTCACCCTGGACCTGGCCGACGGCCCGCTGCCGGTCGGCTGCGCGCCCGGCGACCTGGAGGCGTGCGTGGACGCGCTGCTCGGCAACGTCTTCGCGCACACCCCGGACGGCACGGCGTTCGGCGTGGAGCTGAGCCGGCGCTCCGCGGGCGGCGCCCGGCTCGTCGTGTACGACGCGGGACCCGGCCTGCCGCCGGGCACCGACCCGACCTCGCGCGGGGTGAGCGGCGGCGGGTCCACCGGCCTCGGGCTGGACATCGCGCGGCGGACCGCCGACTCGGCCGGGGGGCGGCTGATCCTGTCCGGGCCGCCCGGTGCGGGACTGCAGGTGACCCTGGAGCTCGCCGGGCCGCAGCCCTGAGGGCCGTTACCCTCACCCCGTGGGACGACGACTGCCCGGTCCGCGCGGGCCCGCCGCGACCCTGGGGACCACCGCCGGCTTCGCCACCCGGCCGCACCACACCCTGCTCGGGTTGCGCGACCGGTACGGCCCGGTGGTGGAGTTCGGGATCGGTCCCGGCCGGCTCGTCGCGGTGTTCGGGGCGGAGGCCTGCGCGTTCGTGTTCGGGCACGACGAGCACTTCAGCAACCACGAGATGTTCGAGTCGGTCGCACCGCTGAGCGGGGACACCGCGCTGCTGCTCAGCGACGGCGAGCCGCACCGCCGACGCCGCCGGATCGCCGCGACCGGGTTCACCCGGCGCAGCATCGCCGGCTACGTCCCCGCGTTCACCGGCAACGCCGACCGGGTCATCGACGGCTGGCGTCCCGGCGACCGCGTCGACCTGCACCAGGAGTTCCGGACGGTGATCCGGCGGGCCACCCTGGAGGTGCTGTTCGGCCCGGACCTGGCCGGCGACGCCGACCGCATCGGCGCGATGCTCGGGCCGCTGCTCGCCTTCGTCGACGGCGACGCCGTGCTGCAGCAGCTGCGCCGCGCCGTCCGGGCCCGCGCCTGGCGGGACGCGCTGGCCGGGCGCGCCGAGGTCGACCGGATCGTCCGCGCCGAACTGCACCGCCGCCGTTCCGACGCGCCCCGGCCGGACCTGCTGGGCAGGCTCGCCACCCCGGTGGACGGCGTGCAGCTCACCGGGACCGAGCTGCTCGACCAGGTCGTCAGCACCGTCGTCGCCGGCTACGAGACGACCAGCGCGGCGATGGCCTGGATGTGCCTGACCGTGCTGGGGGCACCGGAGATCCGGGACCGGGCCCGGGCCGAGGTGCTCACGGCCTGCGGTGACGCCCCGCCCACCCACGACGACCTGCCCCGGCTGCCGTTCCTCGATCAGATCGTGCACGAGACGCTGCGGCTCTACCCGCCGGCGTCGATCAGCGGCCGGTACGTGCGGCGCGGGTTCACCGTCGCCGGCCACGACATCCCGCCGGGGACCCGGCTGCTGTTCAGCCCGCTGGTCACCCACCGTGACCCGGAGATCTGGGACCGCGCGACCACCTTCCTGCCGCAGCGGTGGGATGCCGACCGGCCCGGATTCCGCCGGCCAGGGCCCGGCGAGTTCCTGCCGTTCGGCGGCGGGGCGCACCGCTGCCTGGGGGCGGCGCTGGCCGTCGCCGAGCTCACCGTGCTGCTCGCCCGGCTGGTCGTGCGGGCCGAGCTGGAGCCGGTCCCGGCGCCGGTCCGGCCGTCCGGCTTCCTCGCGATGCGCCCGGTGCACGGGGTGCCGGTCCGGGTGCGGTCGGTCCGGCCCCGCTGATCCCTAACCCGTCGTTAGGGATCGGGTAGCGCGGCGTTGGTGCGCGCGGCGGCATCGTTCCTCCCGACACGAGCGAGAGCCGCTCACCAGACGTCACGGAGGAAGATCCGCATGCGCACCAGGACGACCGTCGCCGCCGTCGCCGCCACCGGCCTGCTCCTGATCGGCGGGGGCACCGCGCTGGCACTGGGCTCCGGCTCCGGCGCCACCGGGGCCCCGGTCGCGCCGACCGCGGCGACCGCACCCGAGCTGCCCGTCCCCGGCTCGGCTCCCGACCCGGCTCCCGGGTCCGCGCCCGGTGCCGGGCCGGCGCCGGGCGCGCCGCAGCCCGCCGTCGACCGGGCGACCGCCGAGCGGATCGCGCTGGAGCTGGCCGGCGGGGGCCGGGTCACCGAGGTGGAGTTCGACCGGGCCGACCGCGATGACGACGACGACCGCTACGACCGCGACCACTGGGAGATCGACATCCGGGACGGCGCCGTCGAGCACGAGATCGACGTGGACGCCGCCACCGGCGAGATCCTCGACCACGACATCGACCGGGACGACGACTGACCCCGCCGGACCGCCCCCGCGGAGATCCCTGTCCCGGGAGTGCCGGGTGCCGTTCGGAGCACCGGCACTCCCCGGACGCGGATCATGGTCCGGGCCCGAGGCCGTCCCGCCAGTCCCGGCCGGAGCCGAGCACCCGCCGGCCGACCGCCTCCTGCGCCATCCGCTGCCCGGCGGCGAACAGCTCGCGGACCGGGCCGCGCAGGCCCGGATCGAGCCACTCGACGTCGGTGTGGTCGGCCGGGCCGGCCGGTGCCGGGCGGCCGTGCGCGAGCAGCGCCCGGTAGAGGCCGGTCGCCGGGCGCACCGCGGGCAGTCCGCCGGCCTGCGCCACCGCCGACGCCCGCGCCGGGATCCGCAGCCCGGCGGCGTCGAGATCGCCGAAGTAGCGGATCGCGGCCGGCGGGTCCGCCGCGAGCGAGGGCACCGACGAGACGAACGCGTTTCCGGCGCCCCAGCCCAGCATGCCGACCGGGCCCGGATCCGCGCGCAGTGCCAGCAGCAGCGAGTGGAACGTGTCGGCGTTCTCCACGACCAGCAGCACCGGCCCGCCACCGGGGAGCCGTTCGCGGTGCATCGGCAGCGCGACCCGCTCCGCGCGGAGGATCTGCGGTGTCAGCGGGACGGGCAGGCCCGCGTCGAACGCCTTCTCGTCGCCGGTGATCTCCAGCGCGCGCTCCCGCAGCCCGGCGAGCGGGGCGCGCGTCCCGCCGGCGAACAGCCACCGGTTGACCTGCCGCACCGCCTCCGCGGGGGCCCGCACGGCGGCCGCGGCGCTCAGCTCCGGATGCCAGGGATCGGCGGCCGGGCGCAGAGCGGGCGCCGCGGCCGGCCGGATCAGCCGCACCGCGCGGGGCAGCGGCGGGCTGCCGTCGTCGGTGGCCGCGGTCGGGATCAGCGCCCCGGCGGCGGCCAGCTCGTCGAGCGCGGCGGCGAGCAGCCGGCGGGCGTCGGCCGAACCGTGCGCCGACGGGACGGCGTCGACGAACGCCCGCCACAGTCCGGCCCGGTCGATCCGGGTCCGGCCGGTGTCGCGCAGGACCGCCAGCAGCGCCGCGGCGGACCCGGCCGGCGTCATCCGGTCCCGGCCGCGCCGTCCGCGGCCGATCGCACCGCCGGATCGGGCCCCGCCGCGGGTCCTGCAGCCGGATCGGGGGACGCCACGGGCTCGACAGCCGGGCCGGACGCCACCGCCGAGGACCCGGCGGCCGGGCCGGACGCCACCGCCGCGGGCTCGCCGGCCGGGCCGGTGGGTGCCGCCGCGGGTCCCTCGGCCTCGCCGGTCGGCGCCGCGGCTGCGGCGTCCGGGCGGCGGTAGACCCGCGCGGCGGTGATCCGGCCACCGCCCTCACCCTCGGACAGTGAGCGGGTGATCCGCTCGTCGACCGACAGGTACTTGCGGCCTGCGCGCAGGTCGGCGTCGTTGCGCAGCCGGATGAGCAGCGGGAACCCGGACAGCGCACCGGCGTCGAACAGCCCGGTCGTGTAGACCAGCTGCACCCCGAGCGCCTGCGCCACCCCGAACTGCAGCTCCAGCAGGTACCCCGCGGACGCCCGGCCGATCGGGTTGTCCAGGAACAGCACCCCGGCGTGCGCGCGCCTGCCGTGCCCGCGCTGGTGCGCGCGCAGCGCCGCCATCGTGCAGTACAGGACGATCGCCGCGGTCAGCTGCTGGCCGCCGGAGAACACGTCCTTGATCGCGGACACCCGCAGTCGCTCGGTCCGCAGCACCGCGTCCGGCTTGAGCATCTCGACCCGGACGCCCTTCGGCATCGCCGCGCGCACCCCGCGCAGCAGCATCGACATGCCGTCGCGTCGGTCCCGGGCGCGCCCGGAGCCACCGGCCAGCCCGGAGGCGGTCCGGTCGACGACGACGCCGAGCTCGTGGCGCAGCGCGGCGTCCGGCAGCTCCTCGAACCGGATCCGCAGGAACTGCTGGCCGGACCAGTCGCCGAGGCCGTCGGGCAGCTGGGAGAGCTTCTGCGCGAGCCGGACCGTGCGCAGCGCCTCGCCGACCATCCCGGACAGCCGGGTGACGATGCCGGAGCGGTGCCGCTCGATGTTGCCGAGATCGTCGTCGAGCGAGCGCAGCCGCGGCCGCAGCGCGCCGATCCACTCCCGGGCCAGCCCGGGCATCTCGGTGCGGTCCACCCCGGCGATGTGCCGGTGCACCGGGGAGGAGAGGGTCGCGAACCGCGGGTCCTGGGCGAACCGGGCGACGGCGTCCACGCCGTCGCGCACCTTCCGCTCGGCCCGCGACCGGTCCCCGGCGACCTCGCGCAGCGCCGCCTGGTTCCGCTTCAGCGCGGCGAGCGCCCCGTCGACGTCGCCGTCGAACGGGATCCCGCCCGGCTCCGGGGTGTCCTCCAGTCCGTCGACGACGTGCCCGAACCCGCGGGCCAGCTCGACCGCGGTCCGGTGGGCGTCCTCGGCCGTCTGCCGCGCCCGGCGGGCCCGCTCCAGCTCGCGCCCGGCCGCGTCCAGGTCGACCGACGCCGCGGCGACCAGCTCGCGGCCGTGCTCGGCGTCGCGCGGCTGCTCGTAGGGGTCGATCGGGCGCGGCTCGGCCGGCAGCGACGCCAGCTCCCGGCGGAGCACCTCGACCTCGGTGTTCGCCTTCTGCCTGCGCTCCTCGGCCGCCTCGTAGGCGGCCCTGGCCTGCTCGGCGGCGGCCCGCCGGCTGGTGGCGTCGGCGCCGTCGGGGGTGTGCAGGAACGCGGTCGCCGCCTCCACCACCGAGCGGGGCAGGCCGTCGACGGCGATCCGCCGCTCGGCGGCGTCGGCCTCGGCGCGCTCCAGCGCGCCGCGCAGGTCGGTGTCGACGGCGGTCGAGGCGTAGGCGTCGCGGGCCCGCTGGAACGCGTCGCGCAGCTCGGCGAGCGAGGCGCCGGCCGGCCCGTCGGTGCCGGTGGCCGGCTCGGGGGCCTCCTCCAGCGGGAGCGCGGCCGCCTCGTCCCGCACGGTCGCCGCGATGCTGCGCTGCCGGTCCCGGGTCTGCTGTGCGGCGGCGGCCTCCCGGCCCGCCCGGTCGGCGGCGGCGCCCGCGGCGTCGGCCTCCTCCCGCAGCCGGCCGGCGTCGGCGGCGCCGGTGCGGCGGCGCTCCTCCAGGCCGGGCCGGCGGGCGAGCTCCTCGCGCAGCGCGGTGAGCGCCTCGGCGCGCCGGCGGGCCGCGGCGACGACCCGCTCCAGCTCGGGGCGATCGGCGGTGAGCCGGTCCGCCCGCTCGTCGAGCGCCGCGACCTCGGCGCGGGCCTGCTCGTAGGCGTCGGCGGCGGCGGTCCGGGCGGCCTCGGCGTCCCGGGCCGCCGTGGTCAGCTCGTCGAGCGCCGGACGGCGGTCCCGCAGCGCGGTGAACCGGTCCCGCAAGCGGCGGTCCTGCTCGGTCAGCTCCTCCAGCGCGGCGATCCGGGCGGCCCGCTCCGCGGTCTCGGCGACCAGCCGGACGCGGACCTCCTCGGCGGCGTCCTCGTCGTGCAGCGCCGGGTTCGGCGGGACGACGAGCTCGATCCCGGGCGCGACGGCGTCCGCCGCGGTCAGCGCGGCGGTGGAGCCGACGGCGACCAGACAGGCCGGCAGCAGCCGGGCCCCGACGAGCTCGTCGCGGGCCCGGGCGGCGTCGGCCGGCTCGTTGAGCAGCACCCCGCCGGCCAGGTGCGGCAGCCGGTCGAGCACCGCCGCGCGGTCGCCGGCCGGGAGCATCGCCAGGTAGCGGCGCCCGGACCAGGCGGTGATGCCGGCCTTCTCCAGCACCTGCAGCACCGACTCGATCTCCGGCGGATCGGGCAGCAGGCCGCCGTCGCCGAGCGCGGCCAGCGCGCGCTCGTCGCGGCGCTGGTCACCGAGCAGCGCGGTCCGTTCCCGCTCGGACCCGCGGATCGCGGCGCCGAGCGTCTCGACGACCAGCGCCGCGTCGGCGTCCGGGCGCACCGTGTCCAGGCCGAGCAGCTCGGCCGGGCGGACCTCGCCGGCCAGCTCGTCGCTCTCCCGCGCCGCGGCGGCGCGGACGGTTTCCGCGGTCGCGGCGGCGGCCCGGGCGGTGGCGGCCGCGTCCTGGGCCGCGGTCCGGCGCTCCTCGGCCGCCCGGCGCTCCTCCCGGATCCCGGCGGCGGCGCCGTCGGCGTCGGCCAGTGCCGCGGCGGCCGCGGTCGCGTCCCGCTCCGCGGCGGGGGCCTCGTGCTCGACGTCGTCGGGTCCGGAGCCCTCCGTCAGGTGCCCGGCGGCGACCGCGGCCGCGATCCGCCGGTCCAGGTCGGCGAGCGCCTCGACGGCCGCCGACACCGAGCTCTCGGCGCGGGCGGCGTCGGCGGTGCGCCGCACCTGCTCGGCGCGGGCGGCGGCGGCCCGCTCCTCGGCGTCGGCGCGGGTGTCCTCGGCGGCCTCGGCGGCCGCCTCCGCCTCGGCCGCGGTGCGCAGCAGCGACGCGGCCAGCTCCCGGGCGGCGTCCTGCCGGGCCTGCAGCGCCGGGCGGGCCTTCTGCTCCTCCTCGTCGACCCGGGCCCGCAGCCGGCCGGCCTCGGCGGCCGCGACCCGGTGCGCGAGGACCGGTTCGACGGCGTCCCGCGCGGTCGAGACGGCCGCCGCCCCGTCCCGCTCCCGGGTGGCCTCGTCGGCGGCGGCGACCGCCGCGTCGACGGCCAGCACCGCGGTCAGCCTGCGCAGCTCGCCGACGGTGTCCTGCAACCGTTCGGCGATCCGGGCCGCCTCGTGCTCGGTGGCGACCGCCGCCTCGGCCTCGGTCGCGGTGCCGGCCGCGCGGGAGGTCTCGGCGACCCGGCGGGCGGCGATGGACTCGGCGGTGGTCCGCAGCGACTCCCGGGCGGCGCTCTCCGCGGCCCGCGCGGCCACGGCGGCGTCCTCCGCGGCGACCATCGGTTCGAGCAGCCCCAGGGTGCCGTCGACGAACTCGCGCTCGGACTCGAGCTCCTCGCGCTGGGCCAGCCGGTCGGCGTACCCGGCGACCAGCTCGGCGACGTTCTGCGGCTCCTCCGGATCGAGCACGGCGCGCAGCAGGAAGTCGACGAACGCCTCGTCGCTGGAGAACGAGAACGCCTCCGCCGCCTCGCCCTCGCCGGCGTTCATCGCCCGCTGGTAGCGGAACAGCTCCGGATCCAGGCCGACGTCGACGAGATGGCGGGTCCAGTCCCGGTGCCCGGTCTCCCAGGCCAGCTCGGACTCCGGGTGGTCGCGGTGCGCGGTGTGCAGCCGTTCCCGGAACGACGCGAGGGTGATCCGTTTCCGCTCGTGGGTGAAGGGCAGGTCGTCCATGCCGAACCCGGGCACCGGCCGGAAGGCGTACCAGGCGTCGGCCAGCTTCTCCGGGTCGGACGAGGCGACGTGCCCCCGCCACTCCGACACCTTGCCGGTGACCAGCAGCGCACCCGTCCCGACGTGCATCCACTCGCAGACGACGTGCGCGACGTCCTCGGCCAGTACGAAGTTCTCCAGCACCGTGGTGCTGGTCGTCCCGACCACCTGACGCCGGCCGGGCAGCAGCACCGAGAAGATCAGCTTGAGCAGGACGGACTTCCCGCCGCCGTTCTCCAGGAACAGCACCGAGGCCGGCGACGGCCGCCGCGGGGTGCTGCGGTCGATCGCGTCCGGGGCGAACAGGTCCTCCTGGACGGCCACCTTCACCGGCCGCCCGACGCCGCGCAGGTCGAGCGAGACGTCCTGGTAGCGGGCCGCGGTCGGGCCGACCGAGAACAGCCGGGCCCGGGTCAGCTCATACATCGGGGCCGTCCGTTCCGGCCGCCGGGACCGGGGTGTCCTGCGGCGCGGATCCGCTCACCGGGTGCGCGATCTCGTCCGGCGCGGGACCGCTGTCGAACGCCCCGGCCGGCTCCGCCACCAGCGAGCCCGCGGCCGCACCGACCGGGAGCACGTTCAGCGACAGCAGCTCGTCGAACGCCCGCTGGGCGGCCAGCTCGCGGACCTGGACCTGGTAGCGCGGCGTCGTCCGGTAGGCGCCCTCGGCGCCGACCGGCACCAGGAACCCCTGGTCGGCGAGGAACCGCAGGGCCTTCCCGACGATGCCGCGGGTGGTGGACTCGCCGGCCCGGCCGTCCTTGGTCGCGGTGGCCTCCGGGCGGCGCAGCCACACCCGCCAGACCTCCTCGAGCTGCGGCGCGTCCGACTCCGGATCGGCCGGGCCCGCGGCGCGCTCGTTCAGCACCCGGCACGCCTCGCGGACGGCGCCGTCGACCAGCTCCACCGAGACGCGGCCGACGTAGGAGTCGTCGCCCAGGTCGTCGGGCCGCGGGAACGCCAGCGCGGCGACGGCGAGATGCGCGATGCCGTGCAGCACCTTGTCGGCGGCCCGGTTGGTCAGCGCCGTCCGGCGGGCGTAGCTGTCCATCCGGATCTCGAACACCGAGCCCTCGGTCGCGGCGAGCACGATGCCCGGCGCCGGATCGACGGCCAGCACCACCAGCCCCAGTCCGGAGGCGATCCGCTGCACGGTGTCGCGGAACTCGTCGTCCTCCCGGTAGCGGCGCACCAGCTCGGCGTAGTCGGGATCGCGGCCGGGCAGCGCCTTGGGCCGCATCCCGTAGGCGACGAGCCGGGCGGCGGTCTCGGTGTCAGCCACGCGGTCCCACCCGGCGCTCCCCCTCGACGCCGGCCGCGGCGAGCAGCAGATCGGCGCCGCCGTACTCCGGGTCGTCGAGCACGGTGCCGTCGTCGACCGCGATCAGCACCGACGGGTCGCCCTGGGTGCGGGCGGTGCCGATCGCCGTCCCGACGGCGTGCAGCGCGCGCAGCGCGACGAGCTGCGGCAGGTCCGGGCCGGCCGCCCGGGCCCGGGTGAGCGCCTCGGACAGCCGCACCGGCTGCTGCCCGGACGCCGGGAACACGTCGTCGACGAGCCGCCACGCCTGCTCCCCGAACCGCTCCCGGGGCTGCGGCGCCAGCTCGGGCTCGGGCACCTCGGAGCCGAACGGGTCCCGGTCGGTCGGCGGGGTCAGCAGCGTCTCGACCAGCCCGCCCAGGCTCGGCACCGACGGGTTCGCCACCCCGGTGCCGGCCGTGAACCAGGCGGTCACCGGGTCGTTCGCCGCGCCGACCCGCAGGCCGAGCGCGGGCCGCAGGAGCTGCCCGAAGACGTCGACCGACGCCCGTTTCGGCTTCCCGGAGAACTGCTGGCGGTCCTGCTCGGCCCGGAACGCCGATCCGGCCTCCTGCAGCCGGGCCTGCAGCTGGGTGTGCCGCTGGATGCAGTCGTCGACGACCTCGACCAGCTCGGCGGCCTGCCTGCGGCGCTCCGGCTCGACGGCCTCGTCGCGGGCGTCGGCGATGTTCGCCTTGATCACGGTCTCGGCGCGGTAGCGGGCCTCGATGTGGGTGAGGGCCTCGTCGAGCAGCTGCGGGACGGCGTCCAGCCAGTCCACCGACCGGACGTCGCGCCGGGTCGCCTCCAGCTTGCGGCGTAGCGACTCGGCGTACTGCACGGTGCGGTAGCGGGCCTGCTCGGCGGCCAGCCGGGCGTCGCCGAGCCTGCCGCGCACGATCAGCGTCTCCAGCTTCGTCTCGGCCGCCTCCTGGGCCGACTCGACGTCGGTGTCCAGCGCCCCGACCAGCACGTTGATCGCCTCGTCGGAGGCGCGCAGGTACACCCCTCCGTCCGGCGCGGCGACCTCGACGAGCAGCTTGAAGTCGAACCGGCGGCGCTGGTACCGGCCCTGGGCGTCGGTGCTGCCGTACTCGACGGCGAAGCCGCGGTCGATGCTGCCGACGTTCACCAGGTTGTCGATCACCCACTGGGCGACCCTGGCGTGCTCCGCGCGGGGCGCCTGCGGCGCCTGCGCGGCGACGAAGGGCAGCAGCCGCCGGACGATCTCGGCGTGGTCGGCGCCATGGTCGAAGTCCATCGCGAGGGTGACCTGGTCGATGGCCTGCAAGCCGATCTCGGCCATCTGGTAGCCGGCCGCGTCCCAGTCCAGCCGGCCCTTGCGGGCGTCGAGGTCGTGCAGCGGCGCCGTGCAGGCCAGGGCCTTCAACCGGCGTGCCACGCCCTCGTCCGGACTGATGGTCGACACCCCGACGACTGTAGTGAGGGGGCCGGTGGCCGTCCCCCACCGGGCGTGCGGGCCGGCCCGGTGCGGCCGGGGCACGACGCCGACCGAGCACGGTCCCGGTTCATGGACCGCCGGTGAGCAGCGAGCCGTAGGAGGGCCGGTCCGGCGCCGCGTCCGCGGCGAGCAGCGCGTGCGCCACCGCGCGGGCGGTCACGTCCGCCCCGACGGCCTGGAGCAGGTAGGTGGCGTCCGGGTCCGGTGCGGGCCCGGTGCCGGTGGCGAGCGCGAAGGCGCAGTCGCCGTCCCGGATCGTGTGCACCGGGTGGATCGCGCGGGCCAGGCCGTCGTGCGCCGTCGTCGCGAGCCGGGTGCAGCCCGTCTTGTCCAGGGTGGCGTCGGTGGCGACGACGACCAGCGTGGTCGCGGTGCCCGGCGAGGGTGCGTGCGCGGCGTACAGCTCGGCGATCCGGGCCCGGGCGGCCGGTGCCGGCAGGTCGGCGGGGAACTCGCCGGGCAGCCCGGACCGGGCGCCCAGCAGCTCACCGGTCCGCGGATCGACGCCGGACCCCGCGGAGTTGAGCACCACCAGCGCGGCGACCGTGGCGCCGGTGCCGAGCACCGCGGAGGCGGTGCCGATCCCGCCGCGCAGGCCGCCGGAGACGGCGCCGGTGCCCGCACCGGTCGAGCCCTGCGGCACCGGTCCGTCGTGTGCGGCGTCGTAGGCGGCGGCGCCGGTCGCGGCGGTGGGGCGGGCGGCCGGGACCCCGCCCCGGCCGAGGTCGAACACGACCGCGGCCGGGACGATCGGGACGACGGCGCCGGGCACCGGGAAGCCCTCGCCGTCGCGTTCCAGGCGGGCCATCACACCGGAGGCGGCGTCCAGCCCGAAGGCGCTGCCGCCGGACAGCGTGATCGCGTGCACCCGCTGCACGGTCGCGGTCGGCGCCAGCAGGTCGGTCTCCCGGGTGCCGGGCGCCGCACCGCGGACGTCGACGCCCGCGACGGCGCCGCCCGGCGGGGCGAGCACCACGGTGCTGCCGCTGCGGGCCCCCGGCCCGGTCAGCCCGGCGTGCCCGACCCGCAGGCCGGCGACGTCGGTCAGCCCGTTCGTCGCACCCGCCCGCAGCCGCGCTCCGTGCAGGATCAGCCCTTCTTCTTCTTGCCGCCGCGGGCCCGCCGGACGACCAGGAAGACCAGCGCCAGCAGGCCGATGCCGCCGAGCACCGGCGCGAGCCGCTTGAGCACCGGCGCACCCGCGGAGTCGAGCAGGTCGATGGCCTCGACCGGGCTGCTCTGCGGCTGCCGGGGCGCGGCCGGCTTCGGGGCCGAGGTCGTGGCCGCGGACTCACCCGCGGCCGGCGGCACCGCCGGGATCGGGCTGGTCTCGTCGGCGGCGTGCTTCGGGCCCGCGCCGTTGGAGGTCGCGGCGCCGCCCGGACCGGTCAGCTTGTCCGCCACGCAGGAGGCGAACTGGCCGATGATCTTGTCGGCGACGTCGGAGATGACCCCCCGGCCGAACTGGGCGGGGCGCCCGGTGACGGTCATGTCGGTGACCATCGTGACCGAGGTCTTGTCCGGGCCGTCGGCGACCATGGTGCCGGTGACGACCGCCTTGGCGGTGCCGTTGCCGCGGGCGTCCCGGCCCGAGGCGTCGATGACGACCTTGTGGTTGGCGTCGTCCCGGTCGATGTAGGTGCCCTTGCCCTTGTAGGTCAGCGAGATCGGGCCCAGCTTGACCTTGACGGTGCCCTGGAACGAGTCGCCCTCGTACTCGGTCAGGGTGGCCCCGGGGAAGCACGGCGCGATGAGCTCCGGGTCGTTGAGCGCCTTCCAGGCGTCCTCGATCGGCGCCGCGATCGTGAACTTGTTCTCCAGCTGCATCTCTGTCTGCCTCCTCGTGCGAAGGGGCGCCGGCCCGGGAGGTGCTCCCCGGCCCGGCGCCCCTTCGGCGTGCTACTGCGAACGTCAGCGGTGCTCAGCCGGCCGCGGCCAGCACGGCCCGCCCGGTGAGCACCTTCGCCAGGTGCTCACGGTAGTCGGCTGCGGCGTCCGCGTCACTCGGAGCGGAGGTCCCTTCCGTGGCGTGCTCGGCCGCCGCCTTCGCGACGTCCGGGCCTGCCGCCTGCCCCACCAGGGCCTGCTCGACCCCGGTCGCCCGGATCGGCACGTTCCCCATGTTGGTCAGACCCACCCGGGCCTCCGAGATGGTGCCGCCGTCCACCTTGAGCGCCACCGCGACGGCGACCATCGACCAGGCCTGGGCGACCCGGTTGAACTTCTCGTAGTGGGTCTTCCAGCCGGTGTACTTCGGGAACCGGACCATGGTGAGGATCTCGCCCTCGCCGATCGCGGTGGTGAAGTAGTCCTGGAAGAACTCCGCGGCGGGCACCAGGCGGGTGCCGCCGGTGCCGAGGATGACGAACTCGGCGTCCAGCGCCAGCGCCGCCGCCCCGAGGTCACCGGCCGGGTCGGCGTGCGCGAGGGCGCCGCCGAGGGTGCCGCGGTGGCGGACCTGCGGGTCGGCGACCGTCTCGGTGGCCTGCGCGATCAGCTCGACGTGCTGCGTGATCAGGTCGTTGCGCATGACCTCGTGGTGGGTGGCCGTCGCGCCGACCATCACGTACTGGTCGTCCTCGCCGATCCGCTTGAGCTCGGGGATCCCGCCGAGGTCGATGACGGTGCTGGGTGCGGCGAGCCGCAGCCGCAGCACCGGCAGCAGGCTCTGCCCGCCGGCGAGGATCTTGGCGTCCTCCCCGGCCGACTGCAGCGCCTGCACGGCCTCCTCGACCGACGAGGGCCGGACGTAGTCGAACTTCGCCGGGATCACTGGACCTCACCCTTCGGGTTGTTCGGGTCGATGGACCCCAGGCCGGCGCCCGGGGAGTGGGTGGTGCTCGGCGTCTGCTGCACGGAGTGGCCCTTGGCCACCTGCAACGCCCGCCAGACCCGCTGCGACGTGGTCGGCATCTCGATCTCGCTGACGCCGAGGTGCCGGATCGCGTCGAGCACGCCGTTCACGATCGCCGGGGTGGAGGCGATGGTGCCCGCCTCGCCGACGCCCTTCACACCGAGCGGGTTCGTCGTCGACGGGGTCGAGACGGTCTCGGTGGTGAAGCTCGGCAGGTCGGCCGCCGACGGCACCGTGTAGTCGACGAACGTGGCGTTGACCAGGGTGCCCTGGTCGTCGTAGTTCGCCTCCTCGAACAGCGCCTGCGCGATGCCCTGGGCGAGGCCGCCGTGCACCTGGCCCTCGACGATCAGCGGGTTGATCACGTTGCCGATGTCGTCGACGCAGACGTAGTTGCGCAGGGTGACCCGGCCGGTGTCGGTGTCGACCTCCATCGCGGCCAGGTGGGTGCCGTGCGGGAAGGAGAAGTTCTCCGGGTCGAACACGGCGTCGGAGTCCAGCGAGGGCTCCATGCCCTCCGGGTAGTCGTGCGCCATGAACGCGGCGAACGCGATCTCCTGGATCGCCTTGCCCTTGTCGGTGCCCTTGACGGTGAACTGGCCGTTCGCGAACTCGAGGTCGTCCTCGGACGCCTCCAGCAGGTGCGCCGCGATCTTGCGCGCCTTCTCCACGACCTTCTCGGCCGCGTTGACGATCGCGATGCCGCCGACCACCAGGGACCGGGAGCCGTAGGTGTCGAGCCCCTTCGGCGCCACCTGGGTGTCGCCGTGCAGGATCTCGACGTCCTCGAACGGCACGCCGAGCTTGTCCGCGACGATCTGCGAGAACGCCGTCTCGTGGCCCTGCCCGTGCGCCGAGGCGCCGGTGGTGACCTCGACCTTGCCGGTGGCGAGCATCCGGATGCTGGCGGCCTCCCAGCCGCCGGCGCCGTAGTCCAGCGAGCCGAGCACCCGGGACGGGGCGAGCCCGCACATCTCGGTGAAGGTCGAGATGCCGATGCCGAGCTGCACCGGGTCGTTGTTCTTGCGCCGCTCCTCCTGCTCGCGGCGCAGGCCGGCGTAGTCGAACAGCTCCATCGCGCGCTGCGTGGCCTGCTCGTAGTTGCCGGTGTCGTAGGTCAGGCCCACGACGGTGGTGAACGGGAACTCCTCGTGCGCGATCCAGTTCTGCTCGCGCAGCTCCATCGGGTCGCGGCCGAGCTCGACGGCGAGCTCGTCCATGATCCGCTCGATGCCGAAGGTGGCCTCCGGACGCCCCGCTCCCCGGTAGGCGTCGGTGAGCGTCTTGTTGGTGAAGACGTTCGAGCAGGTGAACTTCAGCGCCGGGATCTTGTAGATGGCGTTGAACATGAACGCGCCGAGGATCGGCACACCCGGGCCGACCAGCCCGAGGTAGGCGCCCATGTCCGCGTAGAGGTGCACGTCCAGGCCGGTGATCGTGCCGTCCCGCTTGGCGGTGATCGTGAGGTCCTGGATCTGGTCCCGGGCGTGGTGCGCGGTGAGCATGCACTCGCTGCGGGTCTCGGTCCACTTGACCGGCTTGCGCAGCTTCTGCGCGAGCAGCACGCAGAGCATCTCCTCGGGCAGCACGCCGATCTTGCCGCCGAAGCCGCCGCCGACGTCGGGGGCGATCACCCGCAGCTTGGACTCGGGGACCCCGAGGGTCACCGTGGTCATGGTGCGCAGGATGTGCGGCACCTGGGTGGCGGCCCAGATGGTCAGCTGCTCGCCGGTCGGGTCCACGACGCAGGAGCGGGGCTCCATGAACGCCGGGATCAGGCGCTGCTGGCGGAACCGGCGCTTGACCACGATCTGGTCGTCGTCGGCCTCGGCGGTCTTGATCGCCTCGCCGATGTCGCCACCGGTGCCGGCCGCCGCGGAGTCGAAGATCCAGGTGGCGGAGACGTTGCTGCCCAGGTCCGGGTGCACCAGGTCGGCACCGTCCTGTGCGGCGGCCTCCATGTCCAGGACCGGGTCGAGCGGCTCGTAGTCGACCTCGACGAGCTCGGCGGCGTCCCGGGCCGCGGCGGCGGACCGCGCGACGACGACGGCGACGCCCTCACCGGAGAAGTTCACCCGGCCGACGGCGAGCACCGGGCGCTGCGGCGCCTTCTGGTCCGGTGTGATCGGCCATGCGCAGGGCAGGCCGACCTCCTCGGCCCCCAGGTCGGCGGCAGTGAACACGCCGAAGACGCCGGGGGCCTTCTCGGCCTCGGACTTGTCGATCGAGGTGATCGTCGCCCGGGCCAGGGTCGAGCGGACGACCGCGATGTGCAGCGTCCCGGGCGGGGTGATCGAGTCGGTGTAGCGGGAACGACCGGTGATGAGGCGCTCGTCCTCCTTGCGGACGCGCGCCTTGCCGATCTCTGCTGTGGTGGGTTCGGCGGTCGTGGTCAACTCAGTTCCCTCCCGCGACCGGGGTGGCCGTCTGGCCGGCGGGCGCCTGGGCGCCCGGCTTCATGTTCTTCGCCGCGGACTGCACCGCCCGCACGATGTTCTGGTAGCCGGTGCAGCGGCACAGGTTGCCCTCGATGCCCTCCCGGACCTCCTGCTCGGTCGGGTCGGGATTGTCGCCGAGCAGGTCGACCGCAGCCATGATCATTCCCGGCGTGCAGTAGCCGCACTGCAGGCCGTGGCACTCCCGGAACGCCTCCTGCACCGGGTGCAGGTTCCCGTCGCGGGCGAGGCCCTCGATGGTGGTCACCTCGCCGCCGTCGGCCTGGACGGCGAGGACCGAACAGGACTTCACGCTCTGCCCGTTCAGACTCACGGTGCACGCACCGCAGTTGCTGGTGTCGCAGCCGATCAACGTCCCCGTCTTGCCCAGCGTCTCCCTCAGGTACTGCGCGAGCAACATGCGGGGCTCGACGTCGTCGGCGTAGTTCACGCCGTCGACGGTGACCCGGACCTCTGTCATGAACTCTCACTCCTCGTACGCGACCACGCACTCGGTCGCGCGGGGTCTACCGGGGACTGGTCGAGGTACACCGAGCGCGGTCGCGACCGCGTCGGCGCGCCTACCATCTGCCGTCACGCGTGTGGCGGCGCCCACATCACACTCCCGATCATGCGGGCAGGCAAGGCGGACGGCCGAGGCGCCGTGACCGGTCGGACGGCGTGTCGTGGGCGTGACCGGAGCCACTCGGGTGACCCGGCCGCACCCGCGGAGACGATCTCGCGAAGAGGCCGCAGAATCGGATCCGTGACGAGGCGGGAATCACTCGTTCAGACCAACCCGGACGGAGTGGTCCGGCGGCTGCGTCTCAGGTCAGCCTAACCTACGTCAGCGACGCGGTCCAGGGCCGGTCGGACGCAGCGGTGCCGTCGTCCGGTGGCGCCAGGCCCCCCACCAGAGCCCGGCGCCGTAGGCCAGGTCGTCGAGCCGGTGCGCGACGAGATGACCTACCGGGGAGATCCGCACCCGCGGGTCCCGGTCCCGGTGCAGCCACCAGTCCGCCAGCCCCTCGGCGAGCGCCGCCGCCAGCACCGTCGTCCGGGCCCGGGCGGAGAACGGCAGCGCGAGCGCGGCCACCGGCCAGAAGTGCCTGGTCAGCCCGGAGGCGCACTGCCACAGCGCGCCGGAGAGCCCGAGCGCGGTGAGCCGGGCCGCGCTGCGCCGCGGCCGCTCCAGGCGGGTCAGCTTGCGGGACAGCCGATCCGTCGCCACCGCGGTGACGACGGCGGCGACCGCGGTCGCGCCGCGGCGCCGGGCGAGCAGCAGCAGGCAGACCGCCGCCGTCCAGCCGGAGAGCACCATCGGTGGCACCGCGCCCGGATGCCGCAACGCCAGCGGGGCCGCACCGGTGCCGTAGAACGCCTTGCGGCGCAACCACTCCGCCGGATCGGTGCGATGGTCGTGGGCGACCCGGGCGGCCGGCTCGAAGCGCATCGCCCAGCCGGCGGCGTGCAGCCGCAGGACCAGGTCGACGTCCTCGGCGACGTGCATCGCCGGGTCGAACGCCGCCGCCCCGACGGCCGCCACCCGGACCAGCATCGCCGCGCTGGGCACGTAGGCGACCCGGGAGCGCGGCACGATCAGCGCCGGATCGGGCCCCAGGTCCAGTGAGGACCGGACCGCCTCGTACCGGCCGACCAGCCCGCGCAGGCCGGTGCCCGCGGCCGGGTCGAGCGCGACGATCCGCGGCGCGACCAGCCCGACCGCCGGATCGGCGAGATGGGCGAGCAGCGGTTCCAGCCAGCCCGGCTCGGGCACCACGTCGGAGTCGAGGAACACCACGAACGGGGTGCGCGCCGCGCCCAGCCCGGCGTTGCGCGCCGCCGCCGGGCCGCGGCTGGCCGCGTGCCGCAGCACCCGCCCGCCGGCAGCCTCGACGCTGCGGCGCAACGGTTCCGGCTCGGTCGAGCCGTCGTCGACGACGATCAGCCCGCCCAGCTCGCCGATCGGGAGCGCCGCCAGCAGTGCGTCCAGCGGCCGGTCCCGGACCGGCACCACGACGGTCACCTCGGCCGGTCCGTGCGGCGGTCCGGCATGCGGTCCGGCATGCGGTCCGGCATGTGGTCCGGCGTGCGGGCCCGTCGCTCCGGCGTGCAGGCGGGTCTCCCCGGCGTTCGGCCCCGTCGCTCCGGCGTGCGGGCCCGTCCGCGGCACCGGATGCGCCAGCCCGGCGTCGAGCAGGGTGCGGGCCAGCGCCCGGTGTGTCGGCCCCTCGACGACCAACGTCCCGCCGGGCGGGGGCAGCAGCTCCCGGGCGCGGGCGGAGAGGTGGACCAGCCGCGGCGGGGCGCCGCCGAGCAGCGCCGCGCCGCCGTCGATCGGGCGGGCCCGCCGGTCCAGCCGCACCCGGAACCCGTCCGGCAGCCTGCGGTCGGCCGGGGCCGCCGGCGCGGCGGCGGAACGGTCGGGGCGGGTGTCGGCGGCGGTCACCGGAGGAGCGTTCCATCCGCGGGGGCCGCGGGTCGACTCCCCGGCGGGACGGGCAGCACACTCCTGCGCATGCCCGATCTCCTCTCCCGCTACGGCACCGCGACCCTCTCCGAGGTCGTGCCCGCGCTGCTGCACGCGATCGGCTCCCCGCTCGACGACCGGCCGCCCGCGTTCACGCTGCCCGCCGCCAGGGCCGCCGTGCTGCTGCTGGTCGACGGACTCGGCCACGAGCTGCTCCGCGCGCACGCCGCGGACGCGCCGGTGCTGGCCGGGCTGGCCGACGCCGGGCCGCTGACCGTCGGGTTCCCCTCGACCACCCCGATCAGCCTGACCTCGCTGGGCAGCGGCCTGCCGCCGGGCGCGCACGGCACGCTGGGCCTGAGCTTCCGGGTGCAGGGCCGGCTGCTCGACGCGCTGAGCTGGGCCGAGGGCCGGCACGACCTGCGGGAGACGCTCATCCCCGAGCAGGTCCAGCCGCAGCCGACGGCGCTGGAACGGGCCGCCGCGGCGGGCGTCGACGTCCGGGTGGTGTCGCACCGGCAGTTCCGGACGTCCGGGCTGACCCGGTCCGGGCTGCGCGGCGGCGAGTACCGCGGGGTGGCGGCGCTGGGCGACCTGACCGCCGAGATCCTGTCCGGTGCGGACGACCGGGTGCCCGGTCCCCGGCTGGTGTACGCCTACCACGCCGATCTCGACCATCTCGGGCACGTGTACGGCCCCGGCAGCCCGGCCTGGCGCTGGCAGCTCCGGCAGATCGACGCCCTGGTCGGGATGCTGCTCGACGCGCTGCCCGCCGGCACCCTGTTCGCCGTCACCGGCGATCACGGGATGGTCACCGTGGACCGGATCGTCGACGCCGACGTCTCCCCCGAGCTGCAGGCCGGCGTGGCGCTGCTGGGCGGCGATCCGCGGGCCCGGCACGTCTACACCGAGCCCGGCGCGGCCGCCGACGTGCTGGCCGCGTGGCGGGCGGTGCTCGGCGACGACGCCGCGGTCGTCCCGCGCGAGCAGGCCGTCGCCGACGGCTGGTTCGGGCCGGTCGAGGACCGGGTGCTGGACCGGATCGGGGACGTGGTCGTCGCGCTGCGCGGCACGGCCGCGGTGGTGCGCAGCGAGGTCGAGCCCTACCTGGCGTCGTTCCCCGGGCAGCACGGGTCGTTCACCGCCGCCGAGCAGCTCGTGCCGCTGCTGATCCGCTGAACCTCACCGAGCCCCGCCGAGCCCGGCTGGGCCCGCTGGGCCCGGCAGGTCGGTGGATCTGCGGACCCCGGCCGGCCGCCGGTGGGTGAGGATCCCGGCATGCGGCAGCGGTGGACGGCGGTGGCGGGCGCGGTACTCCTGGTCGCCGGGCTGGTGGTGGTCACCGCGACGGCGGCCGGCCGGTGCGCGGCCGGCGGTGACCCGGGCCCGATCGCCGGGGCGGGATCCGGCGCCGACGCCACATCGGCCCGGCAGCTCACCGCCGAGGCGGAGTCCGCCGCGGTCGCGACGCTGGCCGCGGCCGGGATCCCGGCCACCCCGCGCTGGGGGCTGTGGGGCGGGGTGCGCGGCGAGGACGGGACGGCGCTGCCGGAGATCACCGACGCCGCGGTGGCCTGCGACCGGATCGTGACGGCCCAGCTCGGCGACGACGACCGGCGGCTGCTCGCCGGGTACGCCGTCGCGGACGGGACGCCGCTGTGGTCGGCGGCGCTGCCCCGCGGCCGGTACGAACCGGCGCTGCTGCTCACCGGCGGACCGGCACCGGACGACGGCGGACCGGCACCGGCGGACGGCGCAGCGCCGGCACCGGCGGACGGCGCAGGGCCGGCACCCGGCGCCGGGGCCGGCGACGGCGCAGGGGCTGGGGCCGGGGGCGGGGCCGGGGCCGGGGCCGCACGAGACGGCGGCGCCGGACCGGCACCGGGCAGCAGCGCCGGACCGGCATCGGCGGCCGGCGGCGGATCGGTGCTGGTGCTCGGCGGCGGCGCGGTCTCGGCGTTCGATCCGGCGTCGGGCGAGCTGCGGTGGTGCGTGCCGGTGTCCGGGGACGCCCGGGTGAGCATGCTGGACACCCCGCACGGTGCGCTCGTCGCCGAGCAGGACGCCGACCGGTCCCGGCTGCGGCTGCTGGACCCGGCCACCGGTGAGCAGCACTGGTCGCGCGACTACCGGGTGCACGACGGCGGGGTGGCGCCGGTGGTCGCCGAGGACGTCGTCGCGGTGTACGCGGCCGGCGACGACGGGTCCGGGGTGCACGCGTTCCGGCTCGGCACCGGGGAGCCCGCCTGGTCGCTCATCGACGAGCTGCCGCAGCCGTTCGGCGCGGCCGGCGGGGTGCTGCTGGTGCGCTCGCGGACGGGTCTGCACGGCGTCGTACCGGGATCGGGCGCGCCGCGCTGGAGCTCGGACCGGTTCACCCCGCAGCTGGGCCCGGGTGCCGGGTTCCGGGCACCGCAGCGTCCCGGGGATCCGGCGCTGCTGCTGCAGCCGTCGGCGGCCGGTGGGGTGACGGCGTTCGACCCGGCCACCGGGGCGGTCCGCTGGGAGCTGCCCGGTGCGCTGCTGCGCCCGAGCGTGCCGCACGGCGTCGCGCGCGCCGACACCGCCGGCGACCGGCTGCTGCTGCAGGGCGCCCGCACCGGCCTCGTCGCCGTCGACCCGGGGACCGGCCGGCTCCTCGGCGGGGCCGCCGACACGTCCCCGCTGATCCCGGCGGCGGGGACGGCCGTGGTGACCGGCCCGCTCCGGACGACCGTCCTGTCCCCGGCCGGATGATCACCGATCGGGAACCGGGACGACCGCCGGGCGACCGGTCCGGTGCCCGATCGTGGATCAGCGCGGGACGCGGAGCCTGCCCGTGGCCGGGTCCGGGTCCCAGCTCCGGATCGCCGTCGCGGCCGCCGCGGTGACGGCGGCGAGCAGCGCCCGGCCCTCGTCGGCGCTCGCCCCGGCCGGGTCGCCGAGCACGCCGTTCGGGCTGACCGCGGCCGTCCCCCCGGCCCGCAGCGCGTCGATCACCTCGGTGAGCGGGCGGGTCTCGCCGGCGACGGCCCGGTCGGCCCGGACCAGGTCCGGCCGCAGGTACAGCAGCAACGACGTCTCGTAGCGGCCGGCGTGCGCGTCCGCCGGGACCCCGGGCACCGCCGCCACGCACGGCAGCCAGCCGGCGTCGCGACCCTCGTGCCGCAGCAGCCGCACCGCCGACGACAGCGCCGCCACGTTGCCGCCGTGCCCGTTGAGCAGCACCAGCCGCGACGCCCACCGGCAGGCCGAGCGGCCGTACTCGACGAGCAGCGTGTGCAGCGCCTCGGTGCCGATCGAGACGGTGCCGGGGAAGCCCTCGTGCTCGCCCGCCGCGCCGTAGGGGATCGCGGGGGCGAGCAGCAGCCCCGGATCGGCGTCGTGCAGCGCGCCGGCGACGGCGGTCGCGACGAGCGTGTCGGTGCCCAGCGGCAGGTGCGGCCCGTGCTGCTCGGTCGAGCCGACCGGGACCAGCACCGTCCGTGGCGGGTCTGCGGGATCGTCGAGATCGGGCCAGGTCAGCTCGTCGAGCAGCACGGGGTACAGCCTGCCCTCACCGGCCGGCGTGCCGCAGCGCGGTCAGCGCCAGCACGACGACACCGGTCAGCAACCCGGACGCGACCAGCCCGACCACGCCGAACCCGGCGGTGAAGGCCGACCGGCCGGCGTCGAGCAGGGCGGTGGCGGGCCCCGGCGGCAGCGAGCCGGCGGCGGTGACCGCACCGGCCAGACCCTCCCGGGCCCGGTCGGCGGCCTCGGCGGGCAGCCCCGGCGGGAGCACCAGCCGTCCACCGTAGACGGCGGCGAGCACGCTCCCGGTGACGGCGACGCCGAGCGCCACCCCCAGCTCGCCCGCCGTCTCCGAGATCGACGCCGCCGATCCGGCACGCGCCGACGGCACCGAGCCGATCACCAGGTCGGTGGCCAGCACGCCGATCGGGCTCAGCCCGAGCACCGTCCCGGAGACCAGCACCAGCACCGCCACCGTGCCGCCGCCCGCCCCGACCAGCCCGACCAGCAGCGATCCCAGCGCGGCCAGCCCGGCCGACGTCGCGACGACCGTCCGGACGCCGAACCGGCGGGCCAGCACCGGGGTCAGCAGCGACCCGGCGACGGTGACCCCGGCGACCGGCAGCATCCACAGTCCCGCGGTGAGCGCCGAGGCGCCGCCGACCAGCTGCAGGTACTGCGGCAGCACGAAGAACAGGCCGTTCACCGCGAGCAGCGCGACCAGCAGCACCAGCACCGCGGCGGTGAACACCGGCCGGGTGAACAGCGCGATGTCGAGCAGCGGATCGGCCAGCCGCCGCTGCCGGCGGACGAACAGCACCCCCGACACCACGCCGACGACGGCCGGGACCAGCGTGATCGCCTCCGGGCCGTAGGCCGCGGTGTTCTTCACCGCGTAGACCAGCGGGAGCATCGCGGTGAGCGAGAGCACGACGCTGATCGGGTCCAGGCGTCCGGCACGGCTGCCGCGCTCCTCGGGGAGCAGCAGCGGGCCGAGCACGAGCAGCAGCAGCATCACCGGCACGCCGAGCAGGAACACCGCCCCCCACCAGAACGCCTCGACCAGCGCCCCGCCGACCAGCGGCCCGATCGCGGCCCCGACCGAGAACGTCGTCATCCACACGGCGACCGCGAACCGGCGCTGGACCGGATCGGGGAACATCGTCGAGATCAGGCCGAGGGTGGACGGCATCAGCGTGGCTCCGGCGATGCCGAGCAGCGCGCGGGCGGCGATCAGCAGCTCGGCGGTCGGGGCGAAGGCCGCGAGCACCGAGGCGACGGCGAACGCGGCGGCCCCGATCAGCAGCAACCGCCTGCGCCCGATCCGGTCGCCGAGGGTGCCCATGGTGATCAGGAAGCCGGCGATCAGGAAGCCGTAGATGTCGAGGATCCACAGCTGCTGGGTGGCCGAGGGCTGGAGGTCCACGGCCAGCGCCGGCGCGGCGAGGTAGAGGACGCTGATGTCGAGTGTGAGCACCAGCAGGGGCAGCGCGAGGACGGCGAGGCCGATCCACTCGCGGGGGCCGGCGCGGTCGTTGCCGGTCAGGGAGGTCTCCGTGGTCATGGTCCCGACGCTAGAAAGTTGAGTTGACTTCAGGTCAAGACTGCGCTGAGGAGTGCGCTGCCCTCGCGGATCGCCGCGTCGGCGCGGCGCGGTGTCAGCGCGTCACCGATCCGGTGCACCGTCGGGCCATCCTCCCCCGGCCCGGTCCCCAGCCGTGCGCAGGTCCCCGCGGACGGCACGGCGGGCACCGCCGCGACGACGGCGGCGACCTCCCGGCGCTCGATCCGGCCGGTCGGGTGGTGCAGCAGCTCCACCGCTCTGCTCTGCTCACCTGTGCGCTGCACCCCGAGCACGGCCCGGTCGGTGCTGCACCGGATGCCGGCCGCGTGCGCGCGGCACCGGAAGCCCTCGCGGTCCAGCGTGAGACCGAGATCCTGCCCGACGACCAGGGCCGGGGTGACGATCTCGGTGTCGTGCCCGCGGGCCGCCAGCAGCTCGGCGACCGAGGTGGCGTGGTGGAACCCCAGTTCGTCGACGACGAGCACCGGGCCGTCGGGGACCGGCGCCCCGGCCAGCACGTCGTCGACCGGCACGGTCAGTCCGTCCGGGTCCCAGGGCGGCGGTGCCGGACGGGCACCGGTGGCCAGCACGAGCGCGTCCGGCCGGTACTCCTCGACGAACGCCCGGTCCACCTCCGTCCCGAGCCGGAGCCGCGCGCCGGACTCGTGCACGGCCCGCAGCAGGTCGTCGGTGACGTGTCCGAGCTCGGCCCGGCCCGGCGCGGTGGCCGCGAGCGCGAGCCGGCCGCCGGTGCGGGTGGCCCGCTCGACCAGCAGGACGTCGTGCCCGCGGCCGGCCAGCGCGGCCGCCGCGGACAGACCGGCCGGCCCGGCGCCGGCGACCAGCACCCGGAGCACCGGTCCCGCGGGACCGGACCGTTCCGGTGCAGGCGGCCCCTCGAGACCGGACCGGGCCGGTCCGGCCGGCCGCGCAGGACCGGACCGGGCCGGTGCGGGCGGTCGCGCACCGACCGGCAGGACGGCGGGGGCGAGCCACTCCCGGCCGGCCGCCGGATCGACCAGACAGCCCAGCGGCAGGTTCAGCCCGACCCGCCCGATGCAGTCCTGGTTGCAGCCGACGCAGCGGCGGACCGGACGCCCGGCGAGCGCCTTCGCCGCGAACGCCGGATCGGCGATCTGCCCGCGGGCGATCCCGACCAGGTCGCACTCGCCGCGGTCCAGCGCCCCGGCGGCCTGGGCGGGCGTGGTGAACCGTCCGACGCCGATCACCGGCACGTCCGCACCGGCCTCCCGGACCGCGTCGCGCAGCCGGGCGGCGAGCCGGCCGGCGTATCCGGACGGGGTGTGCATGGACGGCTCGATGAGGTGCAGCGTCGAGGTCGCGACACCGATCGAGGTGTTGAGGTGGTCGACCGCGCCGGTCGCGACGAGCCGGCGGGCGAGCACGGCACCGTCGTCCGGGGTGATGCCGCCGGGGATCCGCTCGTCAACCCCGATCCGCAGGCCGAGCACCGGGTCCGGGCCGATCGCCTCGCGGACCGCGGCGACGACGTCGAGCACGATCTTCGCCCGGTCCCGGCCCCAGGCGTCGGTGCGCCGGTTGGTGGCCGGGGACAGGAACAGGCGCAGCAGCGACGCGTGCGAGCACTGCAGTTCGACGCCGTCGAACCCGCCGTCGACGCAGCGTGCGGCGACGTCGGCGAACGCGGCGACGATCTCGGCGATCCCGGCGGCGTCCAGCTCGGCCGGGACCTCCCGGAACATCGGATCGGGCAGCGCGGAGGGCCCGACGACCGGCTCGCGGGAGTACATCCCGGAGCCCTGGGCACCGTTGTGGTTGAGCTGGGCGAGCACGACGGCGCCGTGCCGGTGCACCGCGTCGGTGAGCGCCCGGTAGCCGGGCAGCACCGCCGGGTCGTGTCCGCGGATCAGCCGCTCGTAGGGCCGGTCGGCCGGATGGACGGCGTGTTCCTCGGTGATCACCAGTCCGGCGCCGCCCGCGGCCCGGGCCGCGTAGTAGCCGACGTGCCGGGGGGTCGGCAGGCCGCCCTCGGCGAAGCCGGTGAGATGGGCGGTGAAGACGATCCGGTTCCGCAGCCGGTGACGGCCGAGCCGCAGCGGGTCGCCGAGCCGCGGCGGGACGGCCGGCTCGGCACGGCCCGCCCCGGCCGCCCGCCCCGCAGCGCCCTGCCCGGCGGTGGACCGCCCGACGGTGGCCCGCGCGAGGTGGTGGCCTTCGGGGGTGGGCGCTGCGACGCGACGGGACCCGGCGGGCTCCGGTGCGCGGCAGAGTCCCTCGCCGAGGGCCTGCGCGGCGCGGCGCCCCTCCCGGACCGCCTCGGCGATCGTGCGCGGTGCCACCCGGTCCCCGATGCTCCGGCGACCGGGCGCGTCCGGCAGTGTCCGGTCCGGCAGCCGGGCCGCACAGTCCACGACGGCCGCGCAGGGCACCGTCGTCACCGCCCCGGTGTGCACGTCGACCAGCTCCGCGACGCCGTCCCGGACGTGGCGGACCGCGGTGAACAGCGCCCGGACGACGCCGGCCCGCTCCAGCCGGGCGTTCGCCGGCGCCATGTCCCCGCACCGGCCGAGCTGGTGCCCGGCGACGGCGTCCGGGGTGGACAGCGTGACCCGGTATCCGGCACCGGCCAGCAGCTCCGCCACGCCCGGCCCGGTCCAGTCGCCGACCGGGTCGCGCACCAGAACCGGCGCCCCGACGGACACCCCGGCGGCGGCGAGCAGGGTCCGGACCGGTCGCGAACCGGCGAGGTCCGTACCGGCCGGCCCGGCGGCCAGTTCGGCCGCCGGCACCACCGGCACGTCCGCCCCGAAGCCCGGGGCCGTCGGTCGCGATCCGGCCGCGAGGAGCACCGGCACACCGCGGGCGCTCGCCGCGGCGACGGCGGAGCCGTCCAGGTCGGAGCCGAGCTCGACCCGCACCCCGAGCCGCGCGAGCTCCCGCTCCCACCACGGGACCGCCAGGAGCAGCCGGCTGCGACCGGGCAGCGCCGCCGCCGCGTGCAGCATCCCGCCGAGCCGCGACGAGCGTTCGTGCAGCGTCACCGGATGGCCGAGCAGGGCGAGCGTCCGGGCGGCCTCGCACCCCGCGGGACCGCCGCCGACCACGAGCACCGGTCGCGGGACCGGCGGCCCGGCGGCGGAGCGCGGGACCACGGCGGGTTCGGTGCGCTCGTACCCCGACCGGGGTTCCAGCTCGTCACCGACGACCGGGTTGCGCGGGTCCCTCGCGGCGGCGAGCGCGTTGGTCAGCAGACACGGCCGCACCCGCTCCGGCGTCCCGGCCCGGACCAGCGCGACCAGCGACGGATCCGCGATCTGCGCTCTCGTCATCTCGACGATATCTGCGTCACCGCAGGTCAGGACTTCCTCGGCGAGCGACGGCGAGGCGACGCTGCCGGCCAGCGCGACGGCCGTCGCACCGTCCACCGCGCGGCGCACCGCGGCGCAGCGCTCCCGCAGGAACGCCTCCGGGGTGTGCAGGTCCGGACGGGTGGCCGCCACCGAGAGCCCGCTGCCGGCGACCGGGACGAGCAGATCGACGTCGGCGGCGACCGCCCGGGCCCGCCCGACGCCGTCGGCGGGTGTGATCCCGGCCCACGGCGCGAGCTCGTCGATGCACAGTCGCAGGGTCAGCAGCGGCTCCGGGCCGATCTCCTCGCGGACGGCGGCGAGCACCCGGCGCAGCAGCAGCGAGCGGTCGCGGCCGTAGGCGTCGGTGCGGTGGTTGGTCAGCCCGGAACAGAACTGACGCAGCAGCGAGTGCTGTCCGGCGGAGATCTCCACACCGTCCACACCGTTGTCCACAGCCGAGCGGGCGGCCGCGGCGAAGCCGAGCACGATCTCCTCGATCTGCGCGGCGTCTATCGCGACCGGGACCTCCCGGGAGACGACGTCGGGCACCGCGGACGGCCCCCACAGCGGGTGCCCGGAGTGCGCCGTCGAGCCCTGCCCGCCGGCGTGTGCGAGCCCGGCGAGCACCAGCGTGCCGTGCGGCCGGCACGCCTGGACGACGGCGGCCCAGCCGCGCGCGGCCGGCACGTCACCGAGATGCAGCTCAGCGGGCCCGTCGGCCCGCGGGAGCCCGCTGAGCTGCATCTCGGCGTGCGGATCGGGTGCGACGAGGGCCGCCGCAGGCCCGGGAGCCGCAGCGGGGCGGGAAGCAGCGGCGGAGCGGGGAGCAGCGCCGGGCCGCGGAGCAGCGCCGGAGCGGGGCGCAGCCGCGGGGCGGAACGCGGCCGGCGCGTAGGCGTACGGATGGTCCGACGGGTGCACCGACGCCGGCTCGACCACGATGATCCCGGCGCCGCCCGCGGCCCGCTCCGCGTAGTAGGCGACGTGGTCGTCGGTGATCCCGCGCCCGGCGTCCCCGAGGTTCGTCTCGTGCGGCCCGAACAGCACACGCGACGGGGCCCGCCGACCGCGCAGGTCGACGGGCCCCGTCAGCAGGTCCGTGGTCAGCTCCCGGCGACGGGAGCGGCCGGGGCCTGCGCGGGAGCGGACGCCGGGGTGAACCCGGCGAGCGGGCTCTCGTCGCAGGCCCGGTCCGGCCGGCGCGGCGGCGGGGCGAGCGACAGCATCGTGGGCTGCTTCGGGGTGCGCGAGTTCCGCGGCGCCGATCGCGAGTGGTCCACGTCGGACTTCGGGATCACCGTCCCGGAGTCCCGCGCGGCCAGCATCTGCTCGCCGTAGCCCTGCACGCACTCCGGGTCCGGCCCGTCCAGCGGCAGGCCGGTGAAGAACTTCGCCGCCATGCAGCCGCCCTGGCAGGAGTCGTAGTGCTGGCACGACGCGCACGCCCCACCGGTCTGCGGCTTGCGCAGGTCGGTGAACAGCTCGGAGTTCGTCCACACCTCCTGGAACCCGCCCGCGTCGCGGACGTTGCCGGCCAGGAAGTTCTCGTGGATCGCGAACGGGCAGGCGTAGACGTCGCCGACCGGGTCGATCAGGCAGACCACCCGGCCCGCGCCGCACAGGTTCAGCCCGGGCAGCGCCTCGCCGTAGGCGGACAGGTGGAAGAACGAGTCGCCGGTCAGCACCTGGTCGCCGTGCGCGACCAGCCAGTCGTAGAGCTGCTTCTGCTGTGCCTGGGTGGGGTGCAGCTCGTCCCACACGTCGGCGCCGCGGCCGGACGGGCGCAGCCGGGTGATCCGCAGCTGGGCGCCGTACTTGTCGGCGATCGCCTTGAACTCGTCGAGCTGGTCGACGTTCTCCCGGGTCATCACCACCGAGATCTTCGGTGCGACGAACCCGGCCTCGGCCAGGTTCTCCAGCGCGGTGATCGCGGTGTCGAACGATCCCGGGCCGCGGACGTGGTCGTTGACCTCGGCGGTCGCACCGTCCATCGAGATCTGGATGTCGACGTAGTCGGTCGCGGCCAGCTGGGCGGCGCGCGCCTTGTCCAGCTTCACGCCGTTGGTGGAGAACTTGACGCCGACGTCGTGGGAGATGGCGTAGTCCAGCAGCTCCCAGAAGTCCGGGCGCACGGTCGGCTCACCGCCGCCGATGTTGACGTAGAAGACCTGCATCCGCTGCAGCTCGTCGATGACCGCCTTGGCCTCGGCGGTGGTCAGCTCGCGCGGGTCGCGCCGGCCCGACGACGAGAGGCAGTGCACGCACGCGAGGTTGCAGGCGTAGGTGAGCTCCCAGGTCAGGCAGATGGGCGAGTTCAGGCCGTACTGGAAGTGGTCGACCAGCTTCACGGGCACCTCACTGTGGTGGTCGGCAGGACTGTGAACGGCGGAGCGGGACTAGCGGGCGACGATCGTTCCGGACCGCAGCAGCCCGGACAGCGCCTTCAGATAGGCCTCGTGCTGCGCGGCGGGCACACCGGCCGCCTCGACCGCGGACCGGGCGTCCGGATGACGTTCCAGGCCGGTGACGACCTCGACGAGCTCCGGGGTCTTGAGGAACGACAGCTTGCGGGTCACGAAGTCGTACACCAGTGCGCCGAACGGTTCCGGGCGCAGCGACACGCTCTCGCTCACCCGGTACGGCGCCGCGGGGTCGAACGACCCCGCGGCACCGTCCGGCACCGTGGTGTCGACCGGCTTAGTAGACACCGCACATGCCGTCGATGGAGACCTCCTCGACGAGGGTCTCCTCGACCAGGACGTCCTCGTTCTGGTGCTCGCTCATGGGCAACCTCCGCAGGGATCCACTCTCGGCGAGAGCGGTGACCGACCGCCCCGCCGGCCGGCGCGGGCAGCAGATCGGACGTTATTGGCACCGGGTGCCGGAAAGCAAGAACCTGCGGGGACGCCCGTCCGTTCGGACGGGAGGGCATGCTGGCCGCATGACGGTGGACGACACGCTGCTGCACCTGTGCACCCCCGCCGAGCGGGCCGGCTACGAGCTCGCCGGGGAGATCGCGCCGCCCTCGCTGGACGAAGTGGGCTTCGTCCACCTGTCCACCGCGGACCAGGTCGCGCTGCCCGCGCAGCGGCTGTTCGCCGGCCGGACCGACCTGTCGCTGCTCGTCGTCGACCCGGCCGCGCTCGCCGCCGCGGGCGTCGAGGTCCGGTGGGAGCCGGGCGTGCCGGGCGATCCGGAGTCGATGCGCTTCCCGCACGCCTACGGCGCCGTGCCCGCCTCGGCGATCCGCGCGGTGCTGCCGTACCCCCCGGGGCCGGCCGGGTTCACCGCACCGGAGCTGCCTGACCTGGGCTGACGCCCGCCGCCCCGTCCGGTCGGACGGGGAACCTGACCGGGCCGACGGGCAGGTGGTCAGGTACCCGTGCGTAGCTGTTGCCAGTCATCTGCAACAGCCACCGTTGTGCTCGTCCGCACGCCAACGAGGCCGCGAGGAGAGCCAATGGCCATCGAGCTCAACCAGATCTGGGACTTCCCGATCAAGGAGTTCCACCCGTTCCCGCGGGCGCTTCTGGGGGTCGGCGCGCACGACATCCTGGGCGTCGAGGCGAAGAACCTGGGCATGACGCGGGTCCTGTTCGTCACCTCGGGCCTGCGCGGCTCCGGCATCATCGAGGAGCTCAAGGGCAAGGTCGAGCACCAGGGCGTCGACGTCGTCGTCTACGACCAGGTCGAGTCCAACCCCAAGGACTACAACTGCATGGACGCCGCCGCGCTCTACACGAGCGAGAAGTGCGACGGCATCATCTCGATCGGCGGCGGCTCGTCGCACGACGCCGCGAAGGGCGCCCGCGTCGTCATCGCACACGACGGCCGCAACATCAACGAGTTCGAGGGCTTCTCGAAGTCCACGAACATGGAGAACCCGCCGCACATCGCGGTCTCCACCACGGCGGGCACCGGGTCCGAGACCTCCTGGGCCTACGTCATCACCAACACCTCCGACATGGACAAGCCGCAGAAGTGGGTCGGGTTCGACGACGCCGTCGTCACCACCCTGGCGCTGGACGACCCGCTGCTCTACTACAGCTGCCCGCAGCACTTCACCGCCTA
This sequence comes from Pseudonocardia sp. DxW, assembly GCF_058448985.1. Lineage (NCBI taxonomy): Bacteria > Bacillati > Actinomycetota > Actinomycetes > Pseudonocardiales > Pseudonocardiaceae > Pseudonocardia > Pseudonocardia sp. DxW. The sequence goes on along the minus strand of NZ_JBZFLK010000017.1, from coordinate 90,671 downwards.
CTGCGGGTTCGACGTGCTCGCGCACGGTTCCGAGCCGTTCGTGTCCCGATTGGACTTCGAGCCCTCGCTGGGCAACGCGCTGTACTCGATCGAGCTGGTCGGGCAGTACCTGCGCGAGGCCACCTACGAGCCGCGCAACCTCGAGGCCCGCTCCAAGATGATGCACGCGCAGTACATCGCGGCGCAGGCGTTCAACTCGGGCGGTCTGGGCCTGGTCCACTCGACGTCGCACGCGGTGTCGGCGTTCTTCGACACCCATCACGGCCTCAACAACGCGATCGCGCTGCCCCGGGTGTGGGAGTACAACCTGCCCTCGCGCTACCAGCGGTACGCCAAGATCGCGACCGCGCTCGGCGTCGACACCACCAACATGACGACCGTGCAGGCCGCAGACGCCGCCGTCGAGGAGGCGATCCGGCTGTCCAAGGACGTCGGCATCCCGGACAACTTCGGTGTGCTGCAGTCCGACAGCTACGACAAGAACCGGATGAACACCGGCAAGTACGCCGGCCGCGGGGACACCATCCCCACCGACGAGAAGACGGTCCACCGGATCGCCGAGCACATGATGGGCGACTACTGCACCCCCGGTAACCCCCGCGAGTGCACGGTCGAGTCGCTGGTGCCGCTGGTCGAGCACGCCTTCACCGGGTCGTACTAGACGCCCCGGCACAGGGAACGCACGGAACCCGCCGCCGCGCCCGGATCAGCCCCCGGGCGCGGCGGCCCCCGCACGCGCACGAGGAGAACGGTGCCCCCGACCACGTTCGACAGCCCCGAGACCCTGACCGAGGCCCTGTCCGGCGAGAACTACGTCATCGATCCCGAGTTCGCCGTGGTCGTCCACCTGGCGACCGCGCTGGAACGGCCGCTGCTGCTGGAGGGACCGGCCGGCGTCGGCAAGACCGAGCTGGCCTCCTCGCTGGCCGCGGCGAGCGGCCGGCGGCTGGTGCGGCTGCAGTGCTACGAGGGTCTCGACGACGGCCGGGCCCTCTACGAGTGGGACTACGGCAAGCAGCTGATGCACGTCCAGATGCTGCGCGACCGGATCGGCGAGCTGCTGTCCGGGACGACGACGATGGCCGAGGCGTCCGCCCGGCTGCAGGCGCAGGACACCGGGCTCTACACCGAGCACTTCCTGTCCACCCGCCCGCTGCTGGAGGCGGTGCTGTCCCCGGACCCGGTGGTGCTGCTGGTCGACGAGGTCGACCGCACCGAGGAGTCGATGGAGGCGCTGCTGCTGGAGGTGCTCGCCGAGCAGCAGGTGACCGTCCCGGAGATCGGCACCTTCACCGCCCGCTCCGTCCCGTGGGTGGTGCTCACCTCCAACGACACCCGCGAGCTGTCCCCGGCGCTGAAGCGCCGCTGCCTGCACTTCCAGGTCGGCTTCCCGACGCCCGAGCGGGAGGCCGAGATCGTGTCCCGGCGCGCGCCGCAGGTGGCGCCCGAGGTCGTCGCCGACGTGGTGGAGCTGGCCCGCACGCTGCGCGGGTTCCCGCTGCGCAAGTCGCCGTCGATCTCCGAGGTGATCGACGCGGCCCGGGCCGCCGCGGTGCTCGGCCTGGGCTCGGCGGGCGAGCTGGAGAAGGTGCGGCCCGCGCTTCTGTCCGCGCTGCTCAAGTACGGCTCGGACCGCGAGCTGGCGATCCGCAGGTTGGACGGCGAGGACCCCGGTCCGCAGGCGGGCGGACCGGTCGCCGCGGACGGCGCGTCGTCGACCGCGGGGGCCTTCTGCGCCGGGCGGGCCGCCTCCACCGGGTCCCGCGCGGCCGCCGACCGGAACCGCCGGGGCCGCCGGTGACCGCGCCGGCCCGCGATCCCGGGCCGTGGGTGCTCTCGGTGCTCTCCGCGGCGTTCACCCGGGTGCTGCGGACCCAGCGGGTCGCGGTGTCGCCGGCCGAGGCGATCGAGGTCCGGCGGGTGCTGGCGATGTTCGGCGCGTCCGACCTGGACCGGCTGCGCACCGGGCTGCGCGCCGTCACGGTCGCCTACGCGCACGAACGTCCCGGCTTCGAGCGCGCCTTCGACGCGTTCTTCGGGCCGCTCCCCGGCACCGGTGACGGCTCCGGCGCGGACGGGCCCGGCCTGCGCGGACCGGCCGCGCAGGGACTGCCGACCGATCTGGAGCTCGCCGACGGCGACGACCCGCTCGGCCGCTACGCCGATCACGACCCGGGCACCGCCGACGTCGGTGACCTGCTCGACGCGCCGGAGCAGGAGAAGGGGTTCAACCCGCACCGCGACGACGACGACGTCTCGCTCGGCGGGTCCGACCGGGACCTCTCGGTCTCCTCGGCCGAGGACCGCGGCCGGCGCGGGACGACCCACACGGTGGACCTGGAACGGGCCGGGGCGGCGGCCGGGAAGGAGCTGACGTCCGGCGGCGCCGACCGGGTGTCGGGCCGGATCGACCTCGACGACCCGGAGGCCGTCCTGGCCATGCTCGCCGCCTACGACCCGCACGCCGTCTACGCGGACGGCCCGGAGGGCGAGCTGCTCTCGGCGAACCAGCTGGGCCGGCTGGTCGACGCGATCAGCGAGTTCGTCGCGCAGCTCGCCGAGCGGATCGAGACCGGCCCGGGCGCGCCCGCGGCGCCGGACACCGACCGCACCCCGGAGCCCGCCGACATGCAGCGCGCCTGCCACGAGCTGCTGCACCGGATGCGCGGTGCGCCGCGCCGGGTCCCGCGCGAGCACGCCCGCGGGCCGCTCGACGTCCGGCACACCGTCCGGCGCAGCATGCGCAGCGACGGCGTGCCGTTCCACCTGCTGGTCCGCCGGAAGGTGCCGGACCGGGTGCGGCTGCTCGTCGTCGCCGACGTGTCGCTGTCGGTCCGGTCGATCACCGCGTTCGTGCTGCGGCTGGCCAGGACCCTGCACCGGCAGGCGTTCCGCTGCCGGGTGCTGGCCTTCGTCGACGCCCCGGTCGACGTCACCGGTCTGCTGCTGCGCGCGCACGACGACCGGGCGCTCGCCGCGGTGCTGGCCGCACCCGGCCTGGACCTGGACGCCACCAGCGACTACGGCCGCGTGCTGGGCGGGATCAACGAGCGGTTCGCCGACGCGGTGGACAACCGGACCGCGGTGCTGTTCGTCGGCGACGCCCGGTCCAACGGCCTGCCGCCGGGCACCGACGAGCTGCGCCGGCTGGCGCGCCGGGCCTACCGGGTCGGCTGGATCACGCCGGAGCCGCGCCGCTACTGGGACCAGGCGTCGTGCGCGATGGGCGAGTACGCCGGGACCGTCGATCACGTGCTGGTCGCCCGGGACGCCGACGAGCTGCTGGCCGGGGCCGGCGAACTCGGCCACGCCCTGTCCTGAACCGGCCCCGACCCGATGCGGGGCGCGCCGACCGAACGGGCACCCTGGTGCGGTGGCCCTGACCCGTCGATCGTTCCTGCGCGTCACCGGTGCCGCGGCCGCACTGGCCGGGATCCCGGCGCTCGCCGCCTGCGGTGCCGCGGCCGACACCACCGCGCCGCCGCTCACCGTGCTGTTCGCCGGGGCCGGGCCGCTCCCGCCGCCGGACCCGCACCACGTCTGGCGGCCGGTGGACCGGGCCCGCGCCGCGGCCGTCGCGGACACGCTGCTGGTCTGGTCGCCGGAGATGCGCGCGGTGCCGCACCTGGCCGAGTCGGTGGAGCCGGACCCGACCGGCACCCGGTGGCGGGTCCGGCTGCGGGCCGCCGTCGCGCACGACGGGCGGCCGATCACCGCGGCCGACGCGCTGGCGTCGTTGCGCCGGATCGCCGACCCGGCCACCGGGGCGACCGCCGCCCCGCTGCTCTCCGGGGTCGATCTCACCGCCAGCCGGGCGGTCTCGCCGACCGAGCTGGAGATCGTCCTGGGCGCGCCGGACTTCCTGTTCCCGCTGGTACTGGGTGCGCCCGGGACCGGGATCGTGCGCGACGGCGACGGCGCCGCCCCGGTCGGCACCGGCGCCTTCCGGCCACACCCGGTGGGGCCGGAGGTGCTGCTGCGCCACGACGGGCACTGGCTGGGCGCTGCGGCGTCGCCGGAGCTGCGGTTCCTGGTCGACGACGACGAGGAGAACCGCTTCCAGGCACTCATCGAGGGCCGCGTCGACTACGCGCACGACCTGTTCCCGCACAGCGTGCGCCGGATCATGGGCCGGACCGGGACCCGGATCCTGTCCGCGCCCGGCTCGGCGACCCGGTTCCTGGAGGTCGGCAGCGGCCGGGCGGACCGGCTCGGCCGGGCCGATCTGGGCGGCGACGGGACCGTCCCGGACGGTGGCGGCCCGGCCGGGGCGCTGTTCGACGATCCGCGGCTGCGCGAGGCGGTGCGGCTGGGCATCGACCGGGAGGCGCTGGTCCGGCGGGTGCTGCTGGACCTCGGCGATCCCGGCGACGACCTGTTCGGTCCGGGCCTGGAGCACCATCCGGCCGACGTCCCGCCGGTGGAGCGCGACGCAGGCCGGGCCGCCGAGCTGGTCGCCGCGGCCGGCGCGACCGGGATCACGGTGCCACTGCTGTTCGACCCGTTCGATCCGCTGTCCCGGCCGGCGGCGGCGGTGATCGGCGAGCAGCTGGAGGAGATCGGGCTGTTCGCCGAGCCCCGCGAGCCGGACCCGGTGGGCGCCGAGCCGACCCCGGGGATCGCGTTCCGCCGGGTGCCCGCGCAGCCGATCCCGCTGCACCTGCGCGCCGCGGCACTGGGCAGCTCCCCGGTGCCGGGCCCGGACACCGGCAACGACAACGACGGCGGCGACAGCGACAGCGACACCGGAGCGGACGGCGAGCCGCTCGGCCCGCCACCGGCGGAGCGCCCGTACGCGCCCCGGGCGGACGTCGCCCGGCTGCTGGCGGCGGCCACCGCCACCCCGGACGACACCGTCCGCGGGGACGCACTGCGCCGGGCCCAGGTGCTGCTGCGCGACGCCGCGACCGTCTGGTCGGACGGCGACGAGCACGTCGGGATCTCCGCCGACCTGGACGGGATGGAGCCGGCCCGGCCGGACACCGTGCGCTGGGCCAGGTTCGACCGCGCCCGGCGGGGGTGATGGGCGGGCGCCCCGGGGGTGCGCCGCGGGGTCGGTGGCCGGCATGGGTCGGTACCCGACGCCCGGCACGGGTCGATGCCCGACGCCCGGCATGGGGCGGTGGCCGCGGCTCGGTGTGGGGCGGTGGCCGACACCCGGCCTCTCGACTCGCGTTCCGCGGAACGCCGTCCGCCGATCTGCGGGACACGGACACGCGGGAGACGGGCATGGGGAACGGGGAGCTGCGGAACGTAGGGCTGCTGCGGAACGCGGAGTCGGCAGGCAACCAGGGGTGCGGGATCCCTCGATCCGGCGTTCCGCGGAACGCCTCCGCGGGAAGGAGCGCCCGGCCGGCACCGCCGGCTGACCGCGAACCGCAGCACTCCCGGACCACCCCGCTCGCGTTCCGCGGAACGCACCACGGCCCGTCCCGCGACCCGGTGATCCTTCGGAACCCGCCTGCTCGACCGCGTTCCGCGGAACGCACCCCAGCACCGTTCCGCCGGCCGGCCGGCCGGGCGGCGGGCCGGCCCGACCGCCGGCGGGCGGACCGGCCGGGCGGCGCCGTCGACGGTCCCGGCCGGTGGGCCCCGCACCACCGGCCGGGGGCCGGCACCGGTCGACGGCGCCGACCGTCAGCCGCCGCCCTGCTCCCGCAGGAGCGCGGCGGCGTCCCGGGTGATCTCGGAGTGTCGCCGACAGTGCTCGTGATGGCCGGCGTGCGCGCCGCAGGCCGCCGAGCTCGCCTCGCAGGCGAGCATCGCGGCCTCCACCGCTGCCCGGGCGACGGCCTCGTCCCCGTGCCTCCGGCACAGCACCCGCGCGGCGGCCGAGCACAGGTCCGCGCAGTCCAGCGCGAGCAGCACCTCGCGCTCCATGCCGCCGGCCCCGACCATCGCCGACGCACAGGCGGTGCTCGCCCGCTCGGCCTCGTGCAGGATCTCGACGACGGCCGCCGGGGTCGTGACGCCGGCAGCCTCCAGCACGTCGTGGCTCATGTCCTTCTCCTCTCCGTGGTGACGGTCACCACGGCCGAGCCTGACAGCCGACACACCGTTGCGCCCGGCAACTCAGTCTTCCGTCGGGTGAGTCCCGGGCCCGCCCGATCCGGGACCTCAGTCCTCCCGCAGGTGCGGCCGCCCCGCGGGCTGGAACAGGCAGAGCAGCGCCCGCCGGTCCCGGTCGGACCGGTTCGGCCCCGACGAGTGCAGCATCAGCGTCGGGAACAGCACGACGTCACCGGCGACGGCCCGGATCGTGACCGGCGCCGGCTCCCCGGGCCGGGGCCCCTCGCCGTCCGGGCGTGGACCGGTCCGATGACTGCCGGGGACCAGGCGGAGCGCGCCGTTGCCGTCGTCGGCGTCGTCCAGGAACACCATCGCGGTGACCACCTCGGCGGCAGCCCGCGGATCCAGGAAGCGGGCCAGGAACGAGTGGTCGGTGTGCCAGATGAACGCCGAACCGACCCGGGCCCGCTTGAAACTGATCTTCGACGTCAGCAGGCCGACCCGGTCCGTGCCGAGCATCCGGGCAGCCGGGCCGGTCAGCCGCGGATCCTCGGCACAGCGGGCGAGCCGGTCGTCGAGATGCGCGACCGGGCGCAGGTTGCGCACCACGTCGCCGCCGGGTTCCCGGTGCACCGACGTCGGCGCCCCACCGCGCAGGCCGACCGTGGTGGCGATCCGACGGCCGTCACCGGACACCGTCTCGTGCACGACGTCGGCCGCAGCGGCCAGCGCCACCGCGGCCTCCACGGCGTCGCGGAGCCCGGCGAGCTCGTCACCGGTGAACACTCCACGGCAGATCTCGAATCCGGGCATCCCACACCTTCCTTGTTGAACATGGATATCGATACTATTTTGTGGTGACCGATCCCGATGGGTACACGACCGCCATGCGCAGCCTGTGGGGCGGCGCGGACTACCGCCCGCTCGCCGCGCGACTCGCACCCGCATCCCGTGCCCTGGTCGACACCGTCGCACCCGGCGGCACCGAGCAGGTGCTCGATGTCGCCGCGGGTACCGGCACCGCCGCGCTCATGCTCCGGGAGCGGGGCGCCGCGGTGCTCGCGACCGATCTCGCACCCCGGATGGTCGAGCTCGGCCGGGAGCGGACCGCGGGGACCGGGATCGTCTGGCTGGAGGCCGACGCGGAGGACCTACCGTTGCCGGACGGCAGCGCCGACGTCGTCGTGTCGAGCTTCGGACTGATCTTCGCCCCGCGGCCGGAGACCGCACTGGCCGAGCTGCGCCGGGTGCTCGCGCCGGGGGGCCGGCTGGCCTTCACGGCGTGGACGCCGGACGGGTTCATGGGGCGGATGACCACGGCGATGCGGGCGCACACCGGCACCCCGCCGGGGGTCGCCGACCCGCTCGACTGGGGAGTCCCGGACACGGCGCGCCGGCGGCTGGCCGGATTCGCCGGGATCCGGGTCTCCGCACACCGGCTGCCGTGGCACTTCGACTCGCCGGCGGCGATGACCACCTTCCTGCGCCGGCACTCCCCCGCGCACGCCGCCGCCGCGACCGGGCTGGGCGGGCGCGCGAGCGCGATGTTCGACGACGTCGAGGCACTCGCCGGACCGGCGGACCGGCCGGTCCGGCTCGACGCGGAGTTCCTCGTCGTCGATGCGACCGCGCCGACCCGGTGACGGCGCCGCCCGGCCCGGCCGGCCCGGCCGGCCACATCGCGGCGACGACCACGACGACGACCACGACGACGACCACGGCGACCGAGGCGACGGCCACCGGCGCGACGCGCATCACCCGCCCGGGTGACCCGTCGTCGTCCACCGGACCGACCCGCCGGGGCCGACCTGCACCGTTCACCGGCGGTGACGATTCGTCGCACCACACCGACTCCTTGGGGTCTCGAACGGCGACCGCCCCAAGATGTAGTGTCCGCGGCGCTGGTGGTTCACCGGCCCGCCCGGGCCGGTGAGGCAACAGGGAACCCGGTGCGAATCCGGGACTGCCCCGCAGCGGTGAACGGGAACGACCGCCGTCAACGAGCACTGGGAGCGATCCCGGGAAGCGACGGCCAGTAGGAGCGTGCACGACGCCCGTGAGTCCGAAGACCTGCCACCGGTGCGCGCGCCGCCGGCGTGCGCAGCTCCGGGGCCTCGCGGGAGGGCGCCAGGGTGCGGCGGTCCCGGACCGTCGTCGCCTCCTCGCGCGGGTCACGGACCGACGGCGACTCGCGAGGAGAGAGACCCGTGACCGCAAGCACCGCTCCCCCTGCATCCGCGCACGGCACGGCCCCGCCCGGCCTGCGGGTGATCCGCCGTGACGGCTCCGAGACCACCTTCGACGCCGGCAAGATCTCGGTCGCGATGACCAAGGCGTTCCTGGCCGTCGAGGGTGGCCCGGCTGCGGCGTCGTCGCGGCTGCACCATCTCGTCGGCGAGCTGACCGACCAGGTCGTCGCGGCACTCGCCCGGCATCCCGCGCCCGGCGTGCACGTCGAGCAGATCCAGGACCAGGTCGAGCTGGCCCTGATGCGCGGCGGGCACCACAAGGTCGCCCGCTCCTACGTCCTCTACCGGGAGCAGCACGCACAGGCCCGCGACGCCGCACCCGCCGCCCCGGGCACACCGACCGTGCACGTCACCCAGCCGGACGGCAGCCGGGTCCCGCTGGACCGCGACCGGGTCGACACCGTGCTCGCCGAGGCGTGCGCGGGCATCGACGACGTCTCGCCGGAGCCGGTGCTCGCCGAGCTGGACCGCACCGTCTACGACGGCATCACCGCCGACGAGCTGTCCCAGGCACTCGTCATGGCCGCCCGCACGCTGGTCGAGCGGGAACCGGACTACTCGCTGGTCGCGTCCCGGCTGCTGCTGGACCGGCTGCGCACCGAGGCCGTGTCACACCTGTCCGGCACCCGGGAGACGCCCGACCAGGCCACGATGACGCAGCGGTACGCCTCCTACACCAGGGACTACCTGCGCCGCGCGATCGACATCGGGCTGGTCGATCCGGAGCTCGCCACGTTCGACCTGGACCGGGTCACCGCCGCGGTCCGCCCCGAGCGCGACCTGCAGATCGGCTTCCTCGGCCTGCAGACCCTCTACGACCGCTACCTCCTGCACGAGCGCGGCACCCGCTTCGAGCTGCCGCAGGCGTTCTTCCTGCGGGTCGCGACGGGCCTGGCGATCCGCGAGGTCGATCGCGAGGCGCGCGCGATCGAGTTCTACGAGCTGCTGTCGAGCTTCGACTTCATGGCGTCCACCCCGACGCTGTTCAACTCGGGCACCACCCGGGCCCAGCTGTCGTCGTGCTTCCTCACCACCGTCGACGACGACCTGGACTCCATCTTCGGCGGTTACCGCAACAACGCGCTGCTCGCGAAGTACTCCGGCGGCCTGGGCAACGACTGGACCCCGGTCCGCGGCCTCGGCGCGCACATCCGCGGCACCAACGGCGTCTCGCAGGGCGTCGTCCCGTTCCTCAAGATCGCCGGGGACACCGCCGTCGCGGTCAACCAGGGCGGCAAGCGCAAGGGCGCCGCGTGCGCCTACCTGGAAACCTGGCACGTCGACATCGAGGAGTTCCTCGACCTGCGCAAGAACACCGGCGACGACCGGCGCCGCACGCACGACATGAACACCGCGAACTGGGTTCCCGACGAGTTCCTGCGCCGGGTCCAGGCCGACGCGGACTGGACGCTGTTCTCCCCGGACGAGGTCCCCGACCTGCACGACCTCTACGGCACCGCGTTCGCCCGGCGCTACCGCGAGTACGAGGCCGCCGCCGGCCGCGGCGAGATCCGGGTGCACCGGACGGTGCGCGCGGTCGACCTGTGGCGCCGGATGCTGACCATGCTGTTCGAGACCGGGCACCCGTGGATCACCTTCAAGGACCCGTGCAACCTGCGCAGCCCGCAGCAGCACGCCGGGGTGGTGCACTCGTCGAACCTGTGCACCGAGATCACCCTGAACACCCAGGCCGGGCCGGACGGCGAGGTCGCGGTCTGCAACCTCGGCTCGGTGAACCTGGCCGCGCACACCGGGCCGGACGGGCTCGACGCCGACAAGCTGCGGCGCACGGTCACCACGGCCGTCCGGATGCTGGACAACGTCGTGGACATCAACTTCTACACGATCCCGGAGGCCCGCCGGTCCAATCTGCGGCACCGCCCGGTCGGCCTGGGGATGATGGGCTTCGCCGACGCGCTGTTCCTGCAGCGGATCGCGCCGGGCAGCGACGCCGCCGTCGAGTTCGCCGACCGCAGCGCCGAGGCGCTCAGCTTCCACGCGATCGCCGCGTCGTCGGACCTCGCGGTAGAGCGCGGCCGCTACGCCTCGTTCGACGGCTCGCTGTGGAGCCGCGGCATCCTGCCGATCGACTCGCTGGAACTGCTCGCGGCCGCCCGCGAGGAGGGCGAGCTGGACGTCGACCGCTCCACCACCCTCGACTGGGACACCCTGCGTGCGACGGTCCGGCGCCAGGGCATGCGCAACTCCAACGTGCTCGCGATCGCCCCGACCGCGACGATCTCGAACATCTGCGGGGTCGCCCAGTCGATCGAGCCGATCCACCTGAACCTGTACGTGAAGTCCAACATGTCCGGCGACTTCACCGTGGTGAACCCGCACCTGGTCCGCGACCTCAAGGAACGCGGGCTCTGGGACGAGGTGATGGTCGCCGACCTGAAGTACTTCGACGGCTCGCTGGCCGAGATCGACCGGGTGCCCGCCGACCTCAAGGAGCTGTACGCGACGGCGTTCGAGATCGAGCCGCGCCGGCTGATCGCGGCCGCGTCGCGCCGGCAGAAGTGGCTCGACCAGGCCCAGTCGCTGAACCTCTACCTGGCCGGTCCGAGCGGCCGCAAGCTCGACGAGCTGTACCGGCTGGCCTGGCGCAGCGGCTGCAAGACCACCTACTACCTGCGGACCCGGGCCGCGACGTCGGTGGAGAAGTCCACCCTCAAGGGCACCGACGGGCGGCTCACCGGGGTGCCGAGCAGCGCCGGCGCGGGCGGCTCCCCGGCAGGCACCGCCCCGGCGGTCCCGGTGAACGGCACCCCGCCGGCCCCGGCGGGCTCCACCGCCGGCGGCATGGAGCTCGATCTCGATCCCGCCGCCGCCTGCTCGATCGACGACCCCGACTGCGAGGCCTGCCAGTGACCACCGTGGACAGCACCACCGGCGCCCGGACCGACCCCGCCGACGCGACCGGCCTCGGTGAGATCGAGCGCGGCGCCGCCCCGGTGCACGCCGACGACAAGCGCATGATCAACGCCCGGACCGACGTCAACCAGCTGCTCCCGATGAAGTACCACTGGGCGTGGGAGAAGTACCTGGCCGGCTGCGCCAACCACTGGATGCCGACCGAGGTCGCCATGCAGGCCGACATCGCGCTCTGGCGCACCCCCGGCGGCCTCACCGACGACGAACGGCTGATGCTGACCCGCAACCTCGGCTTCTTCGCCACCGCCGAGTCGCTGGTCGCGAACAACATCGTGCTCGCCGTCTACCGGCACCTCACCAACCCCGAGTGTCGGCAGTACCTGCTGCGCCAGTCGTTCGAGGAGGCCGTGCACACGCACACCTTCCAGTACGTCTGCGAGTCGCTCGGGCTCGACGAGGGCGCGCTGTTCAACGCCTACCGCGAGGTCCCCTCGATCACCGACAAGGACACCTGGGCGCTGCGCTACACCCAGGCGCTGTCCGATCCGGACTTCCGCACCGGCACCCCGGAGAACGACCGGGCGTTCCTGCGCGACCTGATCGCGTTCTACGTGGTGTTCGAGGGCATGTGGTTCTACACCGGCTTCGCCCAGATCCTGGCCCTCGGGCGACGCAACAAGATGGTCGGGATCGCCGAGCAGTACCAGTACATCCTGCGCGACGAGTCCATCCACCTGAACTTCGGCATCGACTGCATCAACCAGATCAAGATCGAGAACCCGCACCTGTGGACGCCGGAGTTCGCCACGGAGATCCGCGGCATGCTGCACGAGGCGTGCGAGCTGGAGATCGCCTACGCTCGCGACACCATGCCGCGCGGGATGCTCGGGCTGACCGCCGAGTCGTGCGAGCAGTACCTGCGGTTCATCACCGACCGGCGGGCCGAGCAGATCGGGCTCGCGCCGCTGTTCGGGCAGGCCGAGAACCCGTTCCCGTGGATGAGCGAGGCGATGGACCTGCGGAAGGAGAAGAACTTCTTCGAGACGCGGGTGACCGAGTACCGCACCGGCGGCTCCCTGGAGTGGGACTGAGTCACTGAGCCGGACGGCCACCGGCCCGACCGCCGAGATGCGCATCAGTGTCCGGATGTGATCGACATTTCGCGCTGACGCGCATCTCGGCGGCGGCGGGCAGCAGCGTCCCGCCGTCGACGACGAGCACTCGGTCGGCGAGCGCGTCGACCGCCTCGTGGTCGTGGCTGACGAACAGCACCGCCAGCCCCTCGGACCGGCGCAGCTCACCCAGCAGGTCCAGGATCGCCCGCCGGTTCGCCGGGTCCAGCGAGGACACGATCTCATCGCACACCAGCAGCCGCGGCCCGGCCGCCAGTGCCCTGGCCAGCGCGACCCGCTGCTGCTGGCCGCCGGAGAGCCGGTCGGTGCGCCGGTCGAGCAGGTCCGCGGCCAGACCGACCCGCTCCAGCAGCACGGCCGGCGGCGCCGGCGTCCCGAAGATCCGGATCGGGGCGGCGAGCTCCGCGGCGACGGTGCGGCGCGGGTTGAGCGAGCGGGCCGGGTTCTGGAACACGTACTGCACGGCGCCGCGCTGGGCCCGGGTCCGGGCCCCGGCGCGACCGGCCAGCGGCACCCCGTCCAGGGTGGCGGTGCCATCGTCCGGGCGGTGCAGCCCGACAAGGCAGCGGGCCAGGGTGCTCTTGCCCGCGCCGGAGTTCCCGACCAGCCCGACGCACTCGCCGGCGCCGACGTCGAGATCGACCCGGTCGAGCACCGGATGCGCCCGGTACCCGGCGGTCAGCCCGCGGACCCGCAGCAGCGGCGCCGGGGCGGTCCCGGCGGACGGGCGCGTCCCCGCGGCGGCCTGCGCAGGGGCGGTCTGCGCCAAGGCGGCCTGCGCAGGGGTGGTCTGTGTCAGGGCGGCCTGCGCAGGGACGGCCTGTGCCAGGGCGGTCCGCACCGGGGTGATGGCCTGCGGCCCGGCCGGAGCACCGTCGACCACGGTGAGCACGTCGTCGACGAGATCGCGGACCGCCGCCAGGTCGTGCGTGACGACGAGCAGCGCGACGCCGCGGGCCCGCCGCCCGCGCACCAGGTCCAGCACCGCCGCCGCGGTGTCCGGGTCGAGCCCGGTCGTCGGCTCGTCGAGCACCAGCAGGTTCGGGTCGCCGACCAGGGCGAGCGCCAGCAGCAGCCGCTGCTGCTGGCCACCGGAGAGCTGGTGCGGGTAGCGGCGCAGGAATGCCGGGTCGCCGGGCAGCCCCACCCCGCGCAGCGTCGCGGACACCGCGTCCCGGCCGGTCCCGGCGCCGTGCGCGCGGTGCACGTCGCGGACCTGGGTGCCGATCCGCACCGACGGGCTCAGCCCGAGCGCCGGGTCCTGCGGGACCCAGCCGACGGCGCGACGGCCGGGACCGCCGCCGAACCGGACCGTCCCGCCGGCCCGCAGCCCGGGTGCGAGCGCCCCGGTCACCGCGCGGACCAGGGTGCTCTTGCCCGACCCGGACGGCCCGACCACGGCCAGCCCGCGGCCGTCGCCGAGCACCAGGTCGATCCCGGACAGCAGCGGGCGGCCGCCGGCGTCGTGCACCGAGAGCCCCGGCGCGACCAGCGCGTCCGGGCCGTCCCCGGCCCGCAGCGGGACCGGCACCGGCCGGCGCGGGGTGTCCCGGGCGGCGCGCGAGTCGGCCAGCAGGTTCACCGACACCACCAGCAGCACGATCATCAGGGCCGGGGCGAGCACCGCCGGAGGCTGCACGGTCAGCCCGCCCTGGTTCGCGGCGATGTCCAGCGCCCAGTCCGGGGTGTTCGGCGGCAGCCCGAGCCCCAGGTAGCCGCCCGCGGTGACCACCGACAGGGTCGCCGTCAGCCGCATCCCGGCGTCCGCGGCGACCACCGGGACGATGTTCGGGGCCACCTCGCGGAAGGCGATCCGGCGCAGCGGCTCGGCCCGGGCCTGCGCCGCCTCGACGTACCCGGCCGACGCCTCCTCCAGCACGGCGCCGCGGACCACCTTCACCACCCACGGCAGCGCGGTGAGCGCCCCGGCGGCGACCAGCGCCGGGGCGCCGCGGCCGGCCGCCGTCGCCAGCACCGCGAGCACCAGGAACCAGGGCAGCACGACGAGCACGTCGACCGGCCGCATGATCCAACCGTCCGCGGACCGGCGCAGCCCGGCGAGCAGCCCGGCCGGGAAGCCGACCAGGTAGGCCGCGGCCAGCGCGGTCACGGTGATCAGCGCCAGCCGCCAGCCGCCGTGCAGTACCCGGGACAGCACGTCGCGGCCGAGCCGGTCGGTGCCCAGCAGATGCCCGGCGGACGGGCCGTCGAACGGGACGCCGACGGTGGCGCCCGGGTCCCACGGGGCCAGCAACGGCCCGGCCGCGACCAGCACGACCAGCACGGCCAGGCCCACGGCGACCAGCCGGCCGGGATCACGCCACCCGGCACCCGGACCGGGCCCGTTCTCCGGCCCGGTGCCGGGAGCGTCCTGCCGCCCGGTTCCGGGTGCGGCCGGGCCCCGGCGGCTCACCGGCGCCCGTCCAGGACCGCGCGGCGGGCGAGCGGGCTGGCGGCCAGCGCGGCGAGATCGGCGAGCAGGTGCACCGTCACGCCGAACACCGCCATCAGCACCGCGGCCGCCGCGACGACCGGGAAGTCGCGCAGCGCGATCGCCCGCACCAGCTCCTGGGCCAGGCCCGGGTAGGAGAACACGGTCTCGACGACGGCCACCCCGCCGACCAGCCCGGCCACCGATCCGGCGATCGGCGGCAGCGCCGCGGCCAGCGCGACCGGGGCCACGTAGCGGGCGAACAGCCGGGTGTGCCCGACGCCGTGCAGCGCCGCCGTGCGCAGCGGCTCCCCGGCGACCAGCTCGGCGGTGCGCGCCCGGATCACCCGCACCGGATGCGGCACCAGCCCGGCGAGCAGCGCGAGCACCGGCAGCACGAGCACCTCGGGGCGGGCCAGCGGGCTCGTCCCGGACGGCACCAGCGACACCGCGGGCAGCAGCCGCCAGCCGAGCGCGACGACCGCGATCAGCACCACCCCGATCACGAACGACGGCACCGCCTCCGCGGTGAGCGCGCCGGTGCTCACCGCCCGGTCGGTGCGGGTCCCGGCGCGGACCCCGGCGAGCACGCCGAGGCCCAGCGCCAGCGGGAACAGCAGCGCCACCGTGACCGACGCGAGCACCAGGCTGTTGCCGATCCGGGCGCCGAGCACGTCGGCGACCGGGCGGCCGGACAGCAGCGAGCTGCCGAGATCGCCGCGCAGCAGCCCGCCGGCCCAGGACCCGAACCGCTCGACCGGGCCGCGGTCCAGCCCGAGCTCGGCGCGCAGCGCGGCGACCTGCTCGGGCGGCAGCGCGCCGGAACGGCCGCTCTGCGCCAGGATCGTCTCGGCGGCGTCCCCGGGCAGCGTCTCGAACAGCCCGAACACCACGACCGCCACCACGACGAGCACCAGCGCCGCGCCGGCGAGCCGGCCGAGCAGGTACCGGATCACCGGCCGGGTCCTGTCACGCCGAGAGCCACACGCCGCGGTAGCTCGCCCAGTCGTCGTTGCCGAGGACGAACTCGGGCACGCCCTGCACCGACGGCGCGATCCCGGCCGGCTGCTTGACGAAGTTGTGCACGATCAGGCCGCCGGTGTCGAACAGCGTCTGCTGCAGCTCGGTGTAGAGCGCGGCCCGCTCGTCGACGTCGAGCGTGCCGCGGGCCGCCAGGAAGGTCGCGTCCCACTCCGGGTCGCGCCAGCCGGCGTTGCCGGGGGCGTCGGAGACGGTGGTCTGGCCGTAGAAGTAGTCCAGGCTGTAGTTCCACCAGTTGTTGTGGGTGAGCGGGCGCTGCCCGGAGACCTGCGCGGCGTAGTTGTCGGCCGGGACGGTCTCCAGGTTCACCGTGATCCCGGACTCGCGGGCCTGCTCGGCGAACAGCGTCGCCGAGTCCAGCTGGCCGGGGCTGGAGTCGGCGGTGGTGAGGGTGACGGTCAGGTTCTCCTGCCCGGCCTGGCGGAGCAGCTCGCGGGCCCCGGCCGGGTCGTGCGCGCGCTGCGGGATGTCGCTCGCGTAGAACGGCGCGCCCAGCCCGTAGAGGTCGTTGCCGACCTCGGCGAACCCCAGGTACACGGTGTCGGCCATGGCCTGCCGGTCGACGGCCAGGCGCAGCGCCTGCCGGACCCGGACGTCGTCGAACGGCGGGGTGTCGGCCCGCATCTGGAGTGCCGCCATGGTGCCGAGCCGGGGCTCGACCAGCCGGAACGTCCCGTCGTCGGCGAGCGTCCTGGCGTGCAGCGGCGGGGTCTGGTCGATCATGTCGACCTCGCCGGAGCGCAGCGCGTTCACCCGCGCCTCCGGCTCCGCGATCTGCAGGATCTCGACCTCGTCGAGGTGCGCGACGCCGTCCCGGTACTCCGGGTTGCGCACCAGCAGCGCCCGCTCCCCCGGTGCCCACTCGCGGAGCACGAACGGCCCGGTGCCGACCGGCAGCGACGACGCGTCGAAGGTGTCGCTGCCCTCCTTGACGACGTAGACGTACCAGCCGGCCAGCACCGAACCGAGATCGGCGAGCGGCTCGGACAGCGCGACCTGCACCGCGAGATCGCCGTCCGCCCTGGTCCGGGACAGGTCCACCATGGACAGGTCGGCCGAGGACGGCTTTGCCGGGTCGAGCATCCGCTCGATGCTGTACAGGACGTCCCGCGAGGTGAGCGGGCTGCCGTCGCTGAACCGCACGCCGGACCGCAGGGTGATCCGCCACTCGCTGCCGTCGGCGTTCGGCTCCAGCGACTCGGCGAGCCGGTAGCGCAGCGTCAGGTCGTTCTCGTAGGCGACGAGCCGGTCCCAGACGTTCTTGGCGATCGCGCCGGCGGCGGCCGATCCGGCGACGTGCGGGTCCAGCACGTCCGCCGACGGCGACTGCCCGGCCAGCGCGACCCGCAGCCGGCCGCCGGGGCGCGGCGGGCCGGCGTCCGGCGCGGCCGGTTCCGTGCTGCTCCCGCACCCGCCCAGCGCGACCGCGCCGGCCAGGCCGGCCGCACCGAGCAGCAGTGCCCGCCGCGACAGCATCGTCCGCCGGGCGAGTTCGTCGATCCTCATGAAGAAGATTGATACATGAACAGCTACTCAAGTCTGCAGTGAGTCACATCACCTTCGTGGCCGGGGCAGCACCAGCGGCGTGCCGGTCAGCGGATCGGTCGTCACCAGCGCGTCCACCCCGAACACCGACGACACCAGCTCCTCGGTGACGATCTCGCCCGGCTCCCCCTCGGCGACGATCCGGCCGCAGGCCATCGCGATCAGGTGGTGCGCGTAGCGCGCGGCCAGCTCCAGGTCGTGCAGCACCATCACCACCGTGCGGCCCTGCTCGACGTTCACCGTGCGCAGCAGCTCCAGCACGTCGAGCTGGTGCGCCAGATCGAGGAACGTGGTCGGCTCGTCGAGCAGCATCGTCTCCGGGCGCTGGGCCAGCACCAGCGCGATCCAGGCCCGCTGGCGCTGCCCGCCGGACAGCTCGGCCACCGGCCGGTCCGCCAGATCGGCCAGCCCGGTCGCGGCCAGCGCGGCACCGACGGCCTCCTCGTCGTCCGGCGACCACTGCCGGAACCAGCGCTGGTGCGGATGCCGCCCACGCCCGACGAGATCGGCGACGGTGATCCCGTCCGGCGCGGTCGGCTGCTGCGGCAGCACCCCGACCCGGCGGGCGAGCTCGGTCGGGGGCAGCCGGGACAGCTCGGTGCCGTCCAGCAGCACCCGGCCGGCCTGCGGGCGCATCAGCCCGGCGAGGCCGCGCAGCAGGGTGGACTTGCCGCAGGCGTTCGGGCCGACGATCACAGTGATCCGACCGTCCGGGATCCGCACCGACTGCCCGTCGACGACCGGCTCCCCGGCCGCGTAGCCCAGGCTCAGGTGATGGCAGCTCAGGGTCATCCGCTCGCTCCGATCCGGTTGCCGCGCACCAGCAGCGCGATGAGCACGGGCGCCCCGACCAGCGCCGTGAGCACGCCGACCGGGAGCTCGCGCGGCGCGAACGCGGTGCGCGCCACCAGATCGGCGGTCACCACCACGAGCGCCCCGGTCCCGGCGCAGGCGAGCAGGCCGGGGCTGCGGTCGCGCAGCACCCGGCGGACGATCTGCGGCGCCACCAGCGCCACGAACCCGACCGGCCCGGCGGACGCGGTGGCCAGCGCGGACAGCCCGACCGCACCGGCCAGCAGCCCGGCCCGGGCCCGGCCGACCCGCGGGGACAGCGCGCGGGCCAGGTCGTCGCCGAGCTCGAGCACGGCCAGCCTGCGGGTCAGCGCCAGCATCGGCGGCAGCAGCAGGCACAGCCCGGCGGCGACCGGCACGACATCGGGCCAGGACCGGCCGGCCAGGCTGCCGACCAGCCAGACCGCGGCCTGGTAGGCGGCGTTGAAGTCGGCCCGGCTGAGCAGGAAGGTTGCCGCCGCGCCGAGGATCGCGGCCACCCCGATCCCGACCAGCACCAGCCGGTAGCCGGAGAAGCCGCCCCGGTAGGCGATCGCGTACACCGCGACGGCCGCCACCGCGGCCCCGGCGAGCGCGCCGCCGGTCACCCAGGCCGCGGTCGCCCCGAACCCGATGATCATCAGCACCGCGCCGGCCGAGGCGCCCGCGTTGATCCCGATCACGTCCGGGCTGACCAGCGGGTTGTGCGCGAGGCGCTGCAGCACCCCGCCGGCGACGCCGAACGCCGCCCCGACCAGCACCCCGGTCAGCGCACGCGGGATGCGGTGGTTCACCACCACGTCGTAGGTGATCAGGGTGCCGTTGCCGGCGAGCGTGTCCAGCACGGTCGGCAGCGGCACCGGGTACTGGCCGACCGTCGTCGCCCACAGCGCGACCAGCACCGCACCCAGCCAGGTCGCCACGGCGAGCAGCAGTCCGCGCAGCCCGAACCGGGCCGAGAACGGCCCGCGGCGCAGCACCACCGTACCGCCACTCACAGGGCGGTATCGACTCACAGGGCCGTATCGACTCATAAGGCGGCCACCTTCCGGGTCCGCACCAGGTACAGGAACACCGGCCCGCCCAGCAGCGCCGCCGTCACCCCGATCTGGACCTCCTCGGGGGCGAGCACCACCCGGCCGGCGACGTCGGCGAGCAGCACCACCGCCGCGCACAGCAGCGCGGACAGCGGCAGCACCCACCGGTGCGCCGTCCCGACGAGCAGCCGGGCCGCGTGCGGCGCGACCAGCCCGACGAACGCGACCGGGCCGGCCACCGCGGTCGCCGTCCCGGCCAGCACCACGACGGCGACCAGGCCGGTCACCCGGGTCACGCCCGGCCGGGCACCCAGGCTGCGGGCGGTGTCGTCGCCGAGCGCGACCGCGTCGAGCCGGCGCACCAGGACCACCGCGAGCAGCACCCCGGCCACCGCGAACGGCACCGCCTGGCCGACCGTGACCAGATCGGCCCGCGCCAGCGACCCGATCACCCAGTACCGGTAGCGCGCGAACAGGTCCCGGTCGAGCAGGACGAACGCCGAGGTCATCGCCATGATCAGGGCGGAGACGGCGGCGCCGGCGAGTGCCAGCTTCACCGGGGTCGCGCCGTCCCGGCCGGAGCCGCCGATCGCGTAGACCGCCGCGGCCGCGATCGCGCCGCCGAGGAAGCCGAACCAGACGTAGCCGCTCAGCGACCCGACGCCGGTCAGCGCGATGACGGCGATCATCGCGCCGGCCGCGCCGGCGTTCACGCCGAGTGTGCCCGGCCCGGCCAGCGGGTTGCGGGTGACGCCCTGCGCGACCGCGCCGGCCAGCCCGAGGCAGGCCCCGGCCAGCAGCCCGGCGACGGTGCGCGGCAGCCGGATGTGCCGGACGACGATGTCGGACTGCGTCCCGCTGAAGTGCAGCAGCCCGGCGTGCAGCTCGGCCCAGGCCAGCGGGCGGGCGCCCACCTTCAGCGAGGCGACGACCGCGACCGCGACCAGCAGCACCGCCGCCGGGAGCGCCCAGGGCGCGGCCGCGCGGACCCGGACCCCGGTGGGCGGCCGGACCGGGGCGGCGACGCTCACTCCGGGTGGACCAGGTCCGCGACCCGCTCGGCGGCGTAGGGAGCGCGCAGGCTGGCGGCCCGGTCCGCGAACAGGAACGCGTGCACCGCACCCTCCCGGACGGCGGTGCTGCCCGACAGCGCCGGATCGCCCAGGATCTGCGCGACGTCGGCCTCCCCGTCGGCGTCGACGGTGGCCGGATCGCAGCAGGTGGAGGTGAGGATGACGTCCGGGTCCCTGGCGATCAGCTCCTCCTTCGACACCGCCACGTGCCGGCGCTCGGTCAGGTCGGCGAACACGTTCTCGGCGCCGGCCATCTCCAGGATCCGGCTGCCGAAGTCGATGCCCGACGCCACCCGGTAGCTGCCGTCGTCGTCGTTGAGCAGGATCGCGACCCGCGGCGCGGGCCTGCCCTCGACCCGCTCCTGCACCGCGGCCACCCGCGCCTGCAGGTCGGCGACCAGCTCGCCGGCCCGCTCCTCGGCCCCGAGGATCCTGCCCAGCGAGCGCAGGTCGTCGTAGATGGTGTCCATCGACACCTGGGCCGGATCGATGGCCTCGTCGGAGGCGCCGTCCTCGGTCGGGCACAGCGGGGCGTTGATCCAGGTCCGGACGCCCAGCTCGGCCAGGTCCGCCCGGGTGCTGACGGTCTCGTTGCCGCTCGCCGCGAACGAGTTGTTGTACCCGGACAGCACGAAGTCGGGTTCGGTGGCGAGCAGCGCCTCCCGGGTGGGGAGATCGGGGACGTGGGGGACCGCCTCCTGCGCCTGGGTGAACTCGGCCAGCACCGGCGCGTCCAGGTAGGCGGTGCCGACCAGCCGGTCGCTCACGCCGAGCGCGTGCAGCGTCTCGATCGCCGGCTGGTAGAAGGCGTAGATCCGCTGCGGCGGCTCCGGGACGGTCACCTCGATCCCGCAGTTGACCTCGGTCACCGGCTCGCCGCTGCCCGCGGCGGGCGCGTCGGGCGCCGGCGGGCCGCCGCAGGCGGTGAGGACCAGTGCGGCGGCGGCCGCGACGGCGACCGGCAGGATCCGGCGGGGAACGGACCGGGGGGACATCGCGGCTCCACAGCGTCGACGGGCTCACAAGACACCTGACAAGTTGTTCATATGTCCTGGATGTCGTGAGATCCATCGTGCGGCCGGATTTTGTCCGGAACGTCACCCGGTCATCGGGCGGCGCGCAGCAGCTCCGTCCACCGGCGCAGCACCGGCTCGTCGGCGAGATCGGGGAAGTTCAGGTCCGGATTGCCCTCGGCGCGCCAGCGCTCGACCAGCGACATGATCCGCACCGGGTCCAGGCCCAGGTCGAGCAGGTCGTCGTCGGGGCCGATGGTCGCCGGATCGCAGCCGAGCAGCTCGGCGACGTCGGCCCGGATCCGTTCCTCGATCGGCAGGGTCATCGGTTCACTCCTCGTCGTCGGGGCCGGTTCCGGCCGCCGTGCGGTCCTGCAGTGCCGCGCGCAGCTCGCGCCTGCTGGTCTTGCCGACCCCGGTGACCGGGAACGCGGGTCGATCTCGACCAGGTCGGGGTCCTTGAACGCGGCCACCCCGCGCTCGCGGACGAAACGCCGCAGCACGGCGCCGGTCGGGGCACCACCGGGGCGGGGCACCACCCACGCCTGGGTGCGCTCGCCGAGGTACTCGTCGGGGACACCGACGACGGCGGCGTCCAGCACGTCCGGGTGCGCCATCAGGTGGTCCTCCACCTCGGACGGGGCGACCTTCTCGCCGCCCCGGTTGATCTGTTCCTTCACCCGGCCGACGACCTCGATGTGCCCGGTCGGGCGGCGCCGCACCAGGTCGCCGGTGCGGTAGAAGCCGTCCGCGGTGAACGCCGTCGCGTTGTGCGCGGCGGCCCGGTAGTAGCCGCGGATGGTGTACGGGCCGCGGGTGAGCAGCGCCCCGGCCCGGCAGGGCTCCACCAGCGCGTCGGACGGTGCGGCCGGGTCGTCGGGATCGACGATCCGGATCTCGTCGTCCGGCGAGATCGGGCGGCCCTGGGTGGTCAGGACGAGCTCGTCCGGGTCGTCGAGGCGGGTGTAGTTGACCAGGCCCTCGGCCATCCCGAAGACCTGCTGCAGCCGGCAGCCCAGCGCCGGGCCGATCCGGGCGGCGGCCAGCGGCGGGACCAGACCGGTGATCGTCACCCGCTCCTGTTCGACCAGCTCGAACGCGGTGGCCGGGTCCGGCGCCGGGGCCAGCACCGAGGCCGCTCCGGCGTGCAGGGCCCCGAGCACGCCCGGCGAGCTGAGCGGGAAGTTGTGCGCCACCGGCAGCGCCGCCAGGTACACGCTGTCCGGGCGCAGGCCGCAGATCCGGGCGCTCTCCCGGACGCTGTAGAGGTAGTCGTCGTGGGTGCGCGGGATCAGCTTGGGCAGCCCGGTGGACCCGCCGGAGAGCTGCAGGAACGCCACCTCGCCCGGGTCGCGGGCGGGCAGCTCGCGGGCGGGGGCGGCGGCCAGCTCGGCCAGCCCGGCCGTGCCCGCGGTGGTGCCGCCCGATCCGGTGTCCAGGACGACCACCTCCCGGACCGACCCGACCGCGTCGGCGGTGGCCCTGGCGAGCGCGCCGTGGTCGAAGCGGGCGTGCGCGTCGACGGTGATCACGGCGATCGCCGCGGACCACTCGGCGACGTGGCGCAGCTCGGTGCCGCGGTGCGCGGGCAGCACGAACACCGGCCGGGCGCCGAGCCGGAACAGCGCGAACACCACCGGCAGGAACTCCGGCACGTTCGGCAGCTGGAGCACCACGTTGTCGCCCGGCCGGACGCCGAGGTCGTGCAGCCCGGCCGCGAGCCGGCGTGCCCGGTCGTCCAGTTCGGCGACGGTCCACTGCTGCGCCACCGGGCCGGTGCGGCCGACGACCGCGGTGCGCTCCGGGGGCGCCGCGGCGAGCCCGGACAGCCAGGCCCCGAACGTCTCGCCGCGCCAGTGGCCGAGCGCGCGGTAGCGGTCGGCGACCTCCGGCGGCCACGGCACGTGCTCGGGATCGGTCAACGCATGTCCTTCCGGGTGGCGGTCCGGTACAGGCCGGGGTGTCACAGGCCGAGGCTCGCGCCGCCGTCGACGGTCAGGGCCTGCATGGTGATGTGCCGCGCGGTGTCCCCGGCCAGGAACAGCACGGCGGCGGCGACGTCGGCGGCCAGCGGCAGCACCCGCGCACCGTCACCGGCCAGCGCCCCGGCGGTGCCGACGACGGCGGCGCCCCGGTCCAGCTGGTGGGATGACCCCGCTCACGGGGCGCCCTGGTCCGCCAGCTGCTCGGTGACGTCGGCCAGGTCCTGCTCGGTGGGCGCGTCGTCCTGGGTCAGGTCGGCCCGCCAGTAGCCGGTGAAGGCGACCGCGCGCTTGTCCAGGCCGCGCTCGCCGACCAGGTGCCTGCGCACCGCCCGGACCGCCGATGCCTCCCCGGCCACCCAGCCGAACACCTCGTCGGCGCGGTCCGGCAGCGACACCGCCCGCACCGCGTCGAGCAGCGACGCCGGCCGGTGCACCCAGTGCACGGCGAGCTCCGCCCGCGAGGTCAGCCGCTGCTCCTCGGCCGGGCCGGCCACCTCGACCACCGCGACCGCGCGGACGCCGGCCGGCAGCGACTCCAGGATCGCCCCGATCGCCGGGAGTGCGGTCTCGTCCCCGGCCAGCAGCCGGACCGGCTGCCCGGACGGCGTCCGGTACCCGGCGACGGCCGGGCCGAGCACGCCCACCGCGTCGCCGATCGCGGCGGCGGCCGCCCACCGGCTCGCCGGACCGGCCGGGCCGGAGCCGCCGGTCGTCCCGTGCAGCACGAAGTCGATCACCATCCGGCCGGCGTCGGGATCCAGCGAGCGCACCGTGTACGACCGCATCCACGGCCTGCGCTCCTCGGGTACGGCCAGGTAGCGGGCGTACCACCCGGCAACGCCGCTGCCGTCCTCCGGCGCGGCCGGGATCTCCGGGATCCCGCCGTCCCGGGCGAGGAACAGCTTCACCTGCTGGTCGGGGGCGACCGACGCGGCGCCGCGCCAGTCGTCGGACTCCAGGGTGATACGGCGCATCAGCGGGGTCAGCGGCTCGATCCCGGCCACCCGGCCGAGGACGTACGGGGGCAGGGGCTGGGTCACGGGCTCTCCTCGACTGTGGCTGTGGCAGTAGGGGTGGCGGTGCGGGCCGGCACGAGTCGCCAGCCGCGGGCCCGCCGGCGGGACTCCTGGAAGGCGGCGTAGCGGCCGCCGAGCGCCACCAGCTCGGTGTGCGTGCCCTGTTCGACGATCCGGCCGTAGTCGAGCACGACGATCCGGTCCGCCCCGACCACGGTGGGCAGCCGGTGCGCGATCACCAGCACGGTGGAGCGGCGGGCGAGCGCCCGCATCGAACCGGTGAAGAACTGCTCGTTCTCCGGGTCCAGCGCGGCGGTGGCCTCGTCGAGCAGCACGATGTCGGCGTCCTTGAGCAGCGCCCTGGCGATCGACACCCGCTGGCGCTCGCCGCCGGACAGCGAGGTGCCGCCCTCGCCGACCCGGGTCGCCCAGCCGTCGGGCAGCCGCTGCACGATCTCGGTGACGCCGGCCAGCCGGGCCGCCTCGGCGAGCTCGCCGGGCGTCGCGTCCGGCCTGCCGAGCCGGACGTTGTCCTCCAGCGTGCCGTCGAACAGGTAGACGTCCTGGAAGACGAGCGCCAGCTGGGCCATCAGGTCCTCGGTGGTCTGGTCGCGGACGTCGGCCCCGCCGACCCGGACGGTCCCGGCGTCGACGTCGGCGAACCGGGCGATCAGCCGGGTCACCGTGGTCTTGCCGGATCCGGAGGCGCCGACCAGCGCGACCGTGCTGCGCGGCGGGATCCGCAGCGACACCTCGCGCAGCACCGGCGTCCCCGGCTGGTAGCCGAAGCTCACCCGGTCCAGCTCGACGGCGCCGGGTTCCGGGCGGGCGGCCGAGGCGGCCGGCTCGGGCAGCGGCTCCTCGGAGAGCACCGCGACCAGCCGGCGCAGGTCGTTGCGGGCGATCCGGACGACGCCCGCGTAGTCGCCGACCTCGGCCAGCGGGCCGGTGAACCGGGCCGCGAGCGCGACCAGCGCGATCATCCGGACCGGATCGAGGGTGCCGCCGAGCGCGAGGAAGGCGCCGGTCAGGATGAGCACGCTGAACGCGACCTGCACCGCGAACCCGCCCGCGACGATGCCGGCGGTGGCCAGCCAGATCGAGCGGCGCCCGGCGCGGCGCTGGTCCTCGATCGCGTCCTCCAGCGGGGCGTAACCGCCGGCGCCGCGGCCGAAGGCGCGCAGCACCCGCTGGGCGCGGGCGAACTCCACGACCCGGTTCCCGGCGGCCACCGCGGCGGCGTCGTCGAGCTCGTCGCCGCGGCCCACCCAGCGGGCCGCGAACCGGAACGCCAGCCACAGCAGCGGCGCGCAGACCGCGGCGGCAACCGCGAGCCGCCAGTCGAACAGCAGCATCGCCAGCGCGATCGTGGCCGGCGTGGCGACCGCGACGACCAGCGGCGTCAGCAGGTGCGCGAACAGTCCGGCCACCATCATCGTGCCGCCGGTGACCAGCCGGGACAGCCGGCCGACCCGCTCGGCGGAGAACCAGCCCAGCGGCAGCGACGAGACGTGGTCGCCGAGCCGCTCGTGCATCGTGGTCAGCACCACCAGCGCCACGCCGAAGCCGCGCATGGCCTGCACGTGGTAGGCCACGCAGGCCAGCACGACGGCGAGCAGCAGCACGCCGGTCCAGGTCCGGGCCGCCGCGGTGTCGCCGACCAGCAGCGCCTCCAGGAACGGGACGAGCAGCACCGTGGCGAGGCCCTGCAGTACGCCGAAGCCGGTCACCCAGGCCAGGTAGCCGAACATCCGGCGCCGGTGCTGCGGGCCGAGGATCAGCAGCAGGTCGGAGATCATCGGGCGTCGTCCTCCCCGGACCGGTGCGCGGCCCACATCGCGGCGTAGCGGCCGCTCGCGGCGAGCAGCTCGTCGTGCGTCCCGGACTCGACGATCCGGCCGTCGTCGACGACGGCGATCCGGTCGGCGCCGGTGATCGTCGGGAGCCGGTGCGCGACGACCAGCACGGTGCGGCCGGCGGCCAGCCCGGACAGCGCGTCCTGGATCTCGGCCTCGGACTCCGGGTCGGCGAACGCGGTCGCCTCGTCGAGCACCAGCACCGGGGTGTCAGCGAGCAGCGCGCGGGCGATCGACACCCGCTGCGCCTCGCCGCCGGAGAGCAGCGCGTCCTCCCCGACGACGGAGTCGTAGCCGAGGGGCAGCGCGAGGATCCGGTCGTGGATCCGGGCGGTCCGGCAGGCGTCGTGCAGCTCGTCGTCGGTGGCGTCCGGGCGGCCGAGCCGGACGTTGCCGGCGATCGTGCCGTGCAGCAGCTGGACGTCCTGCAGCACGAACCCGACGTGCCGGTACAGCGCCGCCGGATCGATCTCCCGCACGTCCACGCCGCCGATCCGCAGCGCACCGCCGGTCACGTCGTGGAACCGGGCGACCAGGGTGGCCAGCGTGGTCTTGCCGGCGCCGGACGGGCCGACCAGCGCGGTGACCGTCCCCTCCGGACAGTCCAGGTCGATCCCGCGCAGCACCTCGGCACCGTTGCCACCGCCGTAGGAGAACCGGACGCCGGACAGCTCGATCCGGTGCCCGGCGGGTTCGCGCGGCTCGTCCGGCTCCGGCAGCACCGGGGTCGCCAGCAGCTCGTGCAGCCGCAGCGCCGCCGCAGCGGCGGTGCGCCGGTTGGACGCGCCGAAGCCGAGCGCGGTGATCGTGGTCGGAACGACCAGCGAGACCAGGATGCCGGTCATCGCCTCGACCGGGGTGATCCAGCCGGCGCCGACGAACCAGGCAGTCCCGGCGCAGGCGACGAGCAACACCACCGGCGCCGAGATCGCCATCGTCGCGATCACCTCGATCCGCAGCATCGGGCGGACCCACTCGGAGTAGAACCGGCCGAAGTCGCGGGCGGCCTCGGCGTAGCCGCGGTGCGCCCGGCGGGCCTGGCCGAACGTCTTGACCACGGCGATGCCGGACACGAACTCGACGACGGCCGAGCTGATCCGCTCGTTGCCGGCGTTCATCTGCTCGACCTTCTCGGTGTAGCCGCGCATCATCCAGGCGTAGGCCGCGGCGTACCAGGGCAGCGTCACCAGCGCGAGCAGCGCCAGCCGCCAGTCCAGCCAGGCGAGGTAGCCGATCCCGGCGATCGGCAGCACCCAGGCGCCGACCCACTCGACCGGATGGTGCGCGACGACCTGGTGCAGGTCGTGCACGTCGTCCTGGGCGGCCTTGCGGACCATCCCCGAGGAGCGCTCGGAGAACCAGCCCAGCGGCACCCGGCCCAGGTGCGCGGCCATCCGGCGGCGCAGCAGCGCCTGCAGCCGGACGTCGGTGAAGTGGGTCAGCGCCAGCGCCAGGCCGGTGATCACGCCGCGGGCGCCGAGCCCGCCGACGATCAGCCACACCGCGCCGAGCACCGCGCCGTCGTCCGGCGGGCCGGGTTCCAGGAACGCCGCGGCCAGCCCGGCGAGCGCGACGAACGGCACCAGCGCGGCCGCCGAGCCGATCGCGGCCAGCACCTGCGCGACCCGGATGGTGCCCCGGACCGGCCGGAGCAGGTCGGCCAGCGCGGCGGACTCGGCGCGGGCGCGGGCCCGCGGGTCCGGTGCGGGCTCGACCGCCGGGCCGGCCGGGACCTGCTGCTCGTCGATGGTCGTGGTCACGACGTCTCCCGGGTCGGACAGAGGTTTGATTAGGCGAACCTTAGCTATCCGTGAATAGCGTTCGCAATCCCTTCCGGCGTACGGTTCCGGGGTGTCGATCAGGCCGGGCCCACGCGCCGGGAACCGGCCGGGCCCCAAGCCGCGGCTGACCCGGGAGGAGATCGTCGAGGCGGCCGTCGAGGTCGGCGTGGACCGGCTGTCGGTGGTCGCCGTCGCGGAGCGGCTCGGCGTCGCACCGGGCACCCTGTACCGCTACGTCGACGGCCTGGAGGAGATCGCCGCCGCCGCGGTGGAGCTGGTGTTCGCCCGCACCCCGCTGCCGCCGTCGGACCGGGGCTGGCGGGCGTTCCTGGAGGACGAGGCGGCGCTCGCGTTCGACCTGCTGATGCGCTACTCCGGCCTGATCCGGGACTTCGACGCCGATCTCGGCACCGTCTCCGGCAGGCGGATGCGGCAGATCGTCGCGGTGCTGCGCGAGGCGGGCTTCGATCCCGGCGCCGCGGTCCGGGCCGCCGACGCGGCCCTGGACATCGTCGCCGACGGCACGGTCCAGGCCCGGTTCGTCCGCGGCCCGCAGGGCGGGCCGGGCGACATCTCCGGGCCGGCCGCCGCCTACCTCGACTCGCTGGACGAGCCGGTCCGCTCCGAGGTGCTGGCGATCATGCTCGATCCGCGGGCGCACGTGCTGGACAAGGTGGCGCTGGTGCTCGACGGCGTGGAGCACCGGCGGGCCGGCGGCCGGGACGGCTACCGCGGGATCCGCTGACCGGGCGGGTCACCCGGCGTTGCGGTCGCCGTCCGGGTCGAGCAGGTCCGGCTCCGGCGCGGCCCGGCCACGCCAGGCGGCGAGCACGTCCGGATCGGCGCCGGTGTGCCCGAGCACCCGCAGCGCGACGGCCTGCGCCGCCCGTCCCGGCGGATCGGCCGGGCGGGCACCGGGCCGCTCCCCGGCGCGCACCGCGCGGGTCACCTCGGCGGTGATCTCCCGCTGCGCCGGATCGCCGAACCGGTCGAGCAGCCGGTCGAACGCGACCAGCCGCTCCGGGTCGAACGGACGACGGCCACCGGTCAGGTCGGTCAGCGGATGGGCCGGGTAGAGGTGCCCGCACGGCAGGTACCCGGCCGGCACCGGGACGGTCGCCGCGTGCGTGCGCCCGGACCGCAGCACGTCCGGCAGCAGATGGGTGTGCGGGCCGTCCGGCGAGCGGCCGTCCGGCGGCGGGATCGCCGCGTACACCTCGATCCGGCCGATCGCGGTCCGGAACACCCGGTGCGGACCGGCGGCGACCAGCGCGCCGGTGAGGCGGGCGTCCAGCGGGTGACCCTGCGCGTCCCGCAGCAGATCGAGCAGGTCCGGATCGGCGGTGCGCACGCAGGCGTCCACCGTCGGCGTGCCCAGCCCCAGGTCGACCAGCACCGCGTCCCGGTCGGCGGCGCGCAGCGCCCCGGTGTCCGGGCCGAGGACGGTCACCGCCGTCCGGCCGGCCCGGCGGGCGTCGCCGGCGGGCAGGCACAGCGCGACGGCGTGGTTCCAGTGCCCGCCCGGGCCGACCGGGGTGCGGTGGGCGACCGGCCGGGATCCGGACGGCGGATCCACCCGGATGCCGCCGCGTCCGGTCACGACCGTCCCGGGACCGGTGGTGACCGGCTCGTCCGGAAGCCGGACGAACTCCGCGATCGCGCCGGGTGCGCCCATGCTCCAGCCCGCGTCCGGGTCGTCGAGGTATCCGGTCAGCAGCTCCCGAACGGCGTCCATCCCCGCACCCTGCCCTGCACCGGCGGCGGTCGACACCCCGCACCGGCGTGTTGCATATTGGGTGCAACAACTCGGGAGAGTGCGCATGGGGCGGGGGCCGCACGACGGGACCGAGTGCACCGGATGCGACTGGGAGGGCCGACCGGAGGCGTTCCGCTGGTACCCCGAGCCCGGAGCCGCGGAGCCTGCCGGGACACCGGGCCCCGATCCGGTACCGGCGCCGTCCCCGCCACCGGGCGACACCCGCGGTCAGCAGCACCGCCGCCGAGGGCACGGGCACCGCCTGCGGCGCGGTGACGAGGTGCCCACCGCTGCGCCACCATCGAGCCCCGCTCCGCCGCAGACGGCTGGACCCCCAGGCCGAGGAAGGACAGCCCGGAGACGGTCAGCAGCAGCGCTGCGGCGGTGCGGAATGCCCCCGCGGCGTCCACCGTGACGTCCGGTCCGGTGTGACGCCGCGGGAGCGCACCGGCGTCAGCCGGTGGTCTGCGCCCGGACCCGGCGGGCCGCCGCGACCAGGTTGGTGAGCGCCGCGACGGTCTCCGGCTCACCGCGGGTCTTCAGCCCGCAGTCCGGGTTCGCCCACAGCCGCTCCGGGCCGATGTGCCGCAGCGCCGCGGTGAGCTGGCCGGCGAGCTCGTCGGTGTCCGGCACCTCGGGCGAGTGCACGTCGTAGACGCCCGGGCCGAGGCCGCGCGGGATGCCCGGCCCCAGGTCGGCGAGCACCTCCATCCGGGACCGGGCCGCCTCGACGGTGGTGACGTCGGCGTCCAGCCCGTCGATCGCCCCGACCACCTCGCCGAACTCGGAGTAGCACAGGTGGGTGTGGATCTGGGTGCCGTCGGCGACCCCGCCGACCGACATCCGGAACGCGTCCACCGCCCACTCCAGGTAGTCGGCGCGGTCCCGCTCGTGCAGCGGCAGCAGCTCGCGCAGGGCGGGCTCGTCCACCTGGATGATCCGGATCCCGGCCGCCTCCAGGTCGGCGACCTCGTCGCGCAGGGCCAGCCCGACCTGGCGGGCGGTGTCGGCGAGCGGCTGGTCATCGCGGACGAACGACCAGGCCAGGATGGTGACCGGCCCGGTCAGCATGCCCTTCACCGGCCGCTGCGAGAGCGACTGCGCGTAGCTCGCCCAGTCGACGGTGATCGGGGCCGGGCGGGACACGTCCGAGTGCAGGATCGGCGGCCGTACGCAGCGCGAGCCGTAGGACTGCACCCAGCCGAACTCGGTGGTGGCGAAGCCGTCCAGGTTCTCGGCGAAGTACTGGACCATGTCGTTGCGCTCGGGCTCGCCGTGCACCAGCACGTCCAGCCCGATCTCCTCCTGCAGCGCGACCACGCGGGCGATCTCCCGGCGCATCCGCCCGGTGTACTCGCCGGTGTCGATCCGGCCGCTGCGGTGCGCCGCCCGGTCGGTGCGGATCGCGGCGGTCTGCGGGAACGAGCCGATCGTGGTGGTCGGGACGTCGGGCAGGCCCAGCGCCTCGCGCTGCACCTTCGCCCGCACGTCGGCCGCGCCGCGCCGGTAGTGGTCGGCGCCCAGCTCGGCCAGCCGGGCCCGGACCGTCGCGTCCCGGCGGGCGGCCGCCGCGACCCGCTCCCGGGTCTCCCGCGCGGCGTCGAACTCGGCCGCGACCGAGGCCCGGCCGCCGTGCAGGGCGCGGCCGAGCAGCACCACCTCGTCGACCTTCTGCCGGGCGAAGGCGAGCATGTCGACGACGTCGCCGGTCAGCGACGCCTCCACGGACAGGTCGTAGGGGACGTGCAGCAGCGAGCACGACGTCGAGATCCCCACCCGGCCCGCGACGCCGGTCAGCCGCGACGCGGTGACCAGGGCGGCGTCCAGGTCGGTGCGCCACACGTTGCGCCCGTCGACGACGCCGGCCAGCACCAGCTTGCCGCCGATCCCCTCGACGCCGTCGATCCCGTCCAGATCGGACGCCCCGGTGACCAGGTCCAGGGCCAGGCCCTCGACCGCGGTCGAGGCGAGCACCGGCAGCGCCGGGCCGAGCTCGCCGAAGTACGACGCGACCAGGATCTTCGGCCGGCGCGGCGCGGCCGCGAGCCGGTCGTAGGCCCGGCGCAGCGCGGCGATCTCGTCGTCGGAGCGGTCCGCGGCGAACGCCGGCTCGTCCAGCTGCACCCACTCGGCACCGGCGTCGGCCAGCTCGGCGAGCAGGTCCCGGTAGACCTCGACGAGCGGGCCGAGCAGGTCCAGCGGCCGGAACTCCTCGGGCGCACCCTCGGCGGGCTTCGAGAGCAGCAGCAGGGTCACCGGGCCGACCAGCACCGGGCGGGTCACGACGCCGGAGCGCAGCGCCTCCCGGAACTCCTCGAGCGCCGCGCGCGAGCCGGGCGCGAGCCGGGTCCCCGGGCCGATCTCGGGCACCAGGTAGTGGTAGTTCGTGTCGAACCACTTGGTCATCTCGCAGGCCGGCGCGCCGGTGCGGCCGCGGGCCATCGCAAACATCCGCTGCAGCGGGTCGGTGATGCCGGCGAAGCGCTCCGGGACGGCGCCGACGGCGAGCGCGGTGTCCAGGACGTGGTCGTAGAACGAGAACGTGTTGCCGGGGACCTGGTCCAGTCCCGCGTCCCGCAGCGTGGTCCAGGTGTCGCGGCGCAGACCGGCCGCCACCTCGTGCAGCGCGGAGACGTCGGACCGGCCGGCCCAGAACGCCTCGGTCGCGCGCTTCAGCTCCCGGTGCGGCCCGATCCTGGGGTACCCCAGCACGGTGCTGCCGGTGGTGGACACGGATGACACAGGTTTCGCCATGGTCACTGCCCTCTCTCCTCGCGAGCGCGGTGGAGGACCCGTCACCGCCGGAGAGGGGCACGACGGCACGGTCCGGGCGGGTCCGCACCGGACGCGCGACGGCGCCGGCGGGCACGGTGGTCACCCGGTCGTCCGCTGGGCCCTCCCTCGAGGCCACGGATCCGCGCACGCCGGTCGGCGCGCGCACCGGCGGCAGGTATTCGGACTCGTGGGCGCCGTGCTCGTGCCTACCGGCCGTCGCTTCCCGGGTCGGTTCCCAGTGCTGATGACGACTGTCGTTCCCACTCACCGCTGCGGGGCAGTCCCGGATTCACACCGGGTTCCCTGTTGTCCCGTGCCGGCCCCGCGGGGACCGGCACGAACCGTCGGCGGACCGACCATAACCCACCGGACGCGATCGGCGGACTGTTGCCTTGTCCTAACTGTTGCCATACTCTGGCAACATGTTCGCCCTCCCCGCTCGGGGTCGAGGGCGACCTATCCCTGCACCCCTCCGTTCAGACGGGTTTCCTGCCTGGTCTGCCGAGGAGTAATCGCGATCACCTCTGTGCCCGGGGCCACAACCGGTCCTAGCGTGCGGCTCGACCCATCCGCCTGCCGCAGAAAGGGCTGACATGCAGGTAGACGAGCTGCTCAAGCCGTTCCCCATCAAGGAGTTCCACCCGTTCCCCAGGGCGCTGCTGGGTCCCGGCTCGCACGAGCTCATCGGCCCGGAGGCCCTCAAGCTGGGCTTCAAGAAGACCCTGGTCATGACGTCCGGCCTGCGCGGCACCGACATCGTCCACAAGATCGTCGAGTCGATGAAGTACCACGGCCTCGAGGTCGTCGTGTACGACCAGGTCGAGTCGAACCCCAAGGACTACAACGTCATGGACGCTGTGGGCCTCTACCAGCAGAACAAGTGCGACTCGTTCGTCTCCATCGGCGGCGGCTCCTCGCACGACGCCTGCAAGGGCGCGCGCGTCTCGGTCGCCCACGACGGCCGCAACGTCAACGAGTTCGAGGGCTTCAACAAGTCCGAGAACCCGGCGAACCCGCCGCACATCGCGGTCTCGACGACGGCCGGCACCGGCTCCGAGACCTCCTGGGCGTACGTGATCACCGACACCACGACGGACCCGGACAACCCGCACAAGTACGTCGCGTTCGACGACGCCTCGGTCACCACCCTGGCGATCGACGACCCGGTGCTCTACTACGACTGCCCGATCGACTACACCGCGCAGTGCGGCTTCGACGTGCTCGCGCACGCCTCCGAGCCCTACGTCTCCCGGCTGAACTTCCAGCCGTCGCTGGGCAACGCGCTGCACGCCATCAAGCTGACCTCGCAGAGCCTGCGCCAGGCCGTGTGGAACGGCCAGGACCTGGCCGGCCGCGAGGGCATGATGTACGCGCAGTACATCGCCGCGCAGGCGTTCAACTCCGGTGGCCTGGGGATCATCCACTCGATCTCGCACGCGGTGTCGGCCTTCTACGACACCCACCACGGCCTGAACAACGCCATCGCGCTGCCGCGGGTGTGGGCGTTCAACATGCCGGTCGCCTACGAGCGGTTCGCCGACATCGCCGAGGCGATGGGCATCGACACCAGCGGCATGACCAAGCCGCAGGCCGCCGACGCCGCGCTCGCCGCGTCCATCCGGCTGCTGCGCGACGTGGGCATCCCGGAGAAGTTCGCCGACGTCAAGCAGGACACCTACTCGAAGAACCGGCTCGGGATCGGCCCGACGAAGTTCTACGAGAACGCGCCGACCATCATCGGCGACGCGGCGGACGTCGACCGGATCACCAACCACGTCCTGGGTGACGCCTGCACCCCGGGCAACCCGAAGGAGTGCACCTTCGAGACCGTCCGCCCGGTCGTCGAGCACTCCATCAACGGCGACCTGGACGACCTGCTCACCTGATCGT
The DNA here is from genome assembly GCF_058448985.1 of Pseudonocardia sp. DxW. Taxonomy (NCBI): domain Bacteria; kingdom Bacillati; phylum Actinomycetota; class Actinomycetes; order Pseudonocardiales; family Pseudonocardiaceae; genus Pseudonocardia; species Pseudonocardia sp. DxW. The sequence continues at coordinate 56,376 of NZ_JBZFLK010000017.1, read as the reverse complement.
CCGATCAGCCCGACCCGTTCGCGCCTGCGGGCCCACTCCGTGCGAGGTCATACTCGCCACGGGTGGGCCCGTCGGCTGCGCGGCCCGCCGCACCCACCTCCGGTGCGGCCTGTGAAGGAGATTCCCAGCGTGACTCCCGTTCCCGGCTCCACGAGCGCTGAGAGCCCCGTCCCGAACACGGCGCCGTTCGAGTCCGTCGACGAGGTCGTGGAGACCCTGCGCGAGCAGGGCTACATCGCCGACACCCGGCTCGCGACCACGGTCTTCCTGCTCACCCGGCTGGACAAGCCGCTGCTGCTGGAGGGGCCCGCCGGCGTCGGCAAGACCGAGCTGGCGAAGATGCTCGCGCTGGCCACCGGGCGCCGGCTGCTGCGGCTGCAGTGCTACGAGGGCCAGGACGAGACCAAGGCCCTCTACGAGTGGGACTACGGCAAGCAGCTCATGTACACCCAGATCCTGCGCGAGAAGATCGGGCAGGTCGTCGAGGACGCGCCGGACCTGGCGTCGGCCGTCGACCGGATCGGGTCGCAGGAGAGCGTCTTCTTCTCCGAGCGGTTCCTGGCGCCGCGCCCGCTGCTCGAGGCCATCCGGTCCGAGCAGCCGTGCGTGCTGCTGATCGACGAGGTCGACCGGGCCGACGAGGCGCTCGAGGCGGTGCTGCTGGAGACCCTGGGCGAGTACCAGATCTCGGTGCCCGAGGTCGGGACGTTCCTCGCGAAGCACCGCCCCTACGTGCTGCTGACCTCGAACAACACCCGGGACCTCGCGGCCGCGCTGAAGCGCCGCTGCCTGCACCTGTTCCTCGACTACCCCTCGGCCCAGCGCGAGCTGGAGATCGTGCGGTCGAAGAAGACCGGGCTCGCCGACCAGCTGGCGGAGGAGCTCGTGGGCGTGGTGCGCGGGCTGCGCGAGCTGGAGTTGCGCAAGGCGCCGTCGATCTCGGAGACGATCGACTGGGCGCGCACGCTGGCCGTGCTGGGCGTCGAGGAGCTGAACTCGCAGGTCCTGTCGGACACCGTCTCGGTCGTCGTGAAGTACGACAAGGACGTCCGCAAGGCGCTCGACGCGATCCCGAACCTGGTCGACCCGAACGCCGTCGTCACCGAGCCGGGGCACGGCCACGGGCACGGGCACGGCCACGGGCACGGGCACGACGGGGACCACTCGCACGACGCGGGCCATGCGCCCGACACCGGCCCCGGCCGCCGTCCCGACGACGGGCCGGACGACGGCGACGTCGACGGGCGGGCCCGCCGCGCCGCCAAGGACCAGCCCGGCCGGCACGCCGACGGCTACGGCAACAAGGCCGCGGCCGGGCGGTCCGCGCCGCCGCTGCGTTCCGTCACCCCCGGCCAGGGGGCCCGCTCGTTCGGCGCCCGCAAGCGCCCGATCTGAGGCCGCGACGTGGAGGCGAGCATCCACCGCTTCGTCCGGCTGCTGCGGATCCGGGCGGTCCGCATCTCGGTCTCGGAGGCGCTCGACGCGATGGCCTGCGCCGCCCAGCCCGGGGTGCTGGCCGACCGGTCCGTGCTGAAGGAGGCGCTGCGCGTCGCGCTGGTGAAGGACCGGCGCGACGAGGCCACCTACGACGAGGTCTTCGACCTGTTCTTCGCCCTGGTCAAGGTCGGCGAGTCGGACACCGGCCACGGGCACGGGCACGGCCACGGCGACATGAGCGACGACACGCCGCTGGAGAACTTCACGCTGTCCGAGGAACCGTCGGAGACCCCGCAGGAGGGCCACGACCACGGCACCCCCGCCGACATCCGGGACTTCTTCGATCCCGAGGACCTGGCCGAGCAGTACAACCTGCACCAGGAGGCCAACAAGATCGACATGGCGTCGATGACCGACGAGATCGTGCTGTCCAAGGAGCAGGCCGGTGACGTCGCCGACGGGCAGCGGGTGCAGATCGAGACCGACCGGTTCTCCGGTGGCGGCCTGCCCGGTGACATCTCGCAGGCCCAGGGCACCAAGGTCGACGCCGATCTCTCGGTCGCCCAGCAGGACGCGCTGCTCGGCTGGCTGACCTCGGAGGAGGACCGGCTCGCCGAGGAGGCGCAGGGCACCGAGGACGACGCCGCCGCGCTGCGCCGCCGGCTGGCCGGGGTGCTGGAGAACCTGCCCGAGCTGCTCAAGGCGCACCTGGAGAAGCTGCTGGAGATCGAGCAGCGGATCGTCGAGGGGCACGACGACGCCGAACGCGTCGCCGAGGTCGACCGGGCGTCGGAGACCGAGCGGATGCAGCTGGAGGACTCGCTGCGCCGGCTCGCCAAGTCGCTGCACGGCGCGCTGACCCACCGGCGCCGGGTGTCGCCGCGCGGCCGGATCGACTCGGCCCGGACGATGCGCCGCAACATGCGCTACGACGGGGTGCCGTTCGCCCCGGTCACCGTCGCCCGGCAGGAGGACAAGCCGCGGCTGGTGGTGCTCGCCGACGTCTCGCTGTCGGTCCGGGCCACCGCCCGGTTCACCCTGCACCTGGTGCACGGCCTGCAAGACCTGTTCGGCCAGGTGCGCTCGTTCGCGTTCGTGGCCGATCTGGTCGAGGTGACCGACCTGTTCGCCGACCATCCGGTGGAGCACGCCCTCGGGCTGATCTTCGGCGGGGACCAGCTCGACGTCGACGCCAACTCGAACTACGGCCTGGCGTTCGGCCAGTTCCTGGAGGACCACGGCTCGGCGGTCACCCGGCGGACCACGGTGCTGGTGCTCGGCGACGGGCGGGGCAACGGCAACGACCCGAACACCGAGGCGTTCGTCGAGATCACCCGCCGCGCCCGGGAGACGATCTGGCTGACCCCCGAGCCCCGCTACTCGTGGGGGCTGGGCCGCTGCGACCTGCCCACCTACGCCGAGTTCTGCGACCGGGTCCGGGTGGTCCGGGACCTGTCCGGCCTGGAGACGACAACGAACGAGATGGCGGGCGAGCTGATCGGTCGCTGACCCGGGGCCGCACCGGGTGCGCACCCGGTGCGCTCTAGGCCGTTCGACCGAATCGTCATCACGTTCCGTTCCCGCGGAGGTACAGTCGGTCGTCCCCCCTGTGAAGGAGCGTCCGGCGATGGGTGACGGTGGGCTGGTGGTCCGCCTGCTCGCGCGCATGTGTACCGCGATGTGGGGATACATGCCGGGCGTGATCCCGGCGATGGTGGCGACCATGGGCAACGGGCCGGCGCTGCGCTGGTTCGCGCTGAACTTCCCGCGCTTCCTGGTCACGCTGCGGTTGCTCGGGCCGGTCCGGACCCATCTCGCCGGGCTCACCATCTCGCTGGCGAACGGCTGCGTCTACTGCGCCTACGGCCGGGCGCACGCCCTGGAGCTGATCTGGCTGCGCGACCGCGGGAAGCTGTTCCCGCTGGACGCCCGCACCCTGGAGAGCTGGAACGGCCTGACCCGGCACGAGATCGCCGTCCGGCTGCGCGTGGTGCTGGAGCAAGCCGGGCTGCACGCCGAGGTGATGTGGGTCGACCGCACGCTGGCCCTGGTCGAGGGTCTCCCGCCGATCGACGCGACCGAGCGCCGCATCGCGCACCTGTGCCGGATGGTCGGCACCATGAACGCGATCGCGGTCGCCGCGGGCACCGTCCCGGACGGCGCGCACGACCCGGTCAACAAGGACGTCGCGCTGAAGGCCCGGCTGGTCGCGGCGCACGACGCCGCGGCCTGAGCCGGGCCGGGTTCAGCGCTCAGCCGGTGGCGGGCGCCCCGGCCAGCGGGGAGACCATCCGCAGGAACTGGAACACCGGCCGGGTGCCCTGCTCCAACAGCGCCGACGAGCCGACCGCCAGCCCGATCGCGGCCCGGCTGTTCGACCGGGAGGGTATCCGCGCCGTCGGCATCGACCGGCTGATCGCCACCGCCGGGGTGGCCCGGGCCAGCCTCTACAGTCACTTCCGGTCGAAGGACGCGCTGGTCACCGCCTACCTGGAGCGCGCGGACCGGGAGGACCTGCAGCGCCTGCGGCGCGCGGTGCGCGGGCTCGGCGACGACCCGCTCGGCCGGATCCGGGTCGTCTTCGACCTGGTCTCGTCGGCCGCCCGCCGGCGCGGCTACCGCCGTCGTCGCCGAGCACCGGGCCCGGCAGCGCACCGCCTTCCGCGGCGCGCTGGTACAGCTCGGCCACCCGGACCCGGACGAGACCGCCGCCCGGATCCAGCTCGTCTAGGACGGGCGGGCTGGCCGGGCCGAAGGCCGAGCGCAGCGCGGGGCCGACCACCCGGGCCGCCGCGCTGGCCGAGGTCCCGCCGCGGCGACGGCCGGCCGGGGAGCCGGCCGGCCCACCCTCGCCCGGCCGTCCGGAGGGGGAGGACCCGGAGGGTCGGAGATGGTGCGCCGCGCACCCGACGACCTAGCGTGAGGGTGACCGCCCAGCCCAGGAGCGCCGATGATCGACACCGACCGGCTCAGCAACGACCTCGCCGGCTGGCTGGACCGCACTCTCGTCCAGCCGGGGCTGCTCCCCGCCGAGCGGTTCGAGGAGGCGTTCGTCGCCTGCGTCGCGAGCGCGGCGAAGGACCCGGAGTTCCCCGACGACGCCTGGCTCGCCTTCTACCGCAACACCCTCGACGCGCTGACCGGTGAACCCGAAGCGGGCGGCACGAACGCCGAGACCGCGCCGGTGCACGCCAGGGCCCGCGAGCTCGTCGCCGGCACCGACGTCCTGGAGCTGGGCTGCTGCTTCGGGTTCCTGTCCCTGCAGCTGGCCCGCGACGGGCACCGGGTCACCGCCACCGACCTCACCGGCGGCACCGTCGACCTGCTCGCCCGGATGGCGCCGCAGCTGGGCGCGGACGTCGAGACGCACGTCGCCGACGCGCGCGCCGTCGCACTCCCGGACCGCTGCGCCGACACCGTCTTCGCGGTGCACCTCATCGAGCACCTGCCCGCGGCCGAGGGCGACGAGGTGGTCGCCGAGATGCTGCGGCTGGCCCGGCGGCGGATCGTGGTCGCCGTCCCGTTCGAGGACGAGCCGAACCCGGCCTGGGGGCACGTGCGGACCTTCGACGTCGCGACCCTGCAGCGGCTCGGCGAGCGCACCGGACACCCGTTCGAGGTCACCGAGCATCACGGCGGCTGGCTGGTCGTCGACCTGCACGGCGCCGGAGATCCCGCGGCGCCGCCGCCAGGTGCGTGAGCGCCTCCAGCGGGCCGCGGTCGTGGGACCGCAACCGGCGCGCGGCCGCCACCGCCGACACCGTCATCACCCCCGTCCACACCGCGACCACGACGACCGTCCGGACCTGCGGTGACATCCCGGCGAGCGCACCGGCCAGCCCGAACCCCCAGTCGTGGAACAGCACCGCGGCCAGCACGTTCTGACCGACGTAGCAGGTCATCGCCGTCCGCCCGATCGCCGTCAGGCCACGCCGCACCGGCCCGGCCGGACCGCGCAGCCGGCTCAGCACCTCCGGCACCAGCCCGAGCAGCCCGGCCGCCACCAGCGGCGCGACCAGGTACCGCTCGACGGCGAACCAAGCCGGCCCGCCGAGCGACGTCATCACGTTCAGCAGCACCCCGGCCACCCCGAGGAGCACCAGCCGCCGGCGCAGCCGGGCCCCGCCGTCGTCGAACACGCCCGCGCGCAGCAGGGCCGAACCGGCCAGGAACAGCACCACCGCCGACGGCACGATCAGCACCAGCTCGATCCGGAACAGCAGCGGCTGGGTGAGCCGCAGCCACACCTGCCCGGTCCAGGTCGACGGGTACGGCGGGAACGCCGGCTCGCCGGCCCCGGTGAGCATGCCGAGGGTGAGCACCCCGACGACGAGCAGCACGAACGCCCCGGCGAGCCCGGCGGCGGTCAGCCGCACCGTCCGCGAGCGTCCGATGAGCCAGGCCACCGGCGCCGATGCGATCGCGTAGCCCATCAGCACGTCGAACTCGAACACCAGCAGGTAGTGCAGCAGCCCCTCGGCGAGCAGGATCCCGGCCCGGGCGAGGTAGCGGCCCGGCCACCGCAGCCCGCGGCGCACCGCGGAGCGGTACTGCAGCTCCATCCCGATCCCGAACAGCAGGGTGAGCAGCGCCAGGAACTTCCCGTTGCTGACCGCGAGCAGCACCCCGTCGAGCCACCAGCCGCCGGCGAACCCGGCGAGCACCGCGCCGGGGCCGCCTGGATCGGCGAACACCCACACGTTCGTCGCGAACGTCCCGGCGATCGCCAGCCCGCGCAGGACGTCCGGTGCCGCGAGCCTAGGACCGGACACGGTCACCCTCCCGGTCGTCACCGGGCAGCACGGTGGCCCACAGCGGGCCCGCGACGAACCAGATCGCGGCGACCAGCGACAGCCGTCCCAGCCAGGCCCACATCGGGTCGGCCGGCCACTGCGCGGGCTCCGGGAACGGCTGCCCACCGACCGCGGTGAGCAGGCACAGCAACCCGGCCGCGAGCAGCCAAGCCAGTACCACCCGCCCGAACCCGCGCCACTCGTGACGGACCCGGGCCGGGCCGCCGCGCGGGGGCCGCACCGGTCGCGGCCCGCCGGCGAACCGGTGCGCGAACCGGGCGTCCGCCCAGCGGATCATCGGGTGTCCGAACGCGACGGTCGCGCCCAGGTACACCGCGGCCAGGCCGTGCACCCGGGACGGCTCCCCGCCGGACGCCACGTCCGCGACGGCGGCGACGACCAGCACCACGTCCATCAGCGGCACACCGACCAGCAGCGCGGCGCCGAGAGCCGGGCGGCGCAGCAGGTAGCGGGCGGCGAGCCCGGCCACCAGGAACACCCAGAACGCGATCTCGGCGGCGCCGATCAGCCACAGCAGCGTTTCGGCGAGCAGCAGCTCCACCACGGTCTCCCCCACGGATTCCCCCATGGCCGACGATCGTGTCCACCGGCGCGGTCCCGGTCGTCCGGCGCCCGACCGATCCGGCACTACCACCTTCGACGGACGCCCGGACCGCCCGGGACGTGCTGGGATGTCCGGATGCCCCGTGTCCGCGCCGATCTCGGTTCCGGTCGCTCCGCCGGCCCCTCCGCCGCCGGTCACTCCGCCGACCCGTCCGCCGGTCACTCCACCGGGCCGTCGGCAGGTTTCGGGGGCCTCAAGGGCCTCGGGGGCCTGCCGCTGCCGGTCCGGGACACCGGCGTCGCGCTCGGCTGGTTCGCCTTCGGGCTGCTGCTGATGTGGGCGCTCCCGGAGATGCGGGTGCCGTGGTCCGGTGCGGCCCTGGGGGTGACCGTCCCGGCGGTCACCGTCCTCGCCGCCGCCTGCCTGGGCTCGGTGCTGCGGCGGGCCGCCGCCCCGGCCGGACTGGTCGTCGGCACGCTGGCACTGGCCGCGGGGGTGGTCTGGGAAGGGCGCACCGACCTCGGCGTCCTGCTGGTGCTCACCGACCTGCTCTACTGCGCCGTCCGGCACCCGCCGCGGCGGACCGCGCAGGTCGTCGCGGCCTGCGCCGGGACCGTGGTGGCCCTGCTCGCCGCCGCCGCACTGGTGCTCGGCGGCGGGCGGCTGGCGATCCTCAGCCTGTTCAACCTGGTCCTGATCGTCGGGGTGCCGACGGTGTGGGGGCTGGAGGTGCGCAGGCACGCCGACATCGCCGACGCCGAGCGGGCCCGCGCCGAGGAGGCGGCCAGGGCGGCGGCCCGGGAACGGGACGCGGCGGTCGCCGAGGAACGGGCCCGGATGGCGCGGGACCTGCACGACGTCGTCGCGGGACGGCTGTCCGCGATCGCGCTGCAGTCCGAGGCGGCGCTGCACTCGGGCGCCGATCCGGCGGTGATGCGCCGGGTGCTCGGCACCGTCCGCGAGTCCGGCGTGGCCGCGCTCGGCGAGATGCGCACGATGATCGGGCTGCTGCGCACCGGCGGCCCGCACGACCCGCCCACCGCACCCGCCCGGCTGTCCGAGCTGGACCGGCTGCTCGACGAGGCCCGCGCCGCCGGGCTGGCCGTCCGCTACGACGACGAACGTCCCCCCGACACCGAGGTCGGCGCGCCGGTGGAGCTCACCGGATTCCGGATCGTCCAGGAGTCGCTGACCAATGCCGCGAAGCACGCCCCGGGCGCGCCGGTCGCCGTCCGGCTGCGGACCGCCGGGGAGGCGCTCACCATCGAGGTCCGCAACGGGCCCGGCACCCGGCCGGCGACCGGCGGCCCATCGCTGCACGGCGGCACCGGTCTGGCCGGGCTGGACGAGCGGGCCCGCGCGGTCGGCGGCACCCTGGACGCCGGACCGGACGGCGACGGCTGGCTGGTCCGGGCCTCGCTCCCGTTCGGCGGAGGTGCCCGGTGAGCGTCCGCGTGGTGGTGGCCGACGACCAGGAGGCGGTCCGCACCGGGCTCGTGCTGATCCTGGGCTCGGACCCGGACATCGAGGTCGTCGACGAGGCCGGGGACGGGATCGGCGCGGTGCGCGCGGCGGAGACGCACCGGCCCGACGTCGTCCTGATGGACATCCGGATGCCCGGGATCGACGGCATCGAGGCGACCCGGCGGATCCTCGCCCGGAGCCTGTCCCAGGTCCTGGTGCTCACCACGTTCGATCTCGACGATCTCGTCGACGGCGCGCTCGCCGCGGGCGCGGCCGGGTTCCTGCTGAAATCGGTCGACGCCGTCCGGCTGCTCGACGGGGTGCGCGCCGTCGCGCGCGGCGAGGGCGTGCTGGCGCCGGAGGTGACCCGGAGGGTGATCAGCCGCTACGCGGGCGCTCCCCGGCCGGGCCGGGTGCCCGGGCTGGACCGGCTCACCGCCCGGGAGACCGACGTGCTCGCGGGGCTCGGCCGGGGGCTGTCCAACGCCGAGCTCTCGGCGGAGCTGGTGATCTCGGAGGGGACGACGAAGACGCACGTCTCCCGGGTGCTGGCGAAGCTGGGGTTGCGCTCACGCACCCAGGCCGCCATCGCCGCGCAGGAGGCGGGGCTGGTCTGAACCGGTGTGAAACCACCCAGGCCACGCTCACCGTGGTCCGCCGCACGCCGCACGCCGCCGTGGTCCGCCACACTCCGCTCTGAGCCGGCGCGCTCCGCCGCGCTCCACCGGGGTCAGCTGTGAGCCGCCGTAATCCTCTGATCCGCTGGGGTCCACCGTGGTCCGTCACGCAGGACCGTGATCCGCTGTGATCCGCCCTGGCCCGCGGCGATCCGCCACCCGGCACGTTCCGCGGAACGCGCCGGGCCCAGCCCGGCGGCCGTCCCCGGGTTCGCGCGCCACCGCCCGGACGGACCCGAGCGGCGCGGCCAGGTTCGCGTTCCGCGGAACGCAGCTGCACCCGGTGGAGAAGCCCGAGAGAACCCTCCGCGTCACGCTCCTGCCGGGGCGAGGGGCGAGGGCAGGTCGCGCGTTCCGCGGAACGCGACGCGGCCCCGTCGTGGGCCCGGCGAGCACGCTCCATAACACGCGACCCGGCCGGGGAGCGCTCCCGCTCAACAGGCCCCGCGGAACCGCCCCGATCCGGTGCCAGGGCCCCGCCAAACGCGTTCCGCGGAACGCGGCACGCGCTACGCCCGGTCCGGTCCGGTCCGGTCCACCGAGCACATCCCGGGGAACCCGGCGTCAGCAACAGCGGCCCAGGTCGCGTCCACGGTCCGGCGCCGGTCGTGGGTGCGTTCCGCGGAACGCGGTCCCGGCCCGCGAGCACGCTCCGCGGAACCCGCCCGACCCGGTGCCGGACCCTGCCGACGCGTTCCGCGGAACGCGGCCGATCGGGTCGAAGGCCCCGCGGGCACACCCCCGCCGAACATCTGCCGCCCGGGCGCGAGCGCGCGGGAACACGTCCCGCGGAACGGTCGCCGGCCCGTCCCCCGGCCGGCCGGCCGCACGGCACGGCACGTCGCAGCACAGCGCACGACAGCGCAGCGCAGACGGGCCGGGGACCACCCACTGTGCGTGCGTCAGCGCCCGCCGCGGGACGTCTCCAGCGCCCGCCGGGTGAGCACCTGCACCAGGTGCGTCCGGTAGGCGGGGGTGCCGTGCGTGTCGGACGGCGGCTCGGTGCCCTCGGCGGCCAGCACGGCCGCCTCGGCAATCGAGCGCCCCTCCGCGAGCGCCTGCTCGGTCGCGGTGGCCCGCAGCGCCGTCGACCCCATGTTGACCAGGCCGATCCGGTCGTCCGACACCGCGACGGCGACGATCGCCCAGTCGTTGCTGCGCCGGGTGAACTTCTCGTAGGCCCACCCCTTGTCCCCGCTGCGCGGGAACCGGACCTCGACGATCAGCTCGTCCGGCTCGCGGACGGTCGAGAAGACGCCGGTGTAGAACTCGCCGATCGGCACGGTCCGCTTACCGCGCGGGCCCTGCAGCACGATGGTGGCGTCCAGCGCGAGCGCCGCGGCGGGCAGGTCGGCCGCCGGGTCGGCGTGCGCCAGGGTGCCGCCGAGGGTGCCGCGGGCCCGGATCTGCGGGTCGCCGACGGTGCGGGCGACCGCGGGGAGCAGCGGGACCTCGGCCGCGAGCAGCTCGGAGTCCACCACGTCCCGGTGCTTGGTACCGGCACCGACGGCGACCTCGCCGGCCGCCTCGTCCAGCGTGATGTAGGACAGCTCGGACAGCCGGCCGATGTCGATCAGGAACTCGGGCGCGCCGAGGCGCACCTTCATCACCGGGATCAGCGAGTGGCCGCCGGCCAGGACGCTGGCGTCCTCGCCCTTCTCGGCGAGCAGCGCGATGGCGTCGTCGAGGGTGTCCGGGCGGGCGTAGTCGAAGGCGAGGGGGATCATGCGCCCGCCTCCCCGCGGGAGAAGCCCGGTGCGGTGCGCAGCGCGTCGGACTCCGCCTCGGCCTTCTGCTCGGCGTCCGGGTCCTTGCCGGCGGCGACCAGCACCGCGCGGACGATGTTGTGGTAGCCGGTGCAGCGGCAGAGGTTGCCCTCCAGCCCCTCCCGGACCTTGCGCTCGTCCAGGTCGCTGTCGTGGCTGATCAGCGACACCGCGGACATCACCATGCCCGGGGTGCAGAACCCGCACTGCAGGCCGTGCTCGGCGTGGAACGCCTTGGTGACCGGGTGCTCCGGCCGGCCGTCGCCGGCGCCGTCGAGCCCCTCCATGGTGGTGACCGACTGCTGGTCGGCCTGCACCGACAGCACGGTGCACGACTTCACGGCCTCGCCGTCGAGCAGCACCGTGCAGGCGCCGCAGGAGGTGGTGTCGCAGCCGATGTTGGTGGCCTTCAGCCCCACGGTGTCGCGCACGTAGTGCGCGAGCAGCTGCCGGGGCTCCACGTCGGCGCTGGTGCGCTCGCCGTTGACGGTGATCTCGACCTTCACTTGGAGGCCTCCTGAATGGCTTCCCAGACCCGCAGCGGGGTCAGGGGCATGTCGATGTGCGTGACGCCCAGGTGCGACAGGGCGTCGATGACGGCGCTCTGCGTCGCCGGGGTGGACCCGATCGTCCCGGCCTCGCCGATGCCCTTGTAGCCCATCGGGTTGACCGGGGTCGGGGTGGTCATCTCGACCAGGTCGAAGCTCGGGAGCTCGGCCGCCGAGGGGATGCCGTAGTCGGCGAAGGTGCCGGTGAGCGGCTGGCCCTCCTCGTCGTACATCACCTCCTCGAGCAGCGCCTGCGCGATGCCCTGGGCGATGCCGCCGTGCCGCTGCCCGTCGCAGAGCAGCGGGTTCAGGATCGGGCCGGCGTCGTCGACCGCGACGATCCGCTCGACGGTGACCTTGCCGGACTCGGTGTCCACCTCGACCACGCAGACGTGCGCGCCGAACGGGAAGGTCGGCTTCTGGCCGTCCCAGGTGGTGTCGACCTTCAGCTCCTCGCGCGACGCCAGCTCGGCCAGCGTCACCGACTTCCCGGGCACGCCCGCGACGGTGATCGCGGCGTTCGCGGGATCGAGCTCCAGGTCGTCCACACTGGCCTCGAGCAGCTCGGCGGCGCGCTGCTTGGCGAGATCGACCAGCTCACCGGACGCCTGGTGCACCGCGACGCCGCCGGTCTGCAGCGAGCGCGATCCCATCGTGCCGCCGCCGCGCGGCACCAGGTCGGTGTCGCCGTGCTTGACGGTGATCTTGTCGATCGCGATGCCGAGCTGCTCGGACGCGAGCATCGCCCACGCCGTCGCGTGCCCCTGGCCGTGCGGGGAGGTGCCGGTGAGCACGGTGACCGTGCCGTCGGGGTGCACCTGTACCGAGGCGTCCTCGGCGTAGGCGCCACCGCCGGTGATCTCCACGTAGGACGACACGCCGATCCCGAGCTGCCGGACGTCGCCGCGCTCGCGGCGCTCCGCCTGCTCCGCGCGCAGCCGCTCGTAGCCGGACTCGGCCAGCGCCAGGTCGAGCGCCTTGGCGTACTCGCCGGAGTCGTACTCGACGCCGCCCTTGGTCTGGAAAGGGAACTTCTCCGGGGCGACGACGTTGAGCCGGCGCACCTGCGCCGGGTCCATCCCGATCTCGGCGGCGAACAGGTCCATCGCGCGCTCGATCGCGGCGGTGGCCTCCGGTCGGCCGGCGCCGCGGTAGGCGGCGATCGAGGTGGTGTTGGTGACGACGGCGCGGGCCCGCGAGTCGACGTTGGCGATGTCGTAGGTGCCCGGCGCCATCATCCGGGTGAACATCGGCAGGAACGTGCCGAGCCGCGGGTAGGCGCCCAGGTCCTGCACGACGTCGAGCCGGTAGTGGGTCACCCGGCCGTCGCGGCTGCCGCCGATCGTCACGGTCTGGCGCTGGGCGCGGCCCTGCACCATCCCGGTCATGTTCTCCGAGCGGGACTCGTTCCAGCGCACCGGACGGCCCTGCTGCCGGGCGAGCCAGGCGACCAGCGCGAACTCCGGGTCGGAGCCGATCTTCGCGCCGAACCCGCCGCCGACGTCCGGCAGGATCACCCGGACCTTGTCCTTGTCCAGGCCCAGCCAGCCGGCGACCTCGTCGCGGCCGCCCTGGGCGTTCTGGTTGGACATGTAGACGGTGAGGTGGTCGCCCTCCCAGAACGCGCTCGCGGCCCGGGTCTCCAGCGGCGCGGCGGCCAGGCGCTGGTTCACCAGGTCCCGGGTCACCACGACCTCGCAGCCGGCGAAGAAGTCCGCGTCGGGCTCGGAGTCGTGCCCGTAGGCGGCGGCGGTGTTGGTGCCGGCCTCCGGGAAGAGCAGGGTCTCGTCGTTCGCGGCGGCCAGCGGGTCGATCACCACCGGCAGCGGCTCGTACTCGACGTCGACCAGCTCGGCGGCGTCCTCGCCCTGGTAGAACTCCTCGGTCAGCACGGCGGCGACCGGCTCGCCGACGAAGAGGACCCGGTCGGTCGCCAGGAACGGCCGGGTCATCGCCTTGTTGGCGCCCGGGAACAGCAGCGCCGGCGCGATGTCGAGATCGGCCCCGGTGACCACGGCGACCACGCCGGGCGAGTCGAGGGCGGCCGAGGTGTCGATCGAGGTGATCGTCGCGTGGGCCAGCGGCGAGCGGACGAGCGTCAGGTGCAACGCCCCGGTCAGCCGTTCGTCGGTCAGGTCGTCGGTGTAGGTCGCGCCGCGCGTGAGGAAGACCGGATCCTCGGTGCGGACGACGCGGGTGCCCAAGATACTCATCGTCGCCGAGCGTATAGCCGTCCCGGGCCGTATGCGACGCGCGAAACCGGAAGATCGCGCAGGTCAGGGCACCCTTACTCGGGGCGGGATCCGCATCTGCGGCCCCGATCCCCCGCACAGTCCGACCATCAGGAAACCTGCGAACGACCGCGCGCTAGCGGCCCGGTTCCTCCCACCACGGCCGGATCGCCCAGAGCGGCGAGACCGGACCGTGCCCGGCGCCCAGCGGGTAGGAGTGCCGGACGGCCTCCACGATGTACCGCTTCCCGAACCGCACCGCGTCCTCCAGGCCGAGCCCGCGGGCCAGCCCGGAGGCGATCGACGCGGCCAGCGAGTCGCCGCCGCCGTGCGTGTTGCCGGTGTCGAAGCGCGGCCCGGGCAGCTCGACGAAGGTGTTGCCGTCGAACAGCAGGTCCAGGCAGCCGTCGGTGTCCTCGGTCAGGTGCCCGCCCTTGACCAGGACGGCGCCGGGCCCGAGCGCGTGCAGCGCCTTCGCGGCGGCGTACTGGCCGTCCCGGTCGTGCACGTCGTGCTCGACGAGCAGCCGGATCTCGTCCAGGTTCGGGGTGACCAGGGTGGCCCGCGGGAACAGGGTGTGCCGGTAGGCGTCCAGCGCCTCGGTGGCCAGCAGCGGATCGCCGTGCATCGACGCCGCGACCGGGTCGACGACCAGCGGCGTGGCCCGGTCCCGGCCGATCCCGTTGTCGTCGCAGGCCGCGGCGACGGCCTCGATGATCCCGGCGGTCGCGAGCATCCCGGTCTTCGCGGCCTGCAGCCCGATGTCCCCGGCGACGCTCGCGATCTGTCCGGCGATCGTCTCGACCGGGATCGTGTGCACGCCGGTGACGCCGACCGTGTTCTGCACGGTCACCGCGCACACCGCGACGCAGCCGTGCACCCCGCAGGCGGCGAACGCACGCAGGTCGGCCGGGATGCCTGCGCCGCCGCCGGAGTCGGTGCCGGCGATCGTCAACACCCGCGGCGGGGTCGTACCGACGGTGGGTTCGGCCATGGTCGAGTCCTCACTCCCTGGCCGGCATTACCCGGCCGGTCCGCGGTCGGCGGCAACTCCCCGCCCTCTCAGCCCGCTCGTCCGCGAGCTCCCGCACCTGCGCACCCGACCGTAACCCGGACCTGGGACGCGCGGTCGCGGCGGCCGGGGATGTCGGTGCCGCGTGGGACACTCCGCGTCGAGAAGGCCAGATGAGTGCACAACCCTCTGATCCAGCGCCCGGCCCGGGGTCCGTCGCGGCGCCCGGCTGGCGCAGGCCGGTGCCGCCGCCGCATCCGCTCACCGTCGCCGAGTACCTGGCGATCGGGGAGGTCGAACCCGGCTACACCGAACTCGTCGAGGGGCAGATCCTCATGTCACCGGGCTCGTCCCCCGACCACAACCATGCCGCCATGGAACTCGCCTTCCAGCTGCGCGGCCGCATCCCCGCCGACCTCGAGGTCCTCGCCGAGCTCGAGGTGGACCTCCAGCTCGCGCCGCCGGACGCTCCCGGATCGGTCCGGCGCCCGGACCTGGTCGTCGTCGACCGGGAGCGCGGCGCCGGGTGCGCCGCGAGGGCGGCGTCCTCCGGCCGCCGAGGTGACCCTGGTGGTGGGGATCCTCTCCCCCGGGTCCCGCCGGACCGACCACGTGACCAAGCGCGGCGAGTACGCCGACGCCGGGATCGGCCACTACTGGATCATCGACCTGGGCGAGCCGGTGTCGCTGCTCGCCTGCCACCTGGCCGGCGAGTTCGGCTACGCCGACGGCGGCGTGGTCACCGGCCGGCACACCGCCGACCGGCCGTTCGCGGCCGAGATCGATCTCGACGCGCTCGGCTGAGCACGGTGCGGGACGACCCCCCGACGGGCCGTCCCGCACCTGCCCCGGCCGGTCAGTCCCCGGCCGGCGCGATCGGCAGGTGGACCCGGCCGCCCGCGTCGCGGAACTCGGCGGACTTCTCGTCCATCCCGGCCTCGATCGCCTCGACGCTGGTCAGCCCGTGCGCCTCGGCGTAGTCCCGGACGTCCTGGGTGATCTTCATCGAGCAGAACTTCGGCCCGCACATCGAGCAGAAGTGCGCGGACTTCGCGGGCTCCGCCGGCAGCGTCTCGTCGTGGTAGGACTGCGCCGTGTCCGGGTCCAGGGACAGCGCGAACTGGTCCCGCCAGCGGAACTCGAAGCGGGCCTGGGACAGGGCGTCGTCACGGGCCTGCGCGTGCGGGTGCCCCTTCCCCAGGTCGGCCGCGTGCGCGGCGATCTTGTAGGTGATCACGCCGATCTTCACGTCGTCCCGGTTCGGCAGGCCCAGGTGCTCCTTCGGGGTGACGTAGCAGAGCATCGCGGTGCCGGCCTCGGCGATCCGGGCGGCGCCGATCGCCGAGGTGATGTGGTCGTAGCCGGGCGCGATGTCGGTGGCGAGCGGGCCGAGGGTGTAGAACGGCGCCTCGTCGCACCACTCCTCCTCCAGCCGCACGTTCTCCACGATCTTGTCCATCGGGACGTGGCCGGGGCCCTCGATCATCACCTGCACGTCGTGCGCGCGGGCGATCCGGGTCAGCTCGCCGAGCGTGGCCAGCTCGGCCAGCTGTGCCTCGTCGTTCGCGTCGGCGATCGATCCGGGACGCAGCCCGTCGCCGAGCGAGAAGGTGACGTCGTAGCGGCGCAGGATCTCGCACAGGTCGGCGAACCGGGTGTAGAGGAACGACTCACGATGGTGCGCCAGGCACCAGGCGGCCATGATCGACCCGCCGCGGGAGACGATCCCGGTGACCCGCTTCGCGGTCAGCGGCACGTACCGCAGCAGCACCCCGGCGTGCACCGTCATGTAGTCGACGCCCTGCTCGCACTGCTCGATCACGGTGTCCCGGTACACCTCCCAGGACAGCTTCGCCGGATCGCCCTGCACCTTCTCCAGCGCCTGGTAGATCGGCACCGTGCCGATCGGGACCGGCGAGTTGCGCAGCAGCCACTCGCGGGTCCGGTGGATGTCGGAACCGGTGGACAGGTCCATCACAGTGTCGGCACCCCAGCGGGTCGCCCACACCATCTTGTCCACCTCCTCGGGGATCGAGGAGGTCACCGCGGAGTTCCCGATGTTCGCGTTGACCTTGGTGAGGAACCGCTTGCCGATGATCATCGGCTCCGATTCGGGATGGTTGACGTTCGCCGGGATCACCGCGCGGCCGCGGGCGACCTCGGAACGCACTAGCTCGGCGTCGCACCGTTCGCGGATCGCGATGAACCGCATCTCGGTGGTGATCACCCCGGCCCTGGCGTACGACAACTGGGTCCCCGGCTCCCTCGAGGAGATCCACGGAGTGCGCAGCGCGGGCAGGCCCGCCCGCACGTCGATCTCCGCATCGGCATCGGTGTAGGGGCCGGAGGTGTCGTAGACGTCGTGGTGCTCGCCGTTCGAGAGGCCGATCCGGCGGACCGGGACCCGGATCCCGTCCGGACCGTCCACGTAGGACTTGGTGGATCCGGCGATCGGCCCGGTGGTGACCTGCGGGCGCACGTGAGCGGTCGTCATGACGACAGTCCTCCCTGGCCGGCATTACCCGGCCGGTTCTGCGGTCGGCGACCGATCGGTCCGCCCTCTCAGCCCCGCGCGCCGGAGCTCCCGCGTGTTCAGATGTGCCCCAACCGTAGGCACCGTCCGGCGCGACACGCCAGCCCCCGGCGCTTCTCACCCGGATGCCGGGAATGATCTTCGCCGGTTCGTGGTTCTCCACCGGCATGACACAGAGAGCCGAACTGAGCCCGACCGACTGGGTGCGCGGGCAGACCGAGCAGATCCTGGAGAGCGGGACGACCGAGGGCGTGACGGTGCTGGACCGTCCGGTCGTGCTGGTGACGACGACCGGCGCGAAGTCCGGTACGAAGCGCTACGTACCGGTCATGCGGGTCGAGCACGACGGCGCCTACGCGATGATCGCGTCCAAGGGCGGTGCGCCGGAGCACCCCGCCTGGTACCACAACGTGAAGGCACATCCCGAGGTCGAGCTGCAGGACGGCACCGCGACCGGTGTGTACGTCGCCCGGGAGCTGCCCGAGGGCCCCGAGCGGCAGGCCTGGTGGGACCGCTCGGTCGAGGCGTACCCGCCCTACACCGACTACCAGGAGACGACGTCCCGGCTGATCCCGGTGCTCGTGCTGGAGCCGAAGGGCTGAGCACCGCCGGGCGCCCGCCCCCCCCCCCCCCCCGGGGGGGCCCCCCCCCCCCCCCCCCCCCCCCCCCGGGGGGGGGCGCCCCCCCCCCCCCCCCCCCCCCGGGGGGCGGGGGGCCCGCGCCCGCCGCCCCCCCCCCCCCCCCCCCCCCCCCCCCCCCCCCCCCCCCCCCCCCCCCCCCCCCACCGCGGTTCACCCGACGACGCCGTGTGCGGGCTCGACCCGCCCGGCGCGCCGCATCGGGGCGACCGACGCCGCCACCGAGACCACCGTGACCACCGCCGCCAGGCCCACCAGCTGCCCGACCGGCGGGGTCCCGCCGTCCATGCCCATGGCGCGCAGCGCCAGCAGCCCGTAGACGGCGCCGAGCAGCACGCCGACGACGGCCCCCACCGCCCCGGCCAGCCCGGCCTCCGCCGCGACCGCACGCCGCGAACCCGCCCGGGTCAGGCCGAAGGTGCGCAGCAGCGCGATCTCCCGGGTGCGCTCGCCGACTGAGAGCGCGAGCGTGACCGCGACCCCCACCACGGCGACGACGACGGTCGTCCCGATCAGTCCGGCGCCGATCGTCCGCGCGACCGACAGCCCGGACTCCATCTGCTCCCGCACGTCCGCCGTCCAGGTCACCGAACCGGCGTCACCGATCACCCCGGCGACCGCCTCCCGGACGGCCCGCGGATCGGCACCCGGCACCGCGTCCACCCGGACCTCGGCCCCGGCGGCGTACGCCTCCAGCTGCGGCTCCGCGTCCAGCGTGACGGCGAGCTGCTGCGCGGCCGCGGCGCGTGCCGCGTCGTCGCCCTGCCACACCGGGAGGATCACCGCATCGGCCGGGTAGGCCCGGTCGATCGAGGCCCGCGCGTCGTCCGAGGCCCCCGCGACGGCCACCAGCAGCGCCGCGGTCAGCCCCACGCCGAGCGCCAGCACCGTCGTCATCGCTGCGGTCCGCCGGGACAGCCTGCGGGCGTTCGCCACCGCCAGCCGCAGCGGGCCGGACCGGTCCGCCACCGGACGTAGCAGCGTCGCGGCCGCCGAGATCAGGAACGGCCCGGTCACCACCAGCGCCGCGAACAGCAGCAGCCCGCTGAGCGCGATCACGGCCAGCCCGGCGAGCTGGTCGCCGAGCGTGACGCCGATACCGGCCGTCCCGGCCGCCAGCACGGCCAGCACCGCGGCGGCCGGCAGCCGGGTCCGGGCCCGCGGGGCGCGTGCCTCGGTCGCGTCCGCGGCTCCGAGCGCCACCATCGGCGGCACCCGGCCCGCGGCGCGGGCCGGCGGCAGCGCGGCGAGCACCGTCGTCAGCACCGCCAGCAGCACGCACCCGGCCAGCCACAGCGGCTGCACCGCGAGCGCCGGGGCGTCCACACCGGACATCCGGGCGACGGTGATCCCGGCGAGCCCGGCGCCGACCGCGGCCGCCGTCCCGAGCACCCCGGCGGCCAGGCCGGTGATCGCGGCCTCGGCGAGCACCGACCGGGTCACCTGCCCGCGGCTCGCGCCGACACAGCGCAGCAGGGCCAGGTCGCGGCTGCGCCGGGCCAGCACGATCCGGAACGTCGAGGACACCACCACGGCCGCGGCGACCAGCGCGAGGCCGACGAAGACCGACAGCCCGGCGAGCACCGCCAGCACCGACGCCGACGCCTCGGCGATCTCGGCGTCCCGCTGCTCGGCGGCAGTCCGCACCCGCTCCCCGCCGGCGGCCGCGCCGAGCGCCGCGGTGTCCGCGTCGCCCGCCACGTCGATCCGGGAGGCGTACAGCGCCCCGTCCAGCGCGAGCGCGTCCTGCGTGGTCAGCACCAGCGAGTCGAGCGACTCGAACGGCAGCCGGACCACCCCGGCGACGCGCAGCGACCGGTCGCCGAGCGTCACGGTGTCACCCAGCGCCAGACCGGTGCGTTCCGCCGTCGCGCTGCCGATCAGCACCTCGCCCGGACCGGCCGGGCGGCCCTGCTCCGGCGCGGGCAGCGCGGTCAGCGGACCGGTCATCGGGTCCGAGCTCACCAGCCAGTCGCCGCTGGTCGTCCCGGCCGCCAGCGGGACGACACCGCCGAACACGGGCGCCACGTCGGTCACCCCGGGCACCTCCCGCAACCGCTGCGCGATCGCCACGGTGCCGGTGTCGGGGCCGGTGTCGGGGCCGCGCACGGACACCACGTGCGACGCGCCCGCCGGGGTGTGCACCATGTCCTCGGTGAGGGCGGCGCGCAGGGTGCCGGTCAGCAGCACCGCCCCGGCCGCGAACGCCGTCGCCACCAGCACGGCGAGCCCGGTGAGCAGCAGCTGCCGGGGGCGGCGGCGGATCCCGGCGACGGCCGCGCGGGTCGCCGGGTTCAGCAGGCTCATGCCCGGGCCCCCTGCCCGGCCGGCCGGACGCCGGTGGCGCGCTCGCCGGACAGCGCCCCGAGCGCGGCGAGCACCGCGTCCGGGGTGGGGGCGACCAGCCGGCCCGCGGCGAGCCCGTCGCGCAGCAGCAGCACCTGGTCGGAGACCGATGCGGCGAGCGGATCGTGGGTGACCATGACGACGGTCTGCCCGTAGTCGTCGACGCAGGCCCGCAGCAGTCCCAGCAGCTCCCGTCCGGACGTGGTGTCCAGCGCGCCCGTCGGCTCGTCCGCGAAGACGATCTCCGGCCGGGTGAGCAGCGCCCGGGCCACCGCGACCCGCTGCCGCTGCCCGCCGGACAGCTCCGAGGGCAGGTGTCCCAGCCGCGCGCCGATCCCCAGCCGGTCCACCAGCTCGGCCCGCCATGCCCGGTCCGGGCGGTGCCCGGCGAGCGCGACGGCCAGGTCGATGTTCTCGCCCGCGCTCAGGTGCGGGAGCAGGTTGCCGTCCTGGAAGACGAAGCCCATCCGGTCCCGGCGGACCCGGGTCAGCTCGGCGTCGCCGAGCGTGCCGAGCCGGGTGTCGCCGAGCAGCACCTGGCCCGACGTCGGCCGGTCCAGCCCGGCGAGACAGTGCAGCAGCGTCGACTTCCCGGACCCGGACGGCCCCATCACCGCGGTGAACCGCCCGGCCGGGACGTAGAGCGTGATCCCGGCCAGCGCCGACACCGCGCCAGGTCCCGATCCGTAGCGCCGGACCAGTTCGACGGCACCGGCCGCCGCGGCAGCACCCGTCACAGCTGCTCCCCCCAGCCCTCGAGCAGCGGCAGGGCCGCCATCGACAGCAGCATCAGGAACAGCACGACACCGCCGGTGACGGCGACCGCGTTCATCAGGACCTCGATCATGTCCACAACGGTGCCGGGCGGCGGCGCCGCGCACCTCGGACCACGGGACGGTCTTCCCGGTCGGGTGGCTCGTACTTCCGGCTGAGGCCGGGCCGGCCGTCTCAGCCCTACGGTGATCGCCATGACGTCCCCGACGGTCGTCCTCCCGCGTGGTCCCGCCCGGCCGACCCGCTCGCTGGTGTTCACGCTGGAGGCCTTCGCCTACCTGTTCTGGCTGGTGCTCGACCTGTTCGCGGCACCAGGCCTGTCCGACGGCCGCGGGCTGTGGATCTCCGGGGTGCTCGCCGGTGTCGCGGTGGCCGGCGTGGTGCTCGCCCGGTACCGGTACCCGGTGGTCGGCACCGCCGTGGCCGCGTTCACGGCGTCCGCGCTGCTCTCGGTGCTGGCCTGGCCGTCCGGGGCACCGCTGGTGTCACTGGCCGAGCTGTTCGCGCTCGCCGTCGTCACGGTGGCGGTGATCCGGCGGACGGCGGGCGGCGCGGCGGTCGGGTTCGCCGTGGCGTCGTTCGTGGTGATCGTCGGGATGCCGCTGCTGCGGTTCGACGATCCCGACCGGCCCACCGCGATGGCGCTCGCCGGGCTGGGCTGGGCGAGCACGGTCGCGGTCGCGGCGGTGCTGCGCGAGCTGGGGGTGCGCCGGGAGGCCCGGCTCGCCGCCACCCGCAACGACGAGCGGATGGAGCTGGCCCGGGAGCTGCACGACGTCGTCGCGCACCACGTCACCGGGATCGTGGTGGCCGCGCAGGCGGCGGTCGCCGTCGCCCGGACCCGCCCCGAGCAGGCCGGCCCGGCGCTGGAGTCGATCGAACGGGCCGGCGCGGAGGCGCTCGCCGGGATGCGCCGGATGGTGGGCGTGCTGCGCGGCGGGGAGGAGGCCGCCCGCGCGGTCTCGCACGGCCCGGACGACGTGGCCGAGCTGGTCGGCCGGTTCGACCCGGCCGGCGAGCGGACCGTGCTGGAGATCGATCCCGGGCTGGACCCGGCGCGGCTCGCACCCGGGGTCGGCGCCACCGCCTACCGGGTCGTCCAGGAGGCGCTGACCAACGTGCACCGACACGCGCCGGACGCGACGTCGGTGCAGGTCCGGCTGGAGCTGCGGGACGACAGGCTGGCGGTCGGCGTGCGCAACGAGGGCGGTTCCCCGGAGCGCAGGCCGCGCCCGCACGAGCGCGGCGGGTTCGGCCTGGCCGGGATGGCCGAGCGGGTCGGCGCGCTGGGCGGCACGCTGCGGGTCGGCCCGGACGGGCCGGGCGTCTGGGAGGTGCTGGCGGAGCTGCCGGCGGTGGCCCGGTGAGCATCGGCGTGGTGCTCGCCGACGACCAGGAGATGGTCCGGACCGGCTTCCGGCTGATCCTCTCCGCCGAGGACGACATCGAGGTGCTCGGCGAGACCGGCACCGGCACCGGCGCGGTCGCGCTGGCCCGCGAGGTGCGCCCGGACGTGGTGCTGATGGACATCCGGATGCCCGGGATGGACGGCATCGAGGCGACCCGGGCACTGTGCGCCGATCCGTCCCCGCCGCGGGTCGTCGTGGTGACGACCTTCGATCTCGACGAGTACGTCTACGGCGCGCTGCGGTCCGGGGCCTGCGGGTTCCTGCTGAAGGACGCCGGCCCACGCCTGCTGGTCGAGGCGGTGCGGGCGGCCGCCGCCGGGGACGCGCTGGTGTCGCCGTCGGTGACGGTGCGGCTGCTGGAGCGGCTGACCGAGCCCGTCGCGCCGCGGCCGGCCGCGCTGGCGGCGCTGTCCGCCCGGGAGCTGGACGTGGTGCGGGCGGTCGCGCGGGGGCGGACGAACCACGAGATCGCCGGGGACCTGTTCGTGTCGCTGTCGACGGTGAAGACCCACATCGCCAACATCGGGTCCAAGCTGGACGCCCGCAACCGGGTCGAGATCGCGGCCTGGGCCTGGGAGAACAAGCTCGTCGAATGACGCCTCAGTGGACGGCGCGCAGGGCGGCGGCGGGCCGGCGGGGGTGCGGGACGGACAGCACCGCGCTGACGTCGCCGAGGGCCTCCGGGAACGCCGGCGGCATCCCCGTCTGCACCGGCACCGCCACGGGCACCGGGGCCGGCACCGGCCGGGCCTGCCCGGCGGCGGCCGCGGCGCACTCGCGCTCGGAAGCGCGGTTGTCCCAGAGTTCGAACAGCGGCTGCGCCGCCATGACCAGCAGCACGGCGAGGACCGGGAGGACGGCGAGGATCGTGAGCACCATGGCGTCCACGATGCCCGGCCGGGGCGGCCTCCCACATCGGCCGCAGGACCGGTTCCTGCAGGTCAACCCCTAGTACCGGGGTATGAGTCCCGGGGTCGGTCTCGGGGTCAGCCCCGGGGTACGTCCTCCGCGTCGACCGCCGAGGGGTCCCACGAGTCCGACGGCCCGCCCCAGCCGTTGCGGCGCAGCATCTTCCTGGCGCCCCGCTGGTTGCGGCCCATCAGCCGGTCCAGGTAGAGGTGGCCGTCGAGGTGGTCGACCTCGTGCTGCAGGCAGCGGGCCAGGAAGCCCTTGCCCTCGACGTCCACCGGGTTGCCGTCGACGTCGGTGCCGGTGACCCTGGCCCAGTCGGCGCGGCCGGTCGCGAAGCTCTCGCCGGGGACCGACAGGCAGCCCTCCTGGTCCTCGTCCGGGTCGGGCATGATCTCCGGGATCTCGCCGGTCTCCAGCACCGGATCGAGCACGTGTCCGCGGCGCATCGTGCGGGTCTCGGGATCCGGGCAGTCGAAGACGAACAGCCGCAGGTCGATCCCGACCTGGTTGGCCGCGAGCCCGACCCCGTTGGCCGCCGCCATCGTCTCGAACATGTCGTCGACGAGCGTGCGCAGCTCGTCCTCCCCGATGTCCGCCGACGCCACCGGGCGGGTGGGTCGGTGCAACACGGGATCGCCGACCATGCGGATGCGCAGAACCGTCACCGTCGCAGGGTACGGTCGCGCCGCGCGGTGCCCGCTCCGGGTGACGGGGCCGCCCCCGACCGATGGGTTCGGGCGCCCCGGGGCGCGTCGCGGCGACTCGCCGTCGGTCCCGTGTGGTTCAATCCGACCTCGAATGACAGCCGTGTCATTCGGCATCGGCGGTGGCCCTCCGGAGGGCCGTCGCCGTCAGATCGTCGGCCGCTCGAGGAGCGTGATGGAGTCCGCTGGGTCCCTCTCGGAACGCCGCGGAGCGCACCGGCGCTCCGCAACCCACTCCCGCGAGCTCGACCGCCGGGAGCGCGAGATCCTCGCGTTCGAGGCCCAGTGGTGGAAGTACGCGGGCGCCAAGGAGCAGGCGATCCGCGAGCTCTTCGACATGTCCGCGACCCGCTACTACCAGGTGCTGAACGCGCTGGTCGACAAGCCCGAGGCGATGGCCGTCGATCCGCTGCTCGTGAAGCGCCTGCGCCGGCTGCGTTCCAGCCGTCAGCGCACCCGCGCCGCCCGCCGCCTGGGTCTCGAGCCCTGAGACCGGGAAGCCCGGAGGCAGCCGTGAGCCGCAGCCCGAGCCCCAATCGGAGGTCACGATGACCGCACCCGCGTCCGGCGGAACCTCGCCGCTGAAGATCGCCGGTATCGCACTGATCGGCGTCGGTGTGCTGGCCGGTGTCGTCGGGCTGTCCGGTATCGGCGGCGGCGGTGACGAGAGCCCGCAGGCCGCGCCGCCGCCGGCGACGGCCGATCCCGCCCCTGGCGGGGACGGCGCAGCACCCGCCCCCGGCGAGGACGGGGCCGATGGCGCCGACGGGGCCGCCCCCGGCGGCGAGGGCACCGACGGGGCCGCCCCGGGCACCTCGCCGTTCACCCCCGGCGCCCCGGGCACGCCCGGTTCCCCCGGCTTCGACGGCACCGGCGCGGACGGCGCGCCGCCGCCGCCCGCCGCGTCCGGGCCCGCCCCGGGCGGCACCGCGAGCGAGGGGTCCGCCGTGGCCGTCCGGCCCGCCGTCCGGATCTACAACAACTCGACGATCCGGGGTCTCGCCGAGCAGGCGGCCGGGAAGTTCCGCAGCAACGGCTGGACCGTGTCGCAGGTGCAGAACTACTCGGCGGGCGTGATCCCCACGACCACCGTGTACTACCGGACCGGCACCGCCGAGAAGGCCGCGGCGGACGAGATCGCCCGCGCCTTCGGCATCCGGGCCGAGCCGCGCTTCGACGGCATCCAGGACGCGACGCCCGGCGTGATAGTGATCGTCACCCGGGACTTCTCGGCGGCCTGACACCGAACCTGCTCCCCAGCGCGCCGACGACCCCGGACGGGCATCCCGTCCGGGGTCGTCGTCCGTCGGGGACCGGCCGGGCTCAGTCGCTGCGCCGCCGCGCGTACGCCTCGAGCTCGGCGACCTGCTCCGGGTCCAACGAGGGCCGGACCGCCCGCCGGGCGGCCGCGACGTGCGCCGCGGTCACCTCGCCCGCCTCCAGCGACTCGCGCATCGCGGTCAGCGCGGCCTCCCGCAGCAGCGCGGCGCAGTCCGCCGCCGAGTAGCCGTCCAGGTCGGCGGCGAGCTCGTCCAGGTCGACGTCGTCGCCGAGCGGGACGTCCCGGCCGGCGGCCCGGAGGATGTCGGCCCGGGCCTCGGCGTCCGGCGGCGGGACGAACACCAGCCGCTCCAGCCGGCCCGGCCGCAGCAGCGCCGGATCGATCAGGTCCGGCCGGTTCGTCGCCCCCACGACGACGACCTCGCGCAGCGGCGTCGCACCGTCCAGCTCGGTGAGCAGCGCCGCCACCACCCGGTCCGCGACGCCGGCGTCGGTCGATCCGCCCCGGCGCGGGGCGAGCGCGTCGACCTCGTCCAGGAAGATCAGCGCCGGGGCGGCCTCCGCGGCCCGGCGGAACAGCTCCCGGACCGCCCGCTCGGACTCGCCGACGTACTTGTCCAGCAGCTCGGCGCCCTTGACCGCGAACACGTTGAGATCGCCGGTCCCGGCCAGCGCGCGCAGCAGGAACGTCTTGCCGCCGCCGGGCGGGCCGTAGAGCAGCACGCCGCGCGGCGCGTCCACCCCGAGCCGGGCGAACGAGTCGGGATGGCGCAGCGGCCACAGCACCGCCTCGGTCAGCGACTGCTTGACCTCGGTCATGTCGCCGACGTCGTCGAGGGTCAGCCCGCCGTGCCCGAGGGCGCCGCCGCCGGACAGCGAGATCGGCCGGACCGAGCCGACGGCGCCGAGGAGGTCCTGCTGCCGGACCTCCTCGATCCCGTCGGTGCCCTCCCCCGCGCCGCGCAGCGCGGCGGCGATCGCCGCCTCCCGGCGCACCGCCGCGAGATCGGCGACGACGAAGCCCGGTGTCCGGGCGGCGATCACCCCGAGATCGACGTCCCGGCCGCGCGGGACGCCGGCCAGCAGCCGCTCCAACAGTGCGCGGCGGGTCGCGGCGTCCGGCAGCGGCACCGTGAGCTCGCGGTCGACCAGGTCGGGTGCGCGCAGGCGCGGATCCAGCGACTCCGGTTCGGCACTGGTGACGACGAGTGCGGGCCCGCCGGGCGCGGTGGCCGCGCGCAGCTCGTCGAGCACCAGGGTGGCCAGCGGCGGCGGGTTCGACGCCGGGAGCAGCGCGTGCGCGTCGTGCACGAGCAGCACAGCGGGTTCGTCCGCGGCCGGGCGCGCGTCGGCGATCGCGGCCCGGACCCGCTCGGCCGCGGCCGCCGGTTCCAGGGCGGCGACGGCCGGCGCGACGAGCTCCACGCAGCGGGCGCCCGCGGCGGCGGCGGCGCTGCGCACCAGCGTCGCCTTGCCCACCCCTTCCGGCCCGCTGACGAGCACGCCGAGCCGGGCCTCGCCGCCGAGCCGGGTGAGCAGCTCGGGACGGCGGAACATCAGCTCCAGCCAGTCCAGCAGCCGCCGGGCGACCGGCTCGTTCGCGGCCAGGTCGTCGATCGACGGGGGCGGCTCGGCCTCGGGCACCGCCCGATCCCCGGCGGTGTAGTCCCCGACAGCAGGGTCCCCGACAGCAGGGTCCCCGACAGCATGGTTCCGGGCAGCAGGGCTTCCGGCAGCAGGGGTCCCGGCAGCAGGGGTCCCGGCGGCAGGGCTTCCGGCATCAGGGCTTCCGGCCGTGCCCGCACCGGCGGCCCCGGCGCCGGCAGCGCGCTTCCCGGGCCCCACCGCTGCTGCCCCGCCCGGCCCGGCACCCGCCCGCACCGCGACCGTCCCGGTGTCCGCGCCGCCCTGCCAGCCGACCACGGTGGACGGCGCCACCACGACCGGCCCGCCGGCCGGCTCGGCGACGGCGACCGTCAGCAGCTCCGAGGTCCACGCGCCACCGACCGCCGCGGCCAGCGCCCGGCGCACCGAGTGCACGTCCGCACCGGGCGGCGGGGCGATGTCCTGCGGCAGCAGCGAGACCGCGTCCCCGCGCAGGAGCACCTTCCCCATCAGCGCCAGCCGCAGGGTCGCCGGGCCGACGGTCGCGGTCGCGAGCCGGGAACCGATCAGCCGGACCTCGCGGGCGGCGGACACCTCCGCGGGCGCGACGACGACGGCGGCGCCGTCGGTCAGACCGGCGTTGGACAGGGTCACGTCGTCGAGCCGGGCCTGGCCGTGCGGCTCCGAGGCGTCACCGGCGACGGCGAGCGCGGCGGTCGGCCGGGAACCGGTGAGCAGCACCGCGTCCCAGGACCGCAGGCCGAGCCCGGCGAGCACCTCGGGATGCAACCGGATCACCCCCCGCCGGGCGTCGGTGGCCGCCGGGGCCAGGCGCGCGACCAGGGTCAGCGAGGGGTCTCCCACCCGCGTCACGCTAGTGGTCAGCGACGGCGCAGCCCGAGGCGGCGCCCGGACCCGCGGGGGGCCGGCGCGACACCGGGGCCGTGCACCGCCCGGCCGTTGCCGGACCGGCTGTTCTCCCGGCGGGCGGCGCCGTCCGGGTCGAGCCGGCGCCGGACCCCGCGGGCCATCGCACCGGCCCGGCCGGCGACCCGGCGGCGCAGCGGCGGCCGCAACCCGAGCCGGCGGGCCGAGCGGGCGGCCCGGGCGACGGCCCGGCGCTGCCGGGTCGGGACGTCCCACGCCTCCGGGTGCCGGGCCAGCCAGCGGTACCGGTAGGCGGTGTAGGGCAGCAGCAGCAGGTAGCCGGTCGCGGCCACCGTGACGCCGAGGAAGGGCACCGTGAACAGCGCTGCGGCGATCGCACCGACGCCGACCAGCAGCGGGGCGATCGCCCGCTGCGGCACGCGGACCGCCTTGAGCGACACGGTCGGGATCCGGCTGACCATCAGGCCGGCGGTGAACAGCGCCCAGACCGCGACCACCGGCTCGGCCGACCACCAGCCGGGCCCGAGGTGCAGCCACAGGTAGAGCGGGATCCCGGCGGTCATGGCCGCGGCCGGGGCCGGGACGCCGACGAAGAACTCGCGGGCGAACGGCGGCGCCTGGTCGTCGTCGAGCAGCGTGTTGAACCGGGCCAGCCGCAGCGCCATGCAGACGGCGAAGACGAGCGCGACGATCCAGCCGGCCCGGGTGTCCTCGAACGCCCAGATGTAGATCACCAGGGCCGGTGCGACGCCGAACGA
This sequence comes from Pseudonocardia sp. DxW, assembly GCF_058448985.1. Taxonomy (NCBI): domain Bacteria; kingdom Bacillati; phylum Actinomycetota; class Actinomycetes; order Pseudonocardiales; family Pseudonocardiaceae; genus Pseudonocardia; species Pseudonocardia sp. DxW. The sequence continues at coordinate 28,035 of NZ_JBZFLK010000017.1, read as the reverse complement.
CACCAGGTCGGCGAGCGAGTCCAGCTCGGCACCGATCCGGCTGGACGCGTCGAGCAGCCGGGCGAGGCCGCCGTCCAGGGCGTCGCAGAGCGCCGCCGCGAGCACCGCACCGATGGCCAGGTCGAACCGGCCCTGCAGGGCGAAGTAGACGGCCGACAGGCCGGCGCAGAGGTTGAGCACGGTGACCGCGTTGGGCAGCAGTCGCACGCCGGCCGGGTACCCCTTCGCCGGAGGCCCGATCGTCATCCGGCTCAGCCCTCCGCCGGGGGGACGACACCGAGCACGGTCTCGGCGCCCACGGTGCGCTGGGCGGGGTGGACCAGCGGTTCCGTTCCCGGCGGGAGGTAGGTGTCGACCCGGGAGCCGAACCGGATCAGCCCGAAGCGCTCGCCTGCGGCGACCTCGTCGCCGGTCGAGAGCCCGCAGACGATCCGGCGGGCCAGCAGCCCGGCGATCTGCACGACGCCGATCCGGTGCCCGTCGGCCCCCTCGGGACCGGCAGCGAGGAAGGTGATCGCGTTGCGCTCGTTGTCCTCGCTGGCCTTGTCCAGGTCGGCGGACAGGAACGTGCCCGGCTCGTAGCGGACGCCGACGACGCGGCCGTGCACCGGCACCCACTGCACGTGCACGTCCAGCACCGTCAGGAAGATCGAGACCCGCGGGTGCGGCACCCGCGGGAGGTCGAGCTCGGCCGGCGGGACGACCTCGGTGACGGTCGCGACGGTGCCGTCCGCGGGGGCTAGCACCGCGCCCGGCCGCTGCGGTGGGGTCCGCGCCGGGTCCCGGAAGAACAGCGCGGTGGCGCCGGTGGCGAGCAGCCCGGGCAGTGCGCCCCGGCCGCTGAGTGCGCGCACCCCGGCGGCGACGAGGGCGACCGCGGCGACGATCGGCCTGCCCCCGGGGTGCATCGGCGGGATCGCGTCGCGGACCAGACGGGCGATGTGGGTCGGCGAGGTCCCGGTTCCTTCGGCCATGGCGGGTCGTCGGCTCCTGATGCTCCGGTTGGGGATCGCCACGCTACGCGGGAGCCGGTGACACAGCTCCGGCGGGACGACCCGACCCCGGTGCAGGACGCGGATGCGGACCCTGGCACGATCGCCCGCTCCCGGAGACGAAAAAGGGCCGGGGCCGCCGTCCCCCGAGACGACGACCCCGGCCTTGGAACCGCTCGTCCGCTCCCCAGCGACGGGCGGTGGGTCCTGTGCTGTGAAGGGGTTACCCCTTCGCGAGCAAAAGTATTCCTCCCCGACGACCGGCAGTCCAGATCACGATGGATGTCCACCGTGATCTACCTCTTTCGGCCGAACGCCTACACGGATAGACGTCGCTCGCGGTGAGATCGTTGCCCCTTATTCCTATGAGGTGGCTCACACTTTCGGCGCAGCCTTGGCGCCGGGCGAGTGAAGACCCTGTCGCACAGTGCATCGTCGCCGCAGATCAGGCGGCGACCGTTCGGCGCGAGAAGGGGTCGCCTACGGCTCGATCAACCACACCGCGACGGGTGATCCGTCGGCCACCGTCGTCACGTCCGGGGGGACGTCGATCAGGCAGTCGGCCCGGGCCAGCGCCGCGATCAGGTGCGATCCGGTGGAGCCGATCTCGGCGACCGTCCCGATGGCCGCGTCGAGCACGCCGCGGCGGAACTGCCGCTTGCCGGCCGGCGAGGACAGCTCCCCGGCCAGCCGGGCCGTCACCACCGCACGGTGCGGCGCCGGATGCCCCATCGCGGCCCGCAGCGCCGGCCGGACGAACGCCTCGAACGACACCAGCGAGCTGACCGGGTTGCCGGGCAGGGTCGCGACCGCGACGTCCGTCCCGCCGAGATCGAGCCGCCCGCAGCCCTGCGGGCCGCCGGGCTGCATCGCGACCTTGCCGAACTGCACGCCGTGCCCGGTCATCGCGTCCTTCACCACCTCGTAGGCCCCGGCGCTCACCCCGCCCGAGGTGAGGACCAGATCGGGCCGGAGCGCGGCCGTCGAGGCGGTGACCCGCTCGGCCAGCACAGCGCGGAACCGCTCGACGTCGTCGGGCACGAACGAGAGCAGCTCCGCGGTCGCACCCGCCTCGCGGACCGCGACGGCGAGCATCGTCCCGTTGGACTCGTAGATCCGGCCCGGCCCGAGCGGCTCGCCGGGGGCGACCAGCTCCGAGCCGGTGGACAGCACCAGCACGTGCGGCCGGCGGCGGACCGGCAGCTCCGGGCGCCCGACGGCGGCGGCCAATCCGATCTGCGGCGCCGCGAGCACCGTGCCCGCCCGCAGCAGCACCGCCCCGGCGACCGTGTCCTCACCCGCCCGGCGGACGTAGGCGCCGGGCTCGGGTGCGGCGGCGATGCGCACCTGCCCGGTCCCGCCGTCGGTCCGCTCGACCGGGACGATCGCGTCGGCCCCCTCGGGCACCGGCGCACCGGTCATGATCCGGGCGACCGTGCCGGGGGCCAGCGGCGGCACCGCGGTCCGCCCGGCCGGGATGTCCTCGGCAACCGGCAGCGTCACCGGATCGGCGTCCGAGGCGCCGGCGAGCTCGGCGGCCCGCACCGCGTACCCGTCCATCGCGGAGTTGTCGAACGGCGGCAGCGCCACCCCGGCGGTCAGGTCCTCGGCCAGCACCCGTCCGCTCGCATCGGCCAGCGGCACCCGCTCGACGCCGGTCGGCGGCAGCAGTGCGGCGACCGCGGCGGCGTGCTCGGCGACCGATCGCGGACCGGAGTTCGACCAGGTGGGTGCGGTGGTCATGGGGCCATCCTGCCCACGCTCCCGACCGGCCGACATTCGGACCCCGTCGCTTGCACTCACCCCACCCGAGTGCTAGAAACGGGCACAGCATCCACTGGCACTCGTGCCCGTGGAGTGCCAGGTCGGGTGGGTGAGGCCGGCGCAGGGTAGCCGGCCGTCCGTCGCGGGCACCGCATCCGATCACTCGACTCACCTCTATCGGAGGGCAACACCCCCATGGCGAAGCAGATCGCGTTCGACGAGGAGGCCCGTCGGGGCCTCGAGCGGGGCATGAACACCCTCGCCGACGCCGTCAAGGTGACGTTGGGCCCGAAGGGTCGCAACGTCGTGCTCGAGAAGAAGTGGGGCGCGCCGACCATCACCAATGACGGCGTGTCGATCGCCAAGGAGATCGAGCTCGAGGACTCCTGGGAGAAGATCGGCGCCGAGCTGGTGAAGGAGGTCGCCAAGAAGACCGACGACATCGCCGGTGACGGCACGACCACCGCCACCGTGCTGGCCCAGGCGCTGGTCCGCGAGGGCCTGCGCAACGTGGCCGCCGGCGCGAACCCGATGTCGCTCAAGCGCGGCATCGAGAAGGCCACCGAGGCCGTCTCCCAGGCGCTGCTCAAGTCCGCCAAGGAGATCGAGACCAAGGAGCAGATCGCTGCCACGGCCTCCATCTCGGCCGCCGACCCGCAGATCGGCGAGCTCATCGCCGAGGCGATGGACAAGGTCGGCAAGGAAGGCGTCATCACGGTCGAGGAGTCGCAGACCTTCGGGCTCGAGCTCGAGCTCACCGAGGGCATGCGCTTCGACAAGGGCTACATCTCGCCCTACTTCGTGACCGACGCCGAGCGTATGGAGGTCGAGCTCGAGGACCCGTACGTCCTGCTCGTCTCCTCCAAGATCTCGACCGTCAAGGACCTGCTCCCGCTGCTGGAGAAGGTCATGCAGTCGGGCAAGCCGCTGGCGATCATCGCCGAGGACGTCGAGGGCGAGGCCCTGGCCACCCTGGTCGTCAACAAGATCCGCGGCACCTTCAAGTCCGTCGCCGTCAAGGCCCCGGGCTTCGGTGACCGCCGCGAGGCGATGCTGGCCGACATGGCCATCCTGACCGGTGGCGAGGTCATCTCGGAGAAGGTCGGCCTCAAGCTCGACACCGCCGACCTGTCGCTGCTCGGCACCGCCCGCAAGGTCGTGGTGACCAAGGACGAGACCACCATCGTCGACGGCGCCGGTGACGCCGACCAGATCGCCGGCCGGGTCTCCCAGATCCGCGCCGAGATCGACCGCACCGACTCCGACTACGACCGCGAGAAGCTGCAGGAGCGGCTCGCGAAGCTGGCCGGTGGCGTCGCCGTCATCAAGGCGGGCGCGGCCACCGAGGTCGAGCTCAAGGAGCGCAAGCACCGCATCGAGGACGCCGTCCGCAACGCGAAGGCGGCCGTCGAGGAGGGCATCGTCGCCGGCGGCGGCGTCGCCCTGATCCAGGCCGGTGCCGGCCTGTTCGAGGGCCTCGGCCTGGACGGTGACGAGGCCACCGGCGCGAACATCGTCAAGGTCGCGCTGGAGGCTCCGCTCAAGCAGATCGCCATCAACGCCGGCCTCGAGGGTGGCGTCGTGGCGGAGAAGGTCCGCAACCTCCCGACCGGTGAGGGCCTCGACGCCGCCACCGGCGAGTACAAGGACCTGGTCAAGGCCGGGATCATCGACCCGGCCAAGGTGACCCGCTCGGCGCTGCAGAACGCAGCCTCGATCGCGGCGCTGTTCCTGACCACCGAGGCGGTCATCGCCGACAAGCCGGAGAAGGGCGGCGGCGCGCCCGCCGACCCGACCGGCGGCATGGGCGGCATGGACTTCTGATCCACGCCTGCTCACGCAGCAGCACCACCCGCGGGGGCGGTACCGGTTCGCCGGTGCCGCCCCCGCGGCGTCGGCGTCCCCGCCTGCCGGTGTGCTCCGCCGGCTCCCCGTCGTCAGGGTGAGCTCCGGGCGGCCGCGCTGGCGGCCGCGCAGGTCCACCTCCCGGCCGCCGTGCGCGGCGGGCCCGTCCCGTTCGCCGCGGTGGTCGAGCCGGCCCCGACGCCGGTCCGACCGAGCGGCTGGCGAACTGGTCCGGCCACCGGCGCTGAGCGACCGTGTCCCGACGCGACCCCCTGGCGCGTCGGGACGTCCTGTGCCGCCGGCCGTCATCCGACCGGGGCGACCAACCAGACGGCCAGGTAGACCAGTGCCGCGGCGCCGCCGGTGGCCAGGGTCAGCACCAGGACCAGGATCCGGAGCAGCGCGGGATCGACGCCGAGGTCCTCGGCCAGGCCGCCGCAGACGCCGCCGAGCATCCGGTCGGTGGCGCTGCGGCGCAGCCGGAACGCGGCGAGCCGGTCGCCGAGCGCCGGCCCGCCCGCGCGCGGCGGGACGGATCCGGCACCGGATCCGGTGCCCGGACCGGCATGCGGGCCGGAGTACTGACCGGCGTGCGGGCCGGAGTACTGACCGGCGGCCGGGCCGGAGTACGGGTCGGCGCCCGGGCCCGTGTGCGGGGCGGCAGCCGGGCCGGTGTGCGGGCCGGTGTGCGGGTCGGAGTACTGACCGGCGTGCTGGTCGGCGGCAGTGGCCGTGGCCGACGCCATGGGCTGGTCGGCGGCCGGGCCGGCGCCGGTGTGCTGACCGGCAGCCGGGGCGGCGTGCTGGTCCGTGGCAGTGGCCGTGGCCGATGCCGCCGGCTGATCGGCGGCGGCCGGAGCGGCGTACCGGTCGGTGGCCGGGTCCTGCGCTGCGGGGTCCTGCGCTGCGGAGTTCTGCGCTGTGCTGTCCATGTATCCCACGGTGCCCGGCGCGCGCCGCCGCGGACTCCGGATCGCCCCGGAGACCGACCCCGGACCCGGGGCCTGCGGGATCAGGGACGCGGGTGCCGGCCCCCTCCGGGCTGCGGCGGCTCCGCGGCGCGCCGCGGCCGCGGCGCAGCGGTCCCCTCGCCGCCGCCCGGCTGCTCGTCCGGCGGGCCGGGGGACTCCCGGTCGCGCATCCGGATCATCCGGCCGAGGACGAGCGCGACCGCCAGGCCGACGAGCACCCACGCGGCGAGGCCGACGAGGACCCACATGGTCGTCGACACGCGTCCCTCCCCGGATCGAGCGGCACCGGAACCGCCAGTGTGCCCGTGAACACCTCGGCGCGCCGGGTTCGCGCCCCCATCGGGTGCCGGTGTGTCGGCCCTGCGGTCAGCCGGCGTCCGGGAGCGCCGGGCCCAGCAGGTCGTCGGCGTCGACGATCCGGTAGGCGTAGCCCTGCTCGGCCAGGAACCGCTGCCGGTGCGCCGCGTAGTCGGTGTCCACGGTGTCCCGGGAGACGACCGAGTAGAAGTGCGCCTGCCGTCCGTCACCCTTGGGCCGCAGCAGCCGCCCGAGCCGCTGCGCCTCCTCCTGCCGGGAGCCGAAGGTGCCGCTGACCTGCACCGCGACCGTCGCCTCGGGCAGGTCGATCGAGAAGTTCGCGACCTTGGAGACGACCAGCCGGTCGATCCGGCCGCTGCGGAACTCCTCGAACAGCCGCTCCCGCTCCCGGTTGCGGGTGGAGCCCTGCACGATCGGCGCGTCCAGCTTCTCGCCCAGCTCCTCCAGCTGTTCCAGGTAGGCGCCGATGACCAGGGTCGGCTCGCCGCGGTGCCGGTCCAGGATCGCCTGCACGACGTTGAGCTTGGTGCGCGCCGTCGACGCCGTCCGGTAGCGCTCCTCGGAGTCGGCGGTCGCGTAGGCCATCCGCTCGGCGTCGGTCAGCGTGACCCGCACCTCGACGCACTCGGCCGGGGCGATCCAGCCCTGCGCCTCGATGTCCCGCCACGGGGCGTCGTAGCGCTTCGGCCCGATCAGCGAGAACACGTCGCCCTCGCGGCCGTCCTCGCGGACCAGCGTCGCGGTGAGCCCGAGCCGGCGCCGGGACTGCAGGTCCGCCGTCATCCGGAACACCGGCGCGGGCAGCAGGTGGACCTCGTCGTAGACGACCAGGCCCCAGTCCCGCGAGTCGAACAGCTCCAGGTGCTTGTACTCGCCCTTGGTCCTGCGCGTCACGACCTGGTAGGTCGCGATCGTGACCGGGCGGATCTCCTTGCGCTCGCCCGAGTACTCGCCGATCTCGTCCTCGGTGAGCGAGGTCCGGGCGACCAGCTCGCGCTTCCACTGCCGCCCGGCGACGGTGTTGGTGACCAGGATCAGCGTGGTCGCCCCGGCCCGGGCCATCGCGGCCGCGCCGACCAGGGTCTTGCCCGCGCCGCAGGGCAGCACGACCACCCCGGAGCCGCCGTCCCAGAACCCGTCGACCGCCTGCTGCTGGTAGTCGCGCAGCGTCCAGTCGTCCTGCACCAGGTCGATCGGGTGCGCCTCGCCGTCGACGTAGCCGGCCAGGTCCTCGGCCGGCCAGCCGACCTTGAGCAGCGCCTGCTTGAGCCGGCCGCGCTCGGACGGATGGACCACCACCGTGTCGTCGTCGATCCGGGTGCCCAGCATCGGGCTGATCTTCTTCTGCCGGAGGATCTCCTCCAGCACCGCGCGGTCCAGCGCGGTCAGCACCAGGCCCTGGGTGGGGTGGTTGGACAGCTGCAGCCGCCCGTAGCGGCCCATCGTGTCGACCACGTCGACCAGCAGCGGCTGCGGGACCGGATAGCGGGCCCACCGGACGAGCGCGTCGACGACCTGCTCCGCGTCGTGACCGGCGGCACGCGCGTTCCACAGGGCGAGCGGTGTGACCCGGTAGGTGTGCACGTGCTCCGGAGCCCGCTCCAGTTCCGCGAACGGGGCGATCGCCGCGCGCGCCTCGGCCGAGTCCGGATGGTCGACCTCCAACAGAAGGGTCTTGTCGGATTGCACGATCAGTGGACCGTCGGTCACGGAACGGATCCCTTCGACGTCGGTAATCGGAGCAGTGCAAGACCGCCGGGCGACGAGCGGAGACGAACGGTCGGCGTGCGTCACGTCACGTGATCGGACGGTGAGGGCTGCTACGCCGCTCGGGACCACCCCGTCGTGGGGGCTAGACTCCTGAGCCGTCCGTCATGCACAGACGAGACCCTGCACGATCATATCCGCCCGGCTCCCCCGGAGCGCGGCAGCCGCCGCATCCGTGTCGGCGCGGGGAACGGTCGGGAGGGTTCGTCGTGACCCGAAAGGCGCACCGGACCCGCTGATGCTCCCCCTCCGCGACGCCACACGGCCGGCCCGGCCGCCCGCCGCCCGCCGGGAACACCCGGGAGCGCCCTTGCCCGTGCCCGGACCGGAGACCGACAGGGAGACCGCGCCGTGACCACCGTGACCAACACGGAACGCCCGACCACCCTCTCGGAACGACTCGACCCCCGGAACTGGAGCCTGGTCACCAAGCTGGTGGTCGTGGGCCTGGTCCCGACGGTGCTCGCGCTGAGCATCGGCGCGATCCGGGTCGTCGACCAGGCCAACGTGGCCGAGGAGCTCGGCCGCGGGAGCGGCCTGGTCCAGGTCCACCAGCAGATCGAGACGCTCACCGGGGCGCTGCAGGCGGAGCGCGACGTCGCCGCCACCTTCGTCGCCGGCAACCGGCTCGGGGACCGCGCGCACGTCGACGGCGCGCAGGCCACGACCGACGAGGCACTGCGGAACACCACCGCACAGCTCGACGCCGCCGAGGAGCAGGAGCCGCAGCTGGCCGCCGCCCGCCGGCAGGCCGAGACGACGCTGGGCCAGCTCCCGGTGATCCGCTCGCAGGTCGCGGGCGGCCCGACCCCCGCGGCCGACGTGACCACCCGCTACACCTCGATCGTGCAGCGCACGCTCGCGCTGGACCGGGCGCTGGTCGGTCGCCTGCAGACCGCCGACACGGCCGGTCTGACCACCGCGATCGCCGCCGGCGCCACCGCCCGCGAGTCGCTCCAGCTGGAGCGCACCGTGGTGAACACCGCGCTCGCCGCCGGTCAGCTCGACGAGGCGTCCCGGGCCCGGATGAACACCGCCGAGGCCGCCTTCCGCACCGCGGCGGGCGACGTGCAGCTGGCGCTGACCCAGGACCAGGCGGGCGCGTTCGGCGACTTCGCCGCCGGCCCGGTCGACGCCGAGCGGACCGCCCTGCGCGACCAGGTGCTGGCCACCCCCGCGGGTGAGGCGCCGCAGGTCGACGCCGCCGTCTGGAACACCGCGGTGGACCGTTCGACGCAGGCGGTCGACGAGTCGACGCAGGCCGCGGAACAGGCCTTCGTGGACCGGCGGACCGCCGCCGCGGAGCAGGCGGGCAACACCGCCGGCCTCAACTCCGTGCTGCTGATGCTGACCCTGCTGCTCACCGGCGGCATCATCCTGCTGCTCGGCAGGCAGATGGTCCGCTCGCTGCGGCTGCTGCGCAGCTCGGCGCTGGACGTCGCGGAGCGCAAGCTCCCCGCGGCGGTCGAGGGCATGCGCTCCGGCCAGGCACCGAACGCGCTGGTCGAGCCGGTGCCGCTGGACAGCCGGGACGAGATCGGCGAGGTCGCCAGGGCGTTCGACGCCGTGCACGGCCAGGCGATCCGCCTGGCGGCCGACCAGGTCGCACTGCAGCAGAACGTCAACAGCATGTTCGTCAACCTGTCCCGGCGTTCGCAGGCGCTGGTCGAGCGCCAGCTGCAGCTGATCGAGCAGCTGGAGAGCAACGAGCAGGACCCGGACCAGCTGTCCAACCTGTTCCAGCTCGACCACCTCGCGACCCGTATGCGGCGCAACAGCGAGAACCTGCTGGTCCTCGCCGGCACCGACCTCGCCAAGCGGAACGTGGCGCCGGTGCAGGTGGTGGACGTGCTGCGGGCCGCGGTGTCCGAGGTCGAGCAGTACCAGCGGGTCGTCGTGCAGACCCCGCCGAACGCCACGATCGCCGGCCGCGCCGCGAACGACCTCGTCCACCTGCTGGCCGAGCTGCTGGACAACGCGACGAACTTCTCGCCGCCGGACTCCCAGGTCATCATGAGCACCACCCGGACCGCGGACGAGTCGCTGCTGATCGAGATCTCCGATCGCGGTGTCGGCATGCTCGACGCCGAGCTGGCGGACGCGAACCAGCGGCTCTCCGGCCCGGCCGAGGTCGACGTCTCGGCGTCCCGCCGGATGGGCCTGTTCGTGGTCGGCCGGCTGGCCGCCCGGCACCGGATCGGTGTCCGGCTGGCGTCGGCGGCGGTCGGCAGCGGTTCCGGCGGGCTGAACGCCTCGGTGACCGTCCCGGCGAACCTGGTGCCCTCGGCGCAGCTGCCCGAGCAGCGCCGCGACGGCGGACCGGCCGCGGCCCTGCCCGCGGCCCCGGCCCCGCAGGCCCCGCCGCCGCCGGCCCCGGAGCCGCCGGAGTCCCCGGCCCCCCGTCCGGCACCGGACGGCGGCGACCGCCGGGTCGCGATGAACGGTTCCGGTCGCGGCGGCTCGCTGCCGTCGATGGTCGCCGGGTCCGACGGCCCGCTGACCCCGACGTTCGAGGCGGGCAGCACCGCCACCGGCGGCGCCCGCAACGGCTCCGCGGCGGCGCTGCCGACCCGCAGGCCCGGCTCGTCGCTGCGCAAGAACGCCCCGGAGCCCACCGGCGATGCGGTGAACGGGACGGAGGCCGCGCCGAACGGGTTCGCCCCGGGCGGGCTGCAGGCCTTCGCGCCGTCCCCGGGAGCACCGGCGGGCGATGACCGCACCCCGGCCGACGTCTTCACCCCGGCCGGCGACCCGGTCACCGGTGGCAGCGGTCCCGCGGGCACCCCGGGCGACGGGGCGCTCCCGCCTCAGGGCACCGGGCCGGACCTGCCCGGCGTCCCGGCCGGCGGCCGTGACGGCGCGGAGCCGGGCTCCGGCCACGGCTCCGGGTACGACCACGGCCCGGACCTCGGCACGGACCCTGACACGGACCACGGCACGACCGACGGGACCGACACCTCCGACGCGGCGGCCGACCTGGCCGGCGGTGCCGGCGACCCCACCGGCACCGCCGACACCTCCGACGACGCCGCGGCGGCCGAGCACACCGCGGCCGGCAACGCCGTCTCCGCCGGCGACCCCGTCGGCGGCACCGACATGGCCGACCCGTTGGCCGACGGCGCCGACGCGGCAGCGGACGGAGCCGGCACCCGGAGCGGCGCCCAGAACGGCACCGAGAGCGGCAGCAGCACCGACAGCAGCACCGCCACCGACGCCGCCGGGATCCCCACCACCGAGCGCGCCGGGAGCGTCGCCGCGGACGGCACCGGGACCGACCCGGCTGCTGCCGGGGACCGGACGCCCGCGGACCGGTCCGGGATGGGCCCCGCGGCCGCGCTCGGACTCGGCGGTGCCTTCGCGGCAGGTGCCGCGGCCGCCCGGCGCGGCGACCGCGACCTGGACGACACGGTCGTCATGGACGCCGCCACCGAGGACGGCCCGGCCCCCGCCGACGCCGCGGCGGCCGGGACCGCTTCGACCGGGGCCGCGTCCACCGAGCCCGCGGACGCCGGAACCTCGAATGCCGGAACCTCGAATGCCGGGACCTCGAATGCCGGGACCTCGGACGCCGGGACCTCGGACGCCGGGACCTCCGGTGACGCCGACGCGGGCGCCGGGGAGTCCCCGGCCGGCACCGCCGAGATCGCCGGGTTCACCGAGGGCACCGGGACCGCCGCACCGGCCGGCTCCGGCAGCACGGACACCACCGACGCCGGCCCGGACGGCGGCGCCACCGGCCCGGCGACCGACGACGAGCGGACCGGCGACCGGCCCGGCGACGCGCCCGGTTCGGACGGGTCCACCGGGTCCGCCCCGGCCGCGCCCGCACCGGGCCCGGCGACCGACACCCGGTCGTTCCCCGCGGTCCGGCCCTCCGGCCGGGAGCCGATGGGCGGCCCGCCCGGGACCCGGCCGAACGGCAACCGTCCCGGCCCGTCGCCGCGTCCGGTGATGCCGGGCGGCCCCGGCCCGGGCCTGCCCGTCCGCCGGCCCTCGCCGGGCCCCGGCCGGGGCGGCCCGGTGCCGCACCCGGACGGCGCGCTCACCCGCGGCCCGAACGGCGCCCCGCTGCCCAAGCGGCCGGTCACCGCACGCGGACCGGCCGAGGGCAGGCCACCGGCCGGGCGGCCGGGACCGAACCAGGACGAGCTGTTCGCGCCGAAGGTGCCGGTCGAGGGTGACCGCGGCCAGCTGCGCCGTCCGGGGGCCCTGGAGGCGGCCCGGTCGCAGCAGAACGGCTTCGACATGAGCCAGACGACGCCGATCTTCGACGACATCGCCTCGGCCTGGTTCCGGTCCAACCGCTCGGTGCCGGTCCGCTGGCAGGACGGCTCGCCCGCCCAGGCCGACGGTCCCGCGGCACAGCCCGAGGCGCCGTCCGGACGGACCGGTGCGGCGGGCTTCTCCTCCCCGGCCGACGACGCCTGGCGGCAGGCCCGCGAGGTCGCCGGTGAGGAGCCCGGGACCGACGAACCGGACGAGACCACCTCGGCCGGACTGCCCAAGCGGCGACCGCGGGCGCGGTTGATCCCCGGCAGTGCGGCAGGATCCACCGTGCTCAGCCCCGCTCCGGCAGGCGAGTCGCGGAACGCGGAGAGCGTGCGCGGCCGGCTGGCGAGCTACCAGCAGGGCGTGCGCCAGGGCCGGGAGAGCGCGTCCGGCAGGCAGTACGCCTCGCGCACGACGACCGACGGCACCCCCGAGCCGTCCGGTGACCGAACGAACCAGTCCGACCCTGAGGAGAACCAGTGAGGGCACCGCAGGCACAGCCCAGCCAGAGCCGTTTCGGCTGGCTGGTCACCAACTTCGCAGAGCGTGTCCCCGGCGTCGCGCACGCGATCGTGGTGTCGGCCGACGGGCTGCTGCTGACCGCGTCGGACCGGCTCCCGCGGGACCGGGCCGACCAGCTCGCGGCGGTCGCGTCCGGCCTGATCAGCCTGACCCAGGGCGCGGCCCGCTGCTTCGACGCGGGTGGTGTGGTGCAGACCGTGGTCGAGATGGACCGCGGGATCGTGCTGCTGATGTCCATCAGCGACGGTTCCTGCCTGGCCGTGCTGGCCTCGCCGAGCTGCGACATCGGCCTGGTCGGCTACGAGATGACGCTGCTGGTCGACCGGGTCGGCCAGCTCCTCACGCCGGAGCTCCGCGCGGAGCTGCAGGGCTCGTTCGGTCCCTGAGCAGACGTCATGACCCCCATCGCAGCAGGATCGGCCAGGGTAGGTGAGATCCGATGACACAGGACCCGGGCGGGCAGGGCCCCGAGCCCACGTTCGCCGACGTCATGAACGGGTTCAGCCTGGACTCCAGGCGCAAGCCCAGAAAACGGCGATGGGGCTGGGGCCGGGCCGGGGACGACGTACCGGAGGAGAGCCCCCGGCAGGCGCCGCCGCCGTCGCCCGCCGAGATGACCGGACCGATCAGCGGGTCGGCCGCCTACGGGCTGCCGCCCACCCCCGGTGAGCGGGACGCGATCCGCGGCGACCAGCCCTCCCCGTACCCGGGTCCGGCGGCCGCGCCGCCCCCGCCCGCTCCCGGTGGGGCCTCGTTCGTGCGGCCCTACGCGTGGACCAGGGGACGCACGAAGTCGGGCTACGAGCTGGCCGTCGAGACCCTCGTCTCGGTCAGCAGCCGGGCCCGCAACCAGCTGGAACGGCTGCCGATGGAGCACCGCACCGTCGCCGACCTGCTGGCCGAGCAGACCCGCTCGGTCGCCGAGGTCGCGGCGCTGCTCTCGCTCCCCCTGGGCGTTGCCCGGGTACTGCTCGGGGACATGGCCTCGAGCGGCACGGTGACCGTTCACCAGACCGCGAGCACCCCCGGCGACGTGCCGGACCTCGCGCTGATGGAAAGGGTGTTGAGTGGACTCCGTCGGCTCTAGGCCACAGCCGCCACAGCCGCCCAGGCCCGTCGCGCGTACCGCGACGATGTCGGCCAAGATCGTCGTCGCCGGTGGGTTCGGCGTCGGCAAGACCACCTTCGTCGGGTCGGTCTCGGAGATCATGCCGCTGACCACCGAGGCGGTGATGACCGAGGCGAGCTCGTCGCACGACGACCTCTCGGCCACCCCCAACAAACGTTCGACGACGGTCGCGATGGACTTCGGCCGCGTCTCGCTGGACTCCGACCTGGTGCTGTACCTGTTCGGCACGCCCGGCCAGCAGCGCTTCTGGTTCATGTGGGACGACCTGGTCCGCGGCGCGATCGGCGCCGTGGTGCTGGTCGACACCCGCCGGCTGGCCGACTCGTTCGCCGCGATCGACTTCTTCGAGGACCGCAACCTGCCGTACGTGATCGGGGTGAACGTCTTCGACGGTCACCTGCAGCACGAGCTGGAGGACGTCCGCGAGGCGATGTCGATCGACCCGTCCGTCCCGATGGTGGTGTGCGACGCCCGGCACCGGCAGTCGACCAAGGAGACGCTGATCGCGCTGGTCCAGCACGCCATGCACCAGCGGATGGCGGCCGGCGCCCGCTAGCGCTCGACCGGCGCGATCGACGTGATCCGGTGCAGCTGGATCCGGCGCAGCTCACCGTCGAGCGCGTCCCGGCCCTCCACGACGCCCCCGCCGACCGAGGTGGGGGCCAGTACCCGGTCGCCCGCGACGCCGTGGCTGTCGACGAACCCGATCCAGACGGTCCGGCCCTCGCGCACCGCGGCCTGCAACGAGGCGAGGTTGCCGGTGGACCCGGTGGCCTCGCGGCGGCCGGCGACGCTGTCCCGCACCCCGGCGAGCGCATCCCCCGCGCGCAGCCGCTCGACCAGCTCGTCGGTCCGGTCGACGGGGCCGTCCGCCCCGGCCGCTCCGGCCCGCGGGCCGGCCCCGCGCCGCCGCGACTCCGCCCGCCTGCCCCGGGCGGCCAGGTCGAGCACCGCGCCGCCGGCGTCCTCGGCGGCCGGGCTGAACCCGGCGGCCCGCAGCCCGTCCAGCACCTCGGCCAGCGGCAGCGAGCTCACCAGCACGGTCGGCGCGATCCGGCGCAGGCCCAGCTCCGCGGTGCCCTCCTTGGCGAGCACCTCGGAGAGCAGCACCTCGTCGTCGGAGCGGAGGAAGCAGGCGACGGCGGCGCCGCGCAGCCTGCCGTGCCGCCGGGCGACGTCGTCGACCAGGTAGGTGAGGGTCTGCGGGACCGGTGTCCGGGAGCGCTGGGCGAGGAGGTCCTTGACGTCCTCGGCGGTGCGGCCGGTGTCCAGCGCGCGGCGCAGGCTCCGCTCGGTGAACCGGTAGACGGTGGCCCCGCCCGCCGACTCGACCTCGGCGATCATCGCCAGCTCGTGCGCCAGGTCGGCGGACAGCCGGCCGGGTGCGACGGCGGTCAGGTCGGCCTGCAGCAGGATCTCCTCGACCGGTGCGGGCAGCGCCGCGTGCAGCGCGGCCGCCACCGCGGTCGGGTTTCGCGCCTCGCGGGTCGCCGGATCGAGCAGCACCCGCCCGGCGGTGGTCAGCGCGTCGAGCGCCACGACGCCGATGCCGGTCGCCTCGGCGACCGTCCAGCTCACCAGCTCGTCGCGCAGCCGGCCGCCGCGCCGCGGCGCCGCCCAGGCCAGGATCCGGGCCAGGTCGGCGGCCGAGCCGACCGAGGTGCCCGGCGGCAGATCGGCGAGCGACTGCAGGATCCGCCGCCGGTCCCGCGCCGCGGGCGGCCTGCGCGGCCCGTCGGAGAGCGCGGTGACCGGCTTGTCGGCGTCGTCCCGGCGGCCGACCAGCCCGGGCAGCCGGGGCAGCTCCAGCCAGGTCCGGGCCAGCACCGCCCAGCGCGACTCCTCGGGCGCGCTCCCCCAGATGTCCGACGACGGCGTGGGCAGCCACTCCGGCGTGGTCGAGTCGCTGTCGCCGATCAGGTCGGCGCCGTGCAGGACCTCCAGGATCAGCGCGGCCGTCGCCTCGTCGGTGTCCGCCGCCTTGGCGGCCCGGCGCAGGTCGCGCACCCCGAACCCGCCGGAGCGGAGCACCCCCGGCCCGTCGGTCGCCAGGAACTCCAGCACGAGATCGACCCGGCGCAGGAACTCCAGCGCCGCACCGGCACCGGTGCCGTCCACGACGGACGGATCCCGCTCGCGCAGCGGCACGTCCGGCCGGGACAGGTCGAGCGGGCCCATCGGGCGGTCGCCGCGCAGCGCGAGCGCCACCTGCCGGGGCAGCTCGACGGTGTCCGGGTCCCGGCGCAGCAGCAGCCCGCGCGAGACCAGCGCGCCGACCGCGCCGGACCCGTCGCCCGCGCCGCGCGAGCGCCCGATCGGCGGGCCGGCGGCGAGCACCTCGAGCACCTTGCGCTCCTCGGCCGTGACCTCGGCCAGCAGCGCGTCCAGTTCGGAGCCGGCCGGCCCGGCCGCCTCCCGGCCGAGCCCGGCCGGGAACGGCCCGACCACCTCGGCGGCCGCCGGGACCGTGGCGAGCGCGTCGTCCGGGCCCCACACCAGCGCCCTGGCGCGCAGCGGGACCAGCCCGTCGGCGAAGGTCCGCCGGTCGACGTCCGGGCCGAGCCAGCCGCGCGGCCCGCCGGTGGCCCGGGTGCCGTCCACCGGGGCGCGGGTCGCACCGGCCAGCACGAGCGCCTCCAGCACGGTCAGCGCGACCGTGCCGAGGTCCTCGCAGGCGCGTTGCACCGACGCCCGGATGGAGGCCCGGGTCGCCAGCACCGTGAGATCGGCGGGCGGGGGGACGGCGAGGTCAGGGCGCGCGCGGAGCAGCGCGGCGAGGAACCCGTCGTCCTGCCCGCGCAGCCACTCGACCAGGGACGTCTGCACCACCGCCAGGGTAGTCGGGTGGTGTGGGCCGCACCGGGGCGGACGGGGACGGCGGACGTCGGCGATACTGGGTGCCGACACTGGACGGCGACACCGCCCGATGCTGGAGGAACCGATGGCGTCCAAGCCCGCCGACACCAACCGGATCGACCCGAACTGGCCGCACCTGCCGGACGGCGGGCACGCGGTCACCGAGCTCATGGGCACCGTGCAGGGCAACATGTCGCCGTTCGGCGACGTCGAGTTCCCTGTGGACAGCGTGCCGTACGAGCACCCGGTCACCGAGATCAACCGCTGACCGTGGTCGCCGGACTGCTCCTCGCCGGTGGCGCCGGGCGTCGCATGGGCACCCCGAAGGCGCTGGTCCGGCTGCACGGCGAGCCGCTCGCGGTCCGCGCGGTCAAGGCGCTGCAGGCCGGCGGCTGCGGCCCGGTGACGGTGGTGCTGGGCGCCCGCGCCGACGACGTCACCGACGTGCTGCGGGCCGCCGGCCTCGGCACCGCGGGCAGCGACGTCGGCGTGGTCGTCGCCGAGGACTGGGACGAGGGGATGGGCGCCTCGCTGCGGCGCGGGCTGGGTTCGCTGACCCACCTGCCCGGCACCGGGGCCGCGCTGGTGCACCTGGTGGACCTGCCCGGGGTGGGCCCGGAGGCGATCCGCCGGGTCGCCGACGGCGCCGGCCACGCCTCGCTGCGCCGGGCCGCCTACGACGGCGTCCCCGGCCATCCGGTGCTGCTCGGCCGGGACCACTGGTCGGGCGTGGTGGGCAGCTCCGCGGGCGACGCGGGCGCCCGCGGCTACCTGGCCGGGCACCCGGCGCTGGAGCTGGTCGAGTGCGCCGACATCGCCGTCCCCGACGACGTCGACACCCCGGCCCAGCTGCGTCGGCTGGCCGGGGTGTCACCCGCGACCGGGGTCAGACGTTGACGACCTGACCCGGGTGGATCAGCTGGCCGGCACCCAGGTGCGGGTTCTTGGCCAGCAGGTTCTTCCAGTGCCCGACGCCGTGTGCGGCGGCGATCTTCCCGAGGGTGTCGCCGGCCTGCACGGTGTAGGTCCCGCCCGAGGAGGCCGGGGCGCTGAGCTTCACCCGCTCCGGGGCCTGGCTGCCGGCGTCGCGCTCGACGGTGCGCGGGGTGGCGGACCCGGAGGCACCGGTCTTCTTCGAGCACGACGGCCAGGCGTTCCAGCCCTGCCCGGCCAGCACCTTCTCGGCGACGGCGATCTGCTCGGCGCGGGTGGCCTGGTGCGCGGACGCGGCGTACTCGGTCCCGCCGAACGCCTTCCAGGTGCTCGGGCTGAACTGCAGCCCGCCGTAGTAGCCGTTGCCGGTGTTGATGGACCAGTTGCCGCCGCTCTCGCACTGCGCGAGCCGGTCCCAGGTGGCGTCGCTGGCCGCGTTCGCGGCCGGGACGATCGCCAGCATGGGGGCGCCGAGCACGGCGCCCGCGACGGCCGTCCGGGCGATCGTCCGCCCGGTCGTGCTGGGTTTGCGGTGCTTGCCGCGGTATCGAGCCATGGCACGGATCTCCCCCGTGGCGCCGTCCGACCTGCGCCCGGGGAGGTGGGCGCCGGATCCGTGGCCGGGGAGTGGCCGCCGGATCCGCCTGGCTGTCGGCCCTGTCCCACGTAGAACCTCGGGGACCGGTGGCCGCCGGACAGGGAGCACTGCGGCACCGGGGCCCGTCCGCGATCGGGGAGTCGGTCGGGCCGGACTCGAAGGTAGGTGACGTCAGGTCGACGCGAAAGCCGACGGCCACCCGGCGTGTCTTCGGACGTTCCGGACAGATCAAGATCGAATAAATGGTTTCCGCAGGTGGCAATGCCCGATCACGAACGCGAAACGCGCATCGGAACAGAGTTCTGTTAAGAACAAACGTGATGCACATCACACTTTATCGTGTGGCCGGGGTGCCGGGCCGACCACCCCGCGCGTGCGGCGCCGCCGTAGGGTCGGCGGGGTGAGTACCGAGCTCAGCCACGTCGACGAGGCCGGGGCGGCCCGCATGGTGGACGTCTCGGAGAAGCAGCCCGGGCGCCGCGCCGCGGTCGCCACCGGCGTCCTGCGGACCACCGCCGAGGTCGTCCGGCTGCTGGAGTCCGACGGCCTCCCCAAGGGCGACGCACTGGCCACCGCCCGGATCGCCGGGATCATGGGCGCCAAGCGCACCCCGGACCTGGTCCCGCTCTGCCATCCGATCGCGATCAGCGGGGTCACCCTGGACCTGGTCCCCGGCACCGAGGGCGCCCACGGCCGGATCGAGATCCGCGCCGAGGTGCGGACCACCGACCGCACGGGCGTCGAGATGGAGGCCCTCACCGCGGTCACCGTGGCCGGCCTCACCCTGCACGACATGATCAAGGCGGTGGACCCGGCGGCCGTGCTGGACGCGGTCCGGGTCGAGCGCAAGGACGGCGGCAAGACCGGGCACTGGACCCGGCCGGCGGACCGCTCGTGAGCGGCCGCAGCGCGCGGGTGGTCACCGCGTCGAACCGGGCCGCCGCGGGCGTCTACGCCGACCGGGCCGGGCCGGTGATCACCGAGTGGCTGCGTGCGCGCGGCTACGAGACCCCCGATCCCGCGGTCGTCCCGGACGGCGAGCCGGTCGGCGGCGCGCTGCGCGCCGCGGTCGACGAGAGCGTCGACGTCGTGATCACCACCGGCGGCACCGGCATCTCGCCCACCGACGCCACCCCGGAGGCCACCCGGGCGGTCCTCGACCACGAGATCCCCGGGCTGGCCGACGCGATCCGGCGGGCCGGCGAGTCCGCCGTCCCCACCGCGGTGCTGTCCCGGGGCGTCGCCGGGGTGGCCCGCAGGACCCTGGTCGTGAACCTGCCCGGCTCCCCGGGCGGGGTGAAGGACGGTCTCGGGGTGCTCGAGCACGTGCTCGACCACGCCGTGGACCAGCTGCGCGGAGGAGACCACTGATGGCAGCAGAGGTGCTGCGGGCCGCCGTCGGCGAGCAGCCGCTGGACGTCGACGAGCACGCCCGGCTGGTCGAGCACGCGGCGGCCGGCGCGGTCGTCACGTTCGCCGGGGTGGTCCGCGACCACGACGGCGGGAAGTCGGTGCACGGGCTGGAGTACAGCGCGCACCCCACCGCGGCCCGGATCGTCGCCGAGGTGGCCGAGCAGGTCGCCGCCGGCAGCCCCGGCGTGCGCGCACTCGCGGTGAGCCACCGGATCGGCCCGCTGGCGATCGGCGAGGTCGCACTGGCCTGCGCGGTCGCGGCCGAGCACCGCGGCCAGGCTTTCAGCGCCTGCGCCGAGCTGGTCGACGAGGTGAAGCGGCTGCTGCCGGTGTGGAAGCACCAGCGGTTCGCCGACGGCACCGACGAGTGGGTCAACTCGACCTGAACGACGCAGCGGCCCGGGTCCGCTCCGCGCAAGGAGCGGACCCGGGCCGTCGTCCGCCGGGGCGGGTGCTGGGGACACCGCGCCCCGCGCCGCGGCCCCGGATGGCGGTCCGGGGCGGCGGGAGCTCCTGCTCAGCCCAGCTTGAGGGTCTGCCCCACGCTGATCAGGTTCACGTTCGAGATGCCGTTCAGCGAGGCGAGCCGCGCGACCGAGGTGCCGTTCGCGGCGGCGATGCGGCCCAGCGTGTCACCGGCCTTGACGGTGTAGCTGCCGCCGCCGGACGACGCCGCCGGGGCGGCGGGCGCGGCCGGGGCCGAGGCGTTCACGCGCTTGCCGGGCTCGGCCGCGTGGCCGCGGATGCCCAGCTTCGACGAGCAGGCGGGCCAGGCGCCCCAGCCCTGCGCCGCGAGCACCCGCTCGGCGACCGCGATCTGCTCTGCCCGGCTGGCGTTGTGCGCCGACCCGGTGCCCCCGAAGGCGCGCCAGGTGCTCGGCGCGAACTGCAGCCCGCCGGAGTACCCGTTGCCCGTGTTGATCGACCAGTTGCCACCGCTCTCGCACTGCGCGAGCTGGTCCCAGACGCTGTCCGGGGCGGCGTTGGCGGTACCGGCGATCGCAGCCGTGGCGCCGACCGTGACGAGGCCCGCCACGGCCACGCGCAGGAGACTTCGGCCCTTGGGTCCCTGAGACATTGCTGTGCTCCCACCGCGCCGGCCCGGTCAGGTCACACCGCCGCGCAGTGGTCCCCGGGCACAGGTGTGCCCACCGTTCGTCGCCGGGGAGCGTCGATCGGGACCGGGGAGCGACGTCGACGACGCCCGCGGAAGTGTTCGCTACCGTCCCCGTCCCGTTCCTGGTCCTCGACGGACCGGGCTGCCGCAGGACGGGGGTGGTTCGGCGCGGCGGGCCCGGATGTTGGCTCGTTCAACTGGCCGCTCCGGTCGGACCGGCCGCCGAGAAAGGTGAATGCAGGAAAAGAATTCGTCAAACAGCGAGAGGGTGAGCGAAATCATGGTTGCAGGCTTGTAACTATCAGATCGACCCTAAAGCCGCTGGTCAACGACGTCACATCACGTACGTATCACGCGGGTATGAACTGTTCCTGATCGGAAGCACCTCGAACCTTCCGGGCCTCCCGCTCGTCGGTACGGGGATGGGCGCGTGCCGCCTGCCCCACCCCCGGCGGGGGTCCGGGACCTCCTGCTGTGGCCCTCCGCAGCACCCGTCCGGCATGCTGGTTCGGTGAACGACTCCGCACCCGCCGGCCCGACCGGCCCGGCCGAGCTCGCCGCCGCTCTGCGCGCGACCGGCTACCTGGCCGACGACGGGCTCGCGACGGCGACCTACCTGGCGATGCAGATGAACCGCCCACTGTTCTGCGAGGGCGAGCCGGGCACCGGCAAGACCGCACTCGCACAGGCACTCGCCCAGGTACTCGGCGCACCGCTGATCCGGCTGCAGTGCCACGACGGCATCGACGCCGGGCAGGCCCTCTACGACTGGGACTTCCCCCGCCAGCTGCTGCACCTGCGCACCCTCGAGGCCACCACCGGCACCGAGGGCACCCTCGATCCCGACACCGTCGAACACAGCCTGTACGACGAGCGGTTCCTGCTCGCCCGCCCCATCCTGCGCGCCCTGCGCACCAGCCCCTCGGTACTGCTCATCGACGAGATCGACCGCGCCGACGACGAGTTCGAGGCCTTCCTGCTGGAGGTGCTCACCGAGCACGCCGTCACCATCCCCGAGCTCGGTGAGATCCGGGCGCAGACACCGCCGGTCGTCGTCCTCACCTCGAACCGCACCCGCGAGGTGCACGACGCCCTCAAGCGCCGCTGCCTCTACCTCTGGCTGGAGCACCCGACGATCGAGCGGGAGATCGAGATCCTGCACAGCAGGCTGCCCGAGGTGCCCGAGCGGCTCGCCGCCGCCGTCGCGCGGGCGGTGCAGAAGCTGCGGCACAGCGACCTGATCAAGCCGCCGGGCGTCGCCGAGACCCTCGACTGGGCACGCGCGCTGCAGCTGATCGGGGCCCGGCACCTCGATCCGGAGTCCGCCGCACGCACCCTCGGCGCCGTGCTCAAGTACCGGGAGGACGCCGACCGCGTGCACAAGCAGCTCGACGCGCTGCTGGCGTCCTGACCGTGCCGCCGGTCGAACAGCTGCACGCCGACACCCTGCTCACCGGGCTGGTCGGCTTCACCGAGGTGTTGCGCACCGCGGGGGTGCCGGTGACCGGGGACCGGGTCGCGGCGTTCGTGGAGGCGCTCGACACGCTCGACGTGACCGACCGGGACCAGGCGTACTGGGCCGGGCGGCTGACCCTGTGCGGGGACCCGGACGACGTCCTGCGCTACGACCTGGCGTTCCCGGCCTGGTTCGAGCCGTCCCAGGGGCGCCGGGCGTCCAACCGCGACGAGCGGCCCCCGGCCCCGCCGAAGCTGGCCGCGCTCGTCCCCGGGCGGGAGGGCTCCGGCGACGACGACACCGAGGACGGCCCGCAGATCAAGGCCGCGGCCACCGGCACCGAGGTGCTGCGCAGCCGCGACCTGGCCGAGCTCTCGCCGGCCGAGCGCGAGCACCTGCGCCGGCTGATGGCGCTGCTCCGGCCGGAGCCACCGACCCGCCCGTCCCGCCGCAAGCGCCGCGCCCCGCGCGGCGTGCCGGACCCGCAGCGCACCCTGCGCACCGCGCTGCGCAACCAGGGCGAGCTGTCCGCGATCCGCCGCCGGAGCTCCTCCCGACGGCCGCGCAAGGTGGTGCTGCTGATCGACGTGTCGGGCTCGATGGAGCCCTACGCGGACGCGCTGATGCGGTTCGCGCACGCGTTCGTGCGCCGGGCGCCGCGCTCGGTGGAGGCGTTCACCCTCGGCACCCGGCTGACCCGGATCACCCGCGAGCTGCGCCAGCGCGACGCCGAGCGCGCGCTCGGTGCGGCCGGGAAGGCGATCCCCGACTGGTCGGGCGGGACCCGGCTGGGTGAGGTGCTCAAGGCGTTCGTGGACCGCTGGGGGCGCCGCGGGGCGGCCCGGCGCGCGGTCGTCGTGGTCTTCTCCGACGGCTGGGAGCGGGGCGGGACCGAGCTGCTCGGCGAGCAGATCGAGCAGCTCTCCCGGCTCGCCCACCGGCTGGTCTGGGTGAACCCGCACGCGGGCAAGGACGGCTACGCGCCGGTCCAGGGCGGAATAGTCGCGGCCCTCCCGCACTTGGACGATTTGCTGGCCGGGCACAGCCTGGACACGCTCGAGAAACTTCTGAAGGTGGTCAGAGATGCGTGACGTCATCGACCAGCTGGAAGGCTGGTGGCGCAAGGGCGAGCCGGCTGCGCTGGCGACGGTGGTCGGGACCTTCCGCTCCGCGCCGCGCCAGCCGGGCGCGTCGATGCTCGTCGGACCCGGCGGCGAAGCGGTCGGATCGGTGTCCGGCGGCTGCGTCGAGGGCGCGGTCTACGAGCTCGGCCAGCAGGTGCTGGCCGAGGACCGACCGGTGCTGCAACGCTACGGAGTCTCCGACGACGACGCGTTCGCGGTCGGCCTGACCTGCGGCGGGATCCTGGACATCTTCGTGGAGAAGGTGACCCCGGAGACCTACGAGCAGCTCGGCCGGATCAGCGAGGCGATCCGGTCCGAGGAGCCGGTCGCGGTCGCGACCGTCGTCGCGGGGCCGGTCGAGCGGCTCGGGAAGCGGCTGATCGTGTGGCCGGACCGGGTCGAGGGCGGGACCGGTTCGGACCGGATCGACGACGCCGTGCGCGACGACGTGCGCGGGCTGCTCGACTCCGGCCGCAACGCCACCCTCACCTACGGCGTCAACGGCGAGCGCCGCGGCGAGGGCCTGCAGGTCTTCGTCGAGTCGTTCGCGCCACCGCCGCGGATGATCGTGTTCGGCGCGATCGACTTCGCGGCGGCAGTGGCCAGGATGGGCTCGTTCCTCGGGTTCCGGGTGACGGTGTGCGACGCCCGCCCGGTGTTCGCGACGGCCAGCCGGTTCCCCGGCGCGAACGAGGTCGTCGTCGAGTGGCCGCACCGCTACCTGCAGGCCGAGGCCGACGCGGGCCGGATCGACCAACGCACCGCGCTGTGCGTGCTCACCCACGATCCGAAGTTCGACGTGCCGCTGCTGGAGGTCGCGCTGCGGCTGCCCGCGGTCGGCTACATCGGGGCGATGGGCTCGCGGCGCACCCACGACGACCGGATCGAACGGCTGCGGGAGAAGGGCGTCACCGACGCCGAGATCGCCCGGATGTCGTCGCCGATCGGGCTCGACCTGGGTGCCCGGACACCCGAGGAGACGGCCGTGTCGATCGCCGCCGAGATGATCGCCCAGCACTGGGGCGGAGCCGGGATCCCGCTGGCCGAACGGGAGGGACCGATCCACGCATCCTGAGGATCCCCCGCTTTCGGAGAGGGCGGCGCACTCCCCCGACCTGCGGATCTCCCTGTACCGTGGGCCGCACGCTCGACAGCGGGAGGGGGGCAACGTGGTCCTCACCGGTCCATCCGGCAGCGCCGCGCGGGACACCGTGCTGGTACTCGACGGCGGTCCCGCGCATCCCGGCTCCGACGGCGGGTACACGGTCCGGTCGCCGGCCTGCCCGCCCGAGGCGCGCCCCCGGTTGTCGAAGTTCCACGCCCCCGAGATCGTCTTCGGGCCGGACTCGCTGCCCGAGTCGGCACACGCGGCCGTCCGACTGGGTGCCCGGCGGCCGTTCGTCGTCACCGACCCGGGCGTGACCGAGGCGGGCTGGCCGGCCGAGCTGCTGCGCCACCTGCGGTCCGCGGGCCTGCGCCCGCAGCTGTGGAACGAGATCACCCCGAACCCCAAGGACCACGAGATCCAGGCCGGGTTCGAGCGCTACCAGAGTTCCGGCTGCGACGTCGTGGTCGGCATCGGCGGCGGCTCGGTGATCGACGCCGCGAAGGGCATCGCGCTGCTCGCCGCGAACGGCGGCGCGATCGGCGACTACGAGGGCATCGACCGGATCTCCAACCCGATCCCGCCGCTGGTGATGGTGCCCTCGACCTCGGGCACCGGGGCGGACGTCTCGCAGTTCTGCATCATCACCGACACCGCCCGGCTCACCAAGATCACCATCA
Organism: Pseudonocardia sp. DxW; assembly: GCF_058448985.1. NCBI lineage: Bacteria > Bacillati > Actinomycetota > Actinomycetes > Pseudonocardiales > Pseudonocardiaceae > Pseudonocardia > Pseudonocardia sp. DxW. The sequence continues at coordinate 3,176 of NZ_JBZFLK010000017.1, read as the reverse complement.
TGGGCCGGGCACTGGTGCCGGACGTCTCGGTGATCGACCCGCGGCTGCTGGTCACCATGCCGGACTGGCTGAACGCCGCCACCGGGCTGGACGCGCTGACCCACGGCATCGAGGCGTTCGTCTCGCTGGCACACGGCCCGCTGACCGACACGCACGCGCTGCACGCCGTCGCACTCGTGCACGCCAACCTGCCGACCACCATGATCCGCCGGCAGGACGACGGCCCGCGCACCGCGATGGCCCAGGCCGCACTGGAGGCCGGTCTCGCCTTCACCAACGCGATCCTCGGTGCGACGCACGCGATGAGCCACCAGGTCGGCGGCATGCTGGACCTGCCGCACGGGCTGATCAACGGCGTGCTGCTGCCGCACGTCATCCGGTTCAACGGCGCCCAGGAGCCGGCCCGGTTCGTCCCGATCGCGCAGGCGATGGGCCTGCCGGCGCGGCCCGGGATGCCGGGCGACGAGGCCGTCGACATGGTCGCCACCGAGGTCCGCAAGCTCGCCGACGAGGTGGGCGTCCCGACCGGGCTGGCCGCGATCGGGGTCCGCGAGGCAGACGTGCCGCGACTGGCCCGGCTCACCCTGGGCGACGCCTGCCTGACCACCAACCCGCGCACGGCGAGCGTCGCCCAGATCGAGAACCTGTTCCGGGAGGCCCTCTAGTGCCGCCCGCAGCGTCCCCCGTCCGATGACCGCCGCGGCACGTTTCCCGAGCCGCCGGACGCCCGCGCCGGCCGCCGAGCGGGCGCCAGGGCCCCGGCCGCGGCCCGATCTCGACGCGCTCACCGGCCTGCGTTCGGGCAAGCCGTCGTTCTACCCGGAGTACCGGGTCAACGCCGAGCGGCTGCGCCGGGTCATCGGCTCGCTGGACCGGATCTCGGCCGCGCTGGTGCGCACGATGGAGGGTTCGGAGGCGCTGGTCCGCGCGGTCGCCGACGCCGCCGCCGATCACCTGTCCGCGGACTGGGTGGTGCTGGCACTGGTCGACGGGGAACTGACCGACGCCGAGCCCCGGCACGTGGTGATCGGGCCGGACGGCGTCGAGTGGTCCGAGCTGCGGCTGGTCCCGGACCGGGTGCGCAGGCACATCAGCCTGCTGCAGGGCGGCACCGGCGCCGAGGACGACGACGACTCCGACCGACGGCACCTGCACGTCCCGATCCGGTTGAACGGCCGCACCGTCGGCGGCTTCGTCGCCTGGACCCCGCCGGACCGGGAGATCGACGACACCGACCACTCGGTGCTGCGCATCCTGGCCGGCCAGACCGCGTCGGCGTTGCAGAACTGCGCCCTGCTGGACCGGGCAGAGCGGCTGCACGCCCGCACCGCGGCGCAGGCCGAGGACCTGCGCACCCGCAACGACGAGCTGATGCGCACCCAGCAGGCGCTCGGCGCGGCCCGCCAGCGCGAGGTGCTGGACAACGAGCGGCACCGGATCGCCCGCGAGCTGCACGACAGCGTCACCCAGTACGCGCTCTCCGCGGGAATGCACATCGAGCTGTGCCGCAGCGAGATCGACGACCCCCGGTTGCTGGAGCACCTGGACACCGCGAAGGACCTCACCCGGCGCGCGGTGGAGCAGCTCCGCTCGGCGATCTACGCCCTCAACGACGACGACCACGCCGACAAGGACCTGCCCTCGATGCTGCGGCAGCTGTCCACCGTGCACATGCCCGACGAGCTGCGGGTCGAGGTCACGATCGGTGGCACCCCGGTGGCGCTGCCGCACGAGCACGAGCAGTCGTTGTTCCGGATCGCCGGCGAGGCGCTGTTCAACACCGCGATGCACGCGTCGGCGTCCCGGGCGGTGGTGCGGCTGGCCTACCAGCCCGACCGGGTCCGGCTCTCGGTGTCCGACGACGGCGGTGCCGCCCCCGACCAGATCCGGCGCACCCTGCGCGCGGCGTCGGTCCGCGGCCCCTCCGGTGAGCATCGTGGACTGGTCAACATGGACGCGCGGGCCCGCGAGATGGGTGGCACGCTGCGGTTCCGCCGGTCCCGGATCGGCGGGCTGCAGGTGCAGGTGGACGTCCCGTTCGGGACGACCGGGAGGGAGACCCCGTGAGCACCACGGACGTGCGTGGTGGCGGGACCGCCCGCCGGGAGCCGCCGGCCGTCCGGCCGATCCGGATCGTGCTGGTCGACGACCACTCGATCATGCGGCAGGGTCTGCGCGCGGTGCTGGAACGCGAGGAGGACCTGCGGGTGGTCGGCGAGGCGGGCAGCGCCGCCGAGGCCATCGCCGCGGTCGCCGCCAGCCGCCCGCAGGTGGTGCTGCTGGATCTCAAGCTGGCCTCCGGGCCGCAGACCGACGGCCTGGAGGTCTGCCGCAGGCTGTGCGCCGACCATCCCGGCATCGGCGTGCTCGTGCTGACCACCTTCGCCGAGGACCGGCTCGTCGTGGAGTCGGTGCAGGCCGGGGCCCGCGGCTACGTCGTGAAGGACGTCGACACCACCGAGCTGGTCCGGGCGATCCGCGCGGTGTCCCGCGGGGAGAGCGCCTTCGACGCCCGCTCGGCCTCGGCGATGGTGCGCTCGCTGTCCGGCGGGATGCCGGACCGGGAGCGGCTCACCGATCGCGAGCTGGACGTGCTGCGGCTGCTGGCCCGGGGGCTGTCCAACCGCGCGATCGGCACCGAGCTGTTCATCTCCGAGACCACGGTGAAGTTCCACGTCGGGAACCTGATGCGCAAACTGATGGTGTCCCGGCGCGCCGAGGCCGTCTACGCGGCCACCAAGCTCGGGTTGCTCTAGGCCCGGCGCCGGCCCAGCCCGCCCCGCCCCGCCCGGCCCGCCCGGCCCGCCCGGCTCGGCCCGGCCCGGCGGGGACGTTCGTCCCGCTCAGCGCCCCCCACCAGGCGGCCCAGCCCACCCGGCGGCACAGTCCACCCGGCGGCACAGTCCACCCGGCGGCACAGTCCACCGGACGACACAGCCCACCGGGCGACACAGCCCACCCGGCGCGTTCCGCGGAACGCGGCCGGTGGGATCCCGGCCAGAGCCGGATCGGGTCGCCGGGCGGCCGGGCCCGGCCGGGACCCCGCAGTCGGCCGGGACACGGGTGACGTGCCGGGCGCGTTCCGCGGAACGCACGCCGGCCGCCGCCGCCGCAGACACCCCCGTGCGGTGCGCGGGACGCCCCCCGAACCACCCCCCCCCCCCCCCAACAAGGGC
>NZ_JBZFLK010000016.1:0-184876 GCF_058448985.1 Pseudonocardia sp. DxW | reverse complement strand
AGCACCGACGGCACCATCCCGCTCAGCGTGCGCTACGACCACTACGAGAGGGAGCACTCGGCACCGATGCCGTTCCTGTTCCAGATCCGGCGCGGCCCCCGCCCCCGCGCCATGAGCAGCGCCACCATCCAGAACTACGTCGCCGACCTGGCCACCGACGCCGGCCTGCTCGACACCGACGGCTCCCCACTGCGGCTGACCCCACACGACTTCCGCCGCCTGTTCATCACCGACCTGGTCACCGAGGGGTTCCCCATCCACCTGGCCGCCCAGCTCGCCGGGCACCAGCACATCGACACCACCCGCGGCTACACCGCCGTCTACCAGCACGAAGTCTTCGCCGCCTACGACCGGTTCATCACCGCCCGCCGCGAGCTACGCCCGGCCGCTGAGTACCGTGAACCTACCCAGCAGGAGTGGGGCGAATTTCACGAGCACTTCTCCCGCCGCCGTATCGCCCTCGGTTCCTGCCGCCGACCCTATGGCTCCGACTGCGCACACGAACACGCCTGCCTGCGATGCAACTTCCTCCAAGTCGACCTCGGTGAGATCACGCAGCTCGACGCCATCGAAGATAACCTGCACGCCCGCATCGCGGAGGCCGAGAGCAACTCCTGGCTCGCCGACGTCGAACAGCTCCACCTCACCGTCCGGCACCTGCGCGACAAACGCGACCAGGTCCAGCAGCTTCTCGACAGTCTCCCCGGGCCGCTGCTGACCGCCGCCCCCAATCGCTGACCGGAGCACCCTCCGGCTCCCGGAAGCTCAAGATCAACTGCAGTAAAGAACGTCCGTGGCCTGTGCACCCAGGTGACCTCGTTCATGGCCGAGTCACAGCTGACCCAGCGGCTGAGTGCGCTGCGTGGCGCCGGCATCGAGGGCATCGTCTTCGTGGGTGTCCCACGGACGATGAACGACGGCGAGGGATCAGGAGTAGCCCCCGTCGACGCGCTGGCTACCTACACAGATCTGGTGCCCGAGCGCGGCGTCGTCGTCATCCCCACCCGCGACGGCGAGGTCGGTCGGTTGAACTTCAAGTGCAACCAAGGCGCGACCTTCGGCCTGACGCAGCTGCTGTACTCGGACCGGATCGTCGAGTTCCTCCGCGACTTCGCCGCGCAGAGCCCGCACCGGCCGGAGTTGCTGCTGTCCTTCGGCTTCGTGCCTCAGGTCGAGAACCGGGTCAACCTGATCAACTGGTTGATCCAGGACCCCGGCAACCCGCTGGTTGCCGAGGAGCAGGCCTTCGTGACCAAGCTCGCTGACGGGGAGCCTGCCGAGAAGCGCACGATGCTGCTCGAGCTCTACAAGCGGGTCGTCGACGGAGTGCTCGAACTTGGTTTCCCCGTCAGCCTGCATCTTGAAGCCCCGTACGGTGCCAGCGCACCAGCTTTCGACACATTCGCGGCCATGCTCGACTACTGGGCTCCGGACACCGCGGCCGGGACCTGAGCGCCGATCAGCCGGCCCCTCGGCCCGGGCTCGGTCGATCCGCGCACTGCGATCCGGGGCGCGCCCGCGGCCAGCACCACCCTCCCCGGCTTCTCATGACACGAGTGGTGCTCGTCGGGGGTGCTTCCCCCACCCCCGACGAGCCCACCAGTCACTCTACCCGAAACACGAACATGTGTTCGATCTCGTGTGGGCGGCTATCCGGGTGGGGCTTGTAGCGAGATGTGCCCGGCCAGGAGCCGCCCGTCGTGGAGAGCGCGCTGGGTTTGCTGGGTCCGGTCGGGCTGGTGGAGGTCGAGCTGGGTGGCGACCAGGACGGTGAGCCGCCCGCGGGCCCGGGTGGCCGCGTGCCAGTGGTCGGGGATCGCGGGGCCGAGGTCACCGTCGTAGAACAGCCCGTCCGGGGCGGTAATCCGGATCCGGGGCGCGGGGATGAGGGCGGCCGACCAGCCGGGCAGGGCCGGCGCGGCCTGCAGCGCGGGGTGTTGTGCGGTGTCGGTGAGCAGCCTGAACCCGTGCCCGAGCAGGGCTGCGGTGATGGCGTCGACCGGCTCGGCGCCGGGTCGGGGGTCGCTGGTCGCGACGGTGACGGCGAAGGTCACGGTCACGTAGGCCACCGCCGCGGCGTCGGGGGTGCTGACCAGCCCTGGGCTTGCCCATGCGGTGCCTGCGTCGATGATGACTCCCCTTTTCCGGCGGCGGGCCGGGCGGACCGCCCCGGGGGAGTGTCGCGTATCGGTCGGACACCTCTTGGACGTGGCGCGGTGGGTCCTGCGGTCGGTGGCTGGTCGGTAGGGGTTCGCGGGCAGGCGAGCAGACCCGGGTGGGGCTTCGGCGCCGATAGCGCCCAGCCCCGGTCCGGGCGGGTGGGACAGGCCTCGCCGGGGGGCTCGGACCCGCAAGCGGGTTCCCACGCCGCCGCGGAGGAGCCGTGCGCTCCCGCCGCTCCCCTGGCGGGGACCCCACCCGGGCCCGCTCGTGAGGGCCGCGTCCCACCGACCAGCCCTCTCGAGGAGGACTTTCGATGTCTGCTCCTGCTATCCGTCTCACCTCGCATGGTGACCTGGCCAGCACCGTGGCCACGCTGATCGGGTACCACCCGACGGAGTCACTGGTGCTGATCGCTTTCGGGGCCGGCAGCTCCCGGATCGGGCCGGTGATGCGTGCCGACCTTCCCCCGGTGGGCGAGGTTGAGGTCCACGCGGCGCGGATGCTGGCGATGGTCCCGCCGGAGTACCACGATCATGCGGTCCTGGTGGCGGTCAGCGCGCGGCCGCGTGAGGACGCGGCCCGGGATGCCGCCCTGGTGCTGACTGCGGCCGGGGTGCGGGTCACGGCCAGTGTCCACACCTCCGGTACGCGGCCCGGACACCGGTGGGTCTGCCTCGATCCCGGCTGCGCCGAGTCCGGCACGGTCCCAGCGCCACCCGCGGAGCTCGCTGCCCGCGCGGCCTTCAACGGCCGGGCCACGCTGGACAGCCGGGAGGCGATCGAGCAGGCCCTCGCCCCGGTCGATCCCGAGACTCTGGCTCGCCGGGCACAACTCCTCGCTGCTGACGCGTGTGCGGGGGTACCGGGGGTGGGCGAGGTCGTGGACGACTACCTGGCTCACCGTGTCCTCGACGACGACCGCGTCCTGGCCCTGGTGGCCGCGCTGGCCGATCAGCGCGGCGTGGTCGAGCAGCTCCGCGAGCGCAGCTCGGATCTGCGGGCGGTGCTCGAGGCCCTGGTGCCCGCCACGCCGGCGCCGTGGTCGGCCCGGCCGGCGGCGTATCTGGCCCTGGCTGCGCTGCTGCACGGCGACGGCGCCCACGCCGGGGCCGCGGCCGCGGCCGCCACCCGCGCCGACCCGACGTCGTTGCTGGCGCAGCTGGTCGGCGCCGTCGCCCGTCGGTACCCCAGCCCGGACACGGTCCGCAGGCTGCTGACCCGCTTCTAGAAGCCCTGGGGACTGCACCCCGACGACCACCGGCGGCGGCCGCGGCCGCCGCGGCGGCGCCGACCGGACCCATCCGCGAGCTCGGGAGAGGAGGTGACCAGCGATGTGTGCTGATGGCTGCTACATGGTCTACGACCGCCAGGCCGGGCGGTGGAAGTGCTGCAAGTGCGAGCCGTGATCCACGGCGCGCGAAGGGGTGGACGGGCCGGCCGCTACCTGGCCCGTCCACCCCGACCGCACTCTACGACCACCACCTGTCGCACTCCGGTCGACGCGCAACGCGCGTCGGCACAGGGCCACCACCCGGTTCGGTAGTGCCTGGGTTCGGTGGCGGTTCGGCCGCACCGCGGGCGGGGGTGGGCCGTGGTGACTCTGCAGCCCTCTCGGGCGGCTTTCCCGACGATGCCGCGCCGGCCGCACCCGACGCGGGTGACACCACCAGCTCCCGAGCGCGCCTCACCTCCGGAGCGGGGGTGGTGTCACGCCGGTCGGGTGAGCGCGCGGCCCCGCCGCGCCGCCCGCCGGGCTGCGGGCGAGTCACGTCCCACCGCGACCGCGGTGGGGCTTCCACCGGCCCTGCTTCCCCAGGGGCCGGTGGGAGCGGTTGATTCGTCTGATCGGAGCCCCTCATGGGACAGACCACCACCCGCACCCGCGCGGCGGCGAAGACCCGCACGCGTAAGCGTGCGCGGCCGGCGCCGACCGAGGAGCAGCTGCAGGCCCGTCGTGAGGCGATGGCGGCCGCGCACGCCGACATGATGGCGCGCCTGGAGCGCATGGCGGCCGACCCGGTCGAGTGGCTGGAGTTCATCGAGACCGTCGCCGAGTGGGGCGCGCGCTACTCGCTGGGCAACCAGATCCTGCTCATGACGCAGGCGGCCGCGCGCGGGGTCGAGCCGCGGATGTTCATGGCCTTCGGCGCCCGCGACGGGAGCTCGGGCTGGCGCAAGCACAAGCGCACCGTGATGGCCGGCGAGACCGGGTTCACGATCTGGGCGCCGGTCAAGCGGCGGCTGCGCGAGGACGAGGTCACCGACTACGAGCAGCGCACCGGCCGCAAGATCGTGCGCGACGCGCAGAACCGGCTGCCGGTGGTGGTCATGGGTTGGAAGTTCGAGCGGACCTTCGAGCTCTCTCAGACCGCGCCGATCGTGCCGTGGGCCGACAACTACGAGGTGCCCACCGTGGCGGTGCGGCGCCAGGTGAAGCTGCACGGCGGCAAGCAGGCGGTCCTGCTCGATGGTGAGGACCCGACCGGGATCTACGACGACGTGGTCGCCATGATCGGTGCCGAGGGCTACGACTACGCCCTGGCCGCCCCCGGCAGCGGGTATCTGGGCTCGGCCAACGGGGTGACCGTGGCCGGTGCGGGGACGCGGCTGGTGCGGGTGCGTGACGACGTCAGCGGCGCCCAGCGGATCAAGACCGCCATCCACGAGCTCGCGCACATCCGGTGCGGGCACCTCGACCAGGAGTTCAGTTTCGTGGCGCCGGTGGCGCACCGCGGCCGCGCCGAGACCGAGGCCGAGTCGGTGGCCCACATCGTGTGCGCCGCGTTCGGGCTGGACTCCGAGCCCTACACCGACGCCTACGTGATGGGCTGGGCCGACGGCGACATCGACGTCGTGCGGGCCGCCGCGGCCACCGTCCTGCGGGTGGCGCGGGACATCGTCGACGAGCTCGCCCCGATCGCGCCGTTCGACGGCACACGCGACCCGCAGCCCGAGGACCACACCCCGGCGGTGGCGGCGTGAGCGCCGTGGAGTTCGCGGTGACCGTGGTCGACCTCCCGGCCGGCGAGGCGACCCCGCTGAGCGTGGTGTTCGACGAGCTCAAGCTGGCGTGTGTCGACGACGACCCGCCCGCGGCGCGGGCCGGGATCTATCTCGGCGCCACCTACACCAGCACCCAGGGTGGATGCGGGGCGGTGGCCGACGAGCACCTGCCGGCGGTGCTGCGCGCGGTCGCGCCGGGCGCGACCTGGCTGGCCTGGGACGACCCACACGAGGGCTGCCTCGGCGCCGCCGCGCTGTATGCCCCGGACCTGGGCGTGTGGACCGGCGAGTGCGACAGCTCCGGCGAGATCTACGTCCCGGCCGCCGCCCTGCCCCGGCCCGAGGTTCTGCAGGCCGACCCGGCCGCCCTCGCCGTCGTCACCGGGCTGGCCTGGCAGGACCGGATCGTCGCTCGCCACCGGGAGCTTGCGGCCGGGCCACCGGCCGCCGGGTTCGTGCCGGTCTGTGCGCCGGTCGAGGCCGAGTGGGACCGCCCGAGTGGGCTGATCTACATCGACGATCCGGTCGCCGGGACCCAGATCGTGCACGCCCCACCCGGGCCGGCGCTCGGACACATCAGCGAGCCGGCCGCCCGCTCCGCGGCGGCCGCGCTGGCCCAGGCCGGATGGCAGCTCATGCCCACCGCGGTCTCCGGGCCGCCATGGCAGCGCGCCGGGCACGCCACACACGTCGCGCAGCTCTACCGCCCCGCGCCCCAGCCGGCTCCAGCCGCGACCTGACCTCGCACGTTCTGCGGTGCCTCGAGCCCGGACCACCGGGCTCGGGGCGCCGCTGTCCCCCCGCATCGCTTGCAGAGATTGGACCCCTGTCGATGACGACCCTGGCTGACATTCGCCGCATCTTCTCCGTCCGCGGCCTCGACCCGGACCGGATCACCCAGCCCCCCGCGCCGGGGGAGGCCTCGTTCTTGTTCACCACCAGGCTGGGCGGGCAGGTGTGGTTCGCCCCGCACGAGCAGGACCGTCAGCGCATCGGCTGGGCCTACAGCGCGTGGAACCGGCACGGCGAGCTGACCGAGGCCGGGTGCACCGACACCACCGCCCCCGAGGGGCTGCTGCCGATGCTGGGGCGCCACCAGAGCTCCGCCACCGCGCCGGCCAGCCCCCGCCAGTACGACACCCTGCTCGCGCTGGCCCCCGCCGCCGGGCACAGCCCGTGGGCGATGAGCACGCAGGTGCCGGCGGATCGGTGGATCCTGGGACTGTTCGTGGCCTGGACCCAGCTACGCGAAGCCGACGCCGGCAGCATCTGCGGCGGTGACCTGGTCGAGCATCTCGACGCGGCGTTCGCCGCGATCGGGCTGACCGACGTCGAACTCGACGACGACGGGCACGCCCCGCTCGACGAGCTCGCCACCCACGTCGACCCCGGCCCGGCACCCGATGGTGAGGACCCGGCGGTGCCGCTGATCGCGGCCTACCTCGCCCAGGCTCTGGACCAGGCCCTCGAACCGGCCCGGGACCGGATACTCGACCACCAGCTCGGCGTGCTCACCATGGAAGGTCTGGCCGCCGAGATGGCCGCCGGCCTGCGCCGCAGCGGCCTGCTGGCCCCGGCGGCCGGGGCGGTGAACGAGTGAACCGCCCCGAGTGCAGCGTCGGTGAGATCGGCGCGCGCCTCGCGGCCGCGCTGAGCACCCTCGACGAGCAGACCTGGCGGGTCACCGAGCCCCAGGGGCCGGGTGGGGCTGGTCCACCGAGCACCCCTACCGGGGCGCGGTCGAGCAGGTCCGGATCAGCCAGGTGAGCCTCGGGCACGAGGTCACCGGCCCACCTGAACAGGCAGTGCGGCTCGGCGGTGGGCGCTGGCCGCTGTATGCGCGGGTGCAGCTCGCGGTGCATCCTCGGCTGCTGCCCGCCCTGACCAGGGCTCTGGCCGAGGTCGCGGCCGCCACCGCGGTGGATGCGGTGCCGGCACACCAGTGCCCGCACACCCACCAGGCGGTCTGCCCGCACGGTCACGACCACGCGACGGCCAGGCAGGTGCAGTGAGGGTCGGCTCCGCGGCTGTGTCCGCCCCCGGCCAGGGGCGGGCACACGCTGGCAGCGCCGGGACCGGACATCGGCGATGAACCTGCCGCGAGGTCCCCCCGGGTGAACCCGCCCGACCGACGAACTGGGCCAGTGACCGGTGAACAGGGGGCGGGTCCACACCGGGGTGACCACGGCAGAACCCACGCCGGCCCGGTCCCGGCGCTGCCCGGGCCACGTGGTGCGCCCCCGGGCTTCGCGGGGCGCACCGCCCCCGGGGCACGCGTGCCCGGGGGCGGGCCGCTTTCCCCTGTGGGAGGTCTGATGACCGTAGAACCGACCCCTGCCACCGAGACGGCTGTGCTGGACGCGGCGGCGTTCGGCCGTCTCGCGCTGGTCGACCCGAACACCCTGGAGCTGGAGGTCAACACCCGCCTCGACGCGAATCTCGACCCGCACTTCTGCGCCTCGATCCGCGACCGCGGAGTGCGCGAACCGATCACCGTGCGCCGCCGCGCCAGCGATGGCACCCTGATCGTGCGCACCGGTCAGCGCCGCACGCTGGCCGCGGTCCGGGTCGGTCTGTCCCAGGTGCCGGTCATCATCTCCCCCGAACCGGCCTCCGAGGACGGCGACGCCGTCGACACCGGCAGCGAGGACTACCGGGCCGGGCAGGCCGAACGGATAGTCGAACAGTTGGTCGAGAATCAGCATCGGCGTGGGATCGCTGATGCCGAGGAAGTCGCGGCGCACCAGCAGCTGCTCGGGCTGGGGTTCAAGCCGGCCGACATCGCGAAAGTGGTGCGCACCAAGGCCGATCGGGTCCGGGCGACCACCCAGGCCGCGCAGAGCGCGCGGGCGGTCGCGATCGGGTCGCGCTATGAGCTGGACCTGGTGCAGATGTCGGTGATCGCCGAGTTTGAGGACGACGACGAGGCGGTCAAGCAGCTCACCGTCGTCGCGGTGCGGGAGCCGGAGCGGTTCCGGCACGTCGCGCAGTGGCTGCGTGACGCGCGCGCCGAGCAGCAGGTGTATGCGGCGGCGGTCGCCGAGCTGACCGAGGCCGGGGTGCCGGTCATCGACCGCGACGACGACCGCTACACCGCGGCGACCGAGCTGTTCCGGCTGCGGCCCAGCTCCGAGGATCCCGACGACACCGTCCTGGAGGAGGAGGCCCACCGGGACTGCCCCGGCCACGCCGCGGAAGTGGTGACCGTCCGCCACTACGGCCAGGACCCCCAGTCCCGGGTGCGCTGGCTGTGTCTGGACCCGACCGCGCACGGGCACGCCCCGTTGCGCGAGAGCATGCGCATCCGCACGGGAGCCGCCGGTGGCAGTGCGGGTGAGAGCGACGAGGAGCGCGCCGCTCGCGAAGCCCGAGACAAGGAAGCGGCGCGCATCGAGCGGCGGCGGGTGATCGCCAACAACAAGGCGTGGACGTCGGCGGAGACCGTGCGCCGGGAGTGGCTGGCCGAGCTGCTGGCCAAGAAGTCCGCGCCGAAGGGCGCGGCGGTCTATGTCGCCGCCGAGCTCGGCCAGGGTGCTCACGCCCTGCGCAAGGCGATGGAGTCGGGCAACGCGCTGGCGTGTGAGCTGCTCGGGCTCGCCGCCCCGGACGGGGGCGGCTACTACAGCGGTCGGGTCAACCCGCTCGCCGAGGCCGCCCGCACCACCAGCACCGCCCGGGCCACGATGCTGTCGCTGGCGTTCGTGCTGGGCGCCTACGAGGCCGGCACTCACCAGGGCAACTGGCGCAACGCCGACCCCGCCACGCAGCGCTACCTGTCCCAGCTCCGCGACTGGGGCTACACGCTCTGCGAGGTCGAACAGCTCGCCCTCGACCCGAACGCCGACCACACCGCCACCCGCGCCCCGGGCGACAACGTCGACGGCGGCGACGCGGACGAGGAGGAGGACGCAGCCGCGGGGCCCGCCCCCGACTGCGAGCCGGACACCGCCGCCGCCGAGCTCGACAGCGCCGAGCCCGGCGGTCTCCCGGACGACGAGTCCGACTGACCCAGCACCCACCACACGCCCGGGCGGGCCGGCACAGCCGTCCCGCCCGGGCGTGTCTGCGCACCACCCTTCACGAAGGAGATCGAGATGCCCCAGACCGAGCACGTCCACGACCAGCTCAACCGCGATGCCCAGTTCCTGCCGCAGACCACTGACGACCAGCGCCCCGCGCTGCGCGTCGGTGGAGTTCTGGTCAGCGCGTACTGGCAGCCCGGCCCGCTGCTGCGGATCAGCGTCGACACCACTGACCTGGCCGCCGAGTTCCCGGACAACCCGCCGATGCAGGTCGCGCTCAACGACGGCGTCGTCTACCAGCTGCCCGCACCCGCCGGCGGTGTCGAGCAGGCGGTGCGTGGGCTCGGCGACCAGGAGCTGTTTCAGCAGCTTGCGTTGGCCGAGTACGCCGAGCTCTACGGCGGTGCCGGGTTCGACTACCCGATCGCCGACCTGGTCGCCGAGATCGACGTGCGCATGCCCGGCGGTCTCGAACGCCTCGCCGCCCGCTTCGACAAGCACGACGCGAGCGATGTCGTGCGCGCCTGGTTCACCGCCCCGGACACGCTGCTGGCCATCGCCCGCGCCGGGTGAACACGCCCTCTCGGGGTGTCGGGGCTCGGTGGGTGACGCCCGAAGGTCAGCACACCGGGTGCGGGGTCCGCGGCGATGAACCGGCACCGACACCGAGCGGGTGGGACACGCCTCGCCGGGGGGCTCGGACCGCCGCAGGCGGTTCCCACCCGCTCGGGCCAGCATCGAACCCCCGCCGCCCCTTTCGGGCCGCACCCCGGCGTGCTGAGGCAGGGCCGCGTCACCAACCAGCCCGACACGCCTTCAGGGAGGCACCCCATGAACCAGATCACCCCGACCGCGAACCCCGGCACGCAGGACACCCGGCGGGGCCTGCGGGTCAGCATCCTGCGCGCGGCGGACCTGCCCGACTGCTCGAACGGCGGGATCTCCGGTCGGGTCACCCGCGTGACCCTGGTCGGGGACCTCGTCGACTACTACGCAGCGGCCGTGCTCGCGCCCGACGAGCAGGCGCCGGCGGTGCGGCTGATCGAGCGGGCCGGCACGTACGGCATCGCCGTGCCCGACCTGGCCCGCCCCGACCGGGTCGGGCCGATGGCCTCCGGGGCGTTCATCTACAGCAGCGACTCCCGGTTCCGCGCGCTGTCGGCGCACCTGGGCTGCGGCGGGTCGGCGATCCCCCTGCACGACCGGTTCGAAACCACCGCCCAGTACGCCGCCCTGTCCAGCGACTACTGACCCTCTCGTCTGGGAGTGAGTGCCCGCCATGTCTGTCACCTTCTGCCCTGCCCCGCCCGCCGGCGGCCCGATTGAGCTGGGCGCGAGCCTCGAGTGCCCGGCGTATCCGCCGACCGACCGGCGCTACTTCGCCGACTACGACGCCGCCGTCGCCGGGCTGGCCGACCATCGCCGGTACTGCACCGACCCCGACTGCGGCGAGCACGCCTACCGCCCGTTCGTGGTCGTGCACTACAGCACCGACACCGACCCCAGCCTGAACATCAGCAACCGCAACGCGATGCTGCTGCTGCGCGCGCTCGGGCTCGTCGCCGAGCTCGGCGCCGCCGACGTCCACGAGCCCCCACCCGGCGCCGCGGCCGCACCGCCCCCGGACGCGGACACGCCCCTGGTCGGGGAGCTCACGGCCGAGCAGATGCTCGGCCGCGCCGAGCTGGCCCTGGCCCTGGCCCCCGCCGATGCCGGCGTACCGGTCCGAGACCTCAACACGGCCGGCACGGTCGTGGACTTCGGCCGGCGCGCCGGCTACCTGCAGGACCGGCTCCACGTTCTGCGCGAAGTCGCCCTGTTCGCCCGCGACCAGGCCCGCGACGTCATCTGGCACTGACCACCACCACTGCACTCCCCGACCGGGGGCGCCCACCGCACGCGGTGGGCGCCCCCGTCGTCGTCTGTGAAGGGACACCAGCCATGGAAGAGATCGAGATCGTCGAGGTACCCGGCGGCCGGGTACGGGTCCTGCCCGACGACGCGCCGCAGTCACCGCGCGACTGGGGCACCGTCGGGCACCTGATACTCGACGTGGCCCGTCACGCGTTGCCGTGGGAAGACCACACCGGCCAGCTACAGCAGCTGCGCGAACGCGGCGGGTGGCGCCTGCCCGCCCGCTACCTGACGGTGTTCCACGACGCCGTCGTGGTGCCGGTCTGGGGCTACGCCCACGGCGACCTCGCCCTGCGCGCCGGGGCACGGGTCGGGTCATTCGCCGACCCGTGGGACTCCGGGCAAGCCGGGCTGGCGTACCTGCTCCGCAGCGAACTGCGCACCGCGTGCGGGGACAGCTACCCCGGTGACGAGCAGGCCCGCGCCTACCTGCGCGGCGAAGTCGAGAGCTACGACCAGTGGGCGAGCGGGCAGGTCGTCGGCTACATCGCCGAACAGTGGACACCGTGCCCCGCAGGGACCGCGTGCGAGCACGGCGGATGCGGCGGTGGGGACTGGGTCGAGGTCGAGGCCTGCTGGGGCATCTACGGCATCGACGACGCGATCACCCAGGGCCGCACCGTGCTGGCCGGTGTACGGCACCCGCGGTAGCGGGCGGCGAGGGCTCGGACGTCGGTCCTGGGGCGTCTGCGGCTCGCCACCGGGGTGCCTCCCGGAGACGTGTCGGGTCTCGGTGTGGAGACGCCCGAAGGTCAGCACACCGCGGTGGGGGTCGCGGCGATGAACCGGCGCCGACACCGAGCGGGTGAGACGAGCTCGCGCTGCTCGTCGGCCTGGCGGCCGATCCCACCCGCTCGGGCCCGCGTCGAACCCCCGCCGCCCCTGACGGGCCCCACCACGGCGCGCTGAGGCAGGGCCGCGTCACCAACCAGCCCGACACGCATCCAGGAGGCACCCATGAACGACCAGACCTACATCGGCAACATCGGCAAGAAGCCCACCTTCGAGTTCAACGAGCACACCGGGCGGGCGCGGCTGCAGTTCTCCCTGGCGATCAACAAGCGCTACCAGGACCGCGACACCGGTGAGTGGCGCGACGGCCGGACCCTCTGGCTGAACGTGGTCGCGTTCGGTCCGGTCGCCGAGAACGCCAGCAACCTGGGCTCCGGTGACCCCGTGGTCGTGATCGGCCAGCTGGCCGACAACTCGTTCACCGTGACCGACGACGACGGCCAGTCACGCGAGATCGCCCGCACCGAGGTGCAGGCCAAGATCGTCACGGCCGACACCCGCAAGGCGGCGATCACCGTCACGCGCCAGCCCCGGCGTGAGCACACCGGGTCGACCACCGCCCCCGAGCCGGTCGCCTGACCCCCGGGCGGCTACCGGGCGGGGCGCCCCACCGACAGCGGCGGCGCCCCGCCCGGTCTCCACTCCCGGCCCTGTCCCGGGGCCGGTCCTGTCCGAGCCCGCATGCGAGGTGAGTAGTGATGGATTTCCTGGACCACGACCTGCCCTGCCGCCGGGAGAACGCGGAGCTGTTTTTCCCTGTCGGTACCGGCCGCCCTGCGGCCCGCCAGGTGGAGCGGGCCAAGGCCGTGTGCCGGCGCTGCCCGGTGACCGCGGCCTGCCTCGATTGGGCGGTTCGGGCCGGCGAGGTCGGGGTGTGGGGCGCAACGACCGACGACGAGCGCCGCCGGTCGCGGCCCCGCACCCCGTGCCGGGCTGCTGCGGAGCGTAGCCCGCGGCAGGCGCGGCGGGCCGCCGCGGTGGCGTGTGTCCGCCAGGGCACTGCGCGCGTCGTTGTGGCCGAGCAGTACGGCGTCAGTCCGCGCACGCTGCAGCGCTGGCTCGCCGCCGCCAGCGCCTGATCGTCGGTGGCGACACCGGACGTGGCGCTGCGCCCCGAGCCCCCGGCCGGGGCACGTGCGCGCAGGACGACACGTGAGCCGAAACGCCGCCGCCGGCGGCGTCCGCCGGGGTTGATCTCCCCGGCGCTGACGAGGCAGATCCACTTCACTCGGGAGGTATCCGATGTCGATCACCGTGTGCGGGCCCGCCTGCACCACCGAGATCAAGAACAGTGGCCGGCCCTGCGGGGACCCCCAGACCTCCGCTGTGGGGGCGGTGCTCGAGACCTACGAGCACAACGGCTACGACGACAGCGACTTGTTCGCCGTGGTCTGGGACGGCGAGCAGGTCACCACTCGCGAGTACGCCAGTACGCGGGGCTGGACCTACCACAACACCGCCTCGGTCGACGCGACGCCGCAGGTCCGCGAGGCCGCCCTGGCCTGGTACCGGCGCCAGCTGGCGCCCCAGCTGATCGAGCGCGCGCGGGCGCGCGCCAGCGCACCGCGGGTGGGTCGCCGGGTGCGATCGCTGACCCAGCGCGGCAAGAACGTCGGCGTCACCGGTGAGGTCCGGTGGATCGGCCCGGACCGCTACGCCCGCGGCACGAGCGAACGCGTCGGGATCGCGCCCGCCGGCGAGGACGGGTTGCGGTTCCTGCCCGCCGGCAGCGTCGAGGTGCTCGACCCGGAACCGGTCGACGAGCAGACGCTGCACGCCGCCGCCGCGACCGCCCGGCCCGCAACCTGGCGCTGTGCCCTCGACGACCTGCGCGGCCGGGCGGTGGCCTCGTGAGCAGCGTCGCCACCCTCAACCGGCGCCGCTGCCACCCGCGCGCGTTGATCGTGCACGACCTGCTGGTCACGGCCCGCACCGCCCGGCTCACCGCCGCAGAGCAGGGTGTGCTGCGACGGGCCCCGGTCCGCCTCGCCGATGGCCGCCTGGCCCTCATCGAGGGCGTGTGCCCGGACGGCTGCCACCGCGCCCGTCAACGCGCGCAGCCCTACGGGGTTGCCCCGGCCGCCGATGGCTACGTGGTCACCGCCGCGAACGGTGAACGCATCGGCTGCCTCAGCGCCTACGACCTGACCGCGACCGGCCTGGCCACCCGCTGAAACGCCGCCGACCGTGCCGCCCCGCGTGCGGGGCAACCCGTTGAACCGTCCCATGCGAAAGGGAACTGTCATGAACCAGCAGAGCAGCACCGATCAGGCCGTGATCGCGCACCTGGCGTGGGTGTTCGGCAACGGCTGGACCGCAGCCGAGGCCGGTCCGACGATGGCCTGCATGGAAGCTGATGCGCTCGCCGCAGCCATCGCCGCAGGTGGACACATCGACGACGCGGCGGTGTGGCTGCGTGGACACGCGGCCGCCGACAACGAGGAGGACGACACCCACTGGGGCTTGTCCACGGCCGCGCTGCGCGACTACGCCCTGCTGCTGGCCGGGGAGGGCTCGATCGTCACCGTCCTGCGCCAGGCGCTGCACGACGCGCTGCCCGCCGAGGAGCACGCGCTGCGCGAGACCTTCCCAGCCACCACGACCACGCTCGACCGGCTCGCCACCGGCACGGTCGACCCGGCCGCCCTGGTAGTGCTGCTGGCCCGGCCGGATCGACCGGTGCGGTCCTGGAGCGCGGCCGAGGACGAGTTGACGGCGGCGCAGTCGTGAGCAGCGATCTGACTGACCTCACTGGGCTGGTCACGCGGTATGCGACCGCGCACGCGGCGCTGGTCGCCCACCCCGATTTCGAGGCGGGCTGCCCCCCGGATCGGCTCTACCACGCCCGCGACGACGCCGCGGTCGAGGTGGCAGAAGAGGTGACACGCCTCCTCGACGCACAGGGGGCTCAGGACAGCCCGGTGGGCTTGTCCCCCGCCGACCACCACGATCCCACCCAGGAGCCGGTAGACGCCGTCGAGCACATGCGGGTGCAGGACGCGATCGAGCAGCGGCCCCGGGCCGCAGACGCACCGGCGTCGTGGGTCGCCCGAATCACCGGCCCGTGCTGGATTGTCGACGGCAACGACGTGTGGGAGCAGCCGCATTACCCCGGTTCGTTCGCCGCCGCGCAGGCCGCCCAACGGGCCGCCGACGAGGACGGCAACGACCCCCGTCCCATCCGGCAGCTCGACCAGGAGTGTTGGGCTGCAGCCCGGGACGGCTACTTGGTTGAGGACGACGATCTGGGCTTGGTCCACCACTGCACCGAGGGCGAGGCCCGCGCGGCGGCTGGTCCTGCAGGAGACGACACCGCACCGCCCACCGGGCCGGCGTCGGGTTCGGTCGACGGGGAGGGTCTGCACCCCTTCCACCGCAGCTGAGCTGCAGCAACGACCACCGCGGCGAGGGGAGCGGCTACGCCGCGCTGGCTCTGGTTCGAGAGGTGTCGGGCCGAGGGTGCGGGCGTGTTTCTCCCGCGTCCAGGGCGCCGTTCGCGTCGCTGTCGCGACAGCCCTGGCGGGCTGCCCTGGACCCGCGAGCCTCTACACGCCCTTCGGGCACGCCCCCAAGGGGCAGGCGCACGGCCTGCCCCACCGGGCGGCCCGCCACCGAACCCCCTTTTCCCGCCGCGCACCGTGCGGATCTCACGAACGGAGACCACCTCTGATGAGCACTCAGACCAGCACTGATGTGTCCCGCAATCGCTTTGATCGGTGCGATGCTGATCCCCGCGGCCGAGAGGGGGATCACCGCATGGCACGCACCCGAACCCGCGCACGGCGCCAGGATCCGGAGGTGGTGCGGCTGCGCCGGGTTGCGCTCGATGCGGCCGCCGCCGGGCTGTTCGTGTTCCCGGTCCAGCCGGGGGGCAAGCTCCCGGCCGTGCCGCGGCACAGCGCCGAGCGCTGCCGCGGGCGGGGGATCTGCGCCGAGGGTCATCAGGGCTGGGAGCAGCGCGCCACCCGTGACCGGGCCCAGATCTGCCGCTGGTGGTCCGGCGACGGCGAATCGTCGCGGTTCAATGTGGGGATCGCCTGTGGTCCGTCGGGGATCGTGGTCATCGACCTCGACACCAGCACCGAACCCCTCGCCGACTGGGGCGGGGCGACCACTGGCCGTGAGGTTCTCGACCAGCTCACCGCCCGGCACGGCCAGACGCTGCCCGACACCTACTCGACGCGCACCCCGACCGATGGCGAGCACCTCTATTACCGGATGCCTGACGGGTTGGAGCTGCGCAACACCCATGGCGGGCACGGGCACAGCCTGGGCCCGCTGATCGACACCCGAGCGGCCGGTGGGTTCGTCGTCGGTGCCGGCAGTGTCCGCCCCGAGGGGGCCTACTTCGTGGCCGAGCACGGCCGGATCGCCGAGCTGCCCGACTGGCTGGCCGCGCTGCTGACCCCTCCCCCGCCGCCGGAGCCGCGCCGGGGCGAGGCCCTCGTCCTGCCGACCCGGCGGGCGAATGCCTACGTGGCCGCGATCCTGGCCGGCGAGACCGCCGCCGTCGAACAGGCGCCGAAGGGGCAGCGCCAGATCACCCTGCTCGGCGCGGCCCGCACCCTGGGCCGCCTCGTCGGGGGCGGGGAGCTCGACGCCGACAACGCCCACGCCCTGCTGCTCGACGCCGCGGCGGTCCACATCGGCGTCGACGAGTTCACCCAGGCCGAAGCAGAACGCACCGTCACGCGGGGGATGGCCTACGGCGCTCGATCCCCGCGACGTATCGACCGCCGCCACAGCACCACCACCGACGACGGTGGCGAGGGTGGGGAGGCGTCGTGACCAGGTGCTGGCACGCAGTGCGGGTGCACTGGCCCGACGGCCGCACCCACGACGACCAGATCCGCGGCCACACCGCCGGTGAGGCGATCGCCGCCGCGACCGCCAACTGGATCACCGAGAATCCGCACGGGCGCGCGGACCGGATCGAGTACCTCCCCGGCCCCGCCGTGCTCGGCGACCGGGATCCCGCCGGCGGCGAGACCACCAGGTAGCCGGCGGGGTGCGCCTCGAGGTCGTGGCGGGGGTGACTGCCGCACCCTGCACGCCCGAGAGGGCCCCGGAGGCGATGGACCGCGTGCTGACGCCATCCGGGCGGGATCACCGCGGCGGCGAGGCATCGCCGGCCGCGGGTGGGCAGTGGTGATCCCACACCGGATGGGCCAGCGCGAACCCACGCCCGGGCCCACCCGGTCGTGCCCAGAGGAGGTGCTCTCACCCACCGCCACGACCTGGAGGCAGCACATGACCGTTCACGAACCCACCATCGAACCCGCCCAGACCGCCGCAACGCTGGGCGAGTTCATCCCGGACCGGGTCACGGTCCACCGGTGTCCCTGCTCGACCCGGTCGGTGGCCCTGCACCCGGCCGATCGCGCGGGCCGGATCGTGGCCGATCCCGACTGGGGCGAGCACCAGACCGTGACCTGCGGTCAGTGCGGCCGCTATGGGCGGCTCGACCCCGACGACCCGGAGACCGCGACGGTGGTGGTGCTCGGCAGGGCGCCGCTGCCCGCGGGCTGCCGCGACTGCGGCGCCGAGCACGGCGAACCCTGCCGAGAACCGTTCTGCCCCGGCCAGGACGTCCTCGACCCCCACCCCGGTCCTAACCGGGCCGGCGGCGAGCCGGCGGTCTACCAGGCAGCCGCGCTGCTCGGCGACGTTCCCTCGACGACGCGGATCTGGCGGCACTGGGCCAGCCGGCTGCTCGACCCGTCGAGCGGGCGCGGGGGCCGCGAGGCGGCGCGGTCGGCGATGCAGGCCACCCGGGAGGCCCGGCGGCTGCGCCGCGGCTTGCGCCGCGGACCGGCCACCATCACGACCGCGGCCGGAGCCGACGACGGCGACGTCGGTGAGCTGCTCGAGTTCCTCGGCGGCCGCGGCGGCGTGCGGGATCAGCAGCAGGCGGTGTTCGCGCTGCGGGTGGTGCAGGGCTGGGATGACTCGACGGCCGCGGAGCTGCTCGACGCGGCCGCGGTCTGGCGGGCCGAGGGCCGCGCCCCGTTCTGATCTGACCAGCCACCCCCACCCCGGATCCGGGTCGTGGGTCCGGGGTGGGTCTCCCCTTGGGGTGTGCTCGGTCGGTGCGACTGGACCGCCCGAAGGTCAGCACACCCGGGCCGGGGCGAGCGTCGATGATCTGCCGCCGACCCGACCGGGTGAGACCGCCTGATCGGTTCCCGTGGGCGGCCGGTGCCGGTACGCCGGTCCCCGACCAGCCCGGCCGCGGCCCCGTGGGCGTGGGCTCCACCTGCCCTCCGGTGCCGGGCGTGGGCGCGTGTGCACCCGGGGTGGGTGGGCGGGTGTGCCGTGGGCACGCCGGGCGGTCTCACACCGGTCGGGCCAGCACCGGATCCCCGCCGTCCCTACCGGGACCCCGGCCCGGGCGTGCTGAGGCTGCGCCGCGTTCCAGCCGCACCGACCGAGCACACGGAGGTATCCGAGATGGCCGAGAAGTTCCGCATGGAGAACGGGTTGCTGCTCAGCGACACCACGATGGTCGAGTTCGCCGACGGGTGCGCCGACGCGGGCACCTTCGTGCCCGGCACCCACGAGGCCGGGGAGGTCGTGCCCTGCCCGGGCTGCGACGGCGAGCACCGCATCGCGTCCGCGCTCCCGCTCGAGGTCGCGCACAACATCACCGTCACCAAGGCCGAGCCCGCCGACGACGACGAGCCCGGCACCTGACCAACCCTCGCCCGCTCGGGGCCGGTCCACCACCGGCCCCGGGCGGAGCCCTGCCAGGAGGAACCTCATGACATCGCTGTCTGTGCCAGAACATCAGCGTCTGCTGCGCGACGCGGCCGCCGTCCTGGAGTCCCAGCCCGGCGATGACCGGATCAGCCGGGCCGTCAAGACGGGGCTCGAGTACGCACTCGCCGACCACGAGGACCCGGAAAAGGTCTGCTCGGGCGAGGACTGCCTCGCCGTGGCGGCCGCGCGCCGGGTCCTGGCCCAGTACGGGCCACCCGAGCCCCAGCCGGGGGCAGCGGAAGCCGAGCCGGAGCCCTGACCTCGGACTTTCTGCACCGCACACCCAGGGGCAACGCCCACGCACCCGTGACTGACAGGAGAGATCGGCATGAGTGACACCCGCAGCGCCGCGTGGGACCGCCACGTGGCCCAGATCGACGCCCGGATGGTCGAGCTCGGCATGGCCGACAGCAGCGAGATCGCCCCGGGGTCGGGGTTCTACTACGGCGACATCATGGCGCCGGAGCACTACGAGGCCTACGCGGTGCGTGACCTCGGCCTGATGCCCGACGGGTCGTTCCGCGCCCCGGCCGTGGGCCGCGCTGCGGCCAGGCTCGAGGATGCCTGTGTCGAGCGGATGGCCGCCCGCGACCAACGCGACTTCTTCGGGGACCAGTCACTGGCCGCCTTGGACCGGGTCTGCCACGCCAACGTGGCCGTGCACCGCGCCGAGCAGGCCCTCGCTGAGGCCGAGCAGCGTGAGGCCGCCGGGGAGCTCGACGTTGACGGGGATGCCCGCCTCCGACTCGCCGATGACGAGCAGCTGCTGCACCACAGCATCGCCATGCAGAACCAGGCCGAGCGCGAAGCCGAGCCCGACCACGAGCCCGGCAACTGACCCGCCGCAGCCTGCGGCGCCGGCCGCCAGGGCGGCGGCCCGGCAGTCGATGAGACCCGCATGTGCCCGGGGTGGACACCCACCCCGGGCACACCCATTTCCACCCCCCTTTCTCCTGCGATCCGCGAGGTGTCCTGATGTCCATCACCCACATCCGCCTGTCGATTCCCGGCCCGATGCCGGGCCCGGACCCGCTCGCCGAGACCCGCACCGCGCGGGCGGTCCTGCTGCGGCTGGTCGAGCCCGGGGGTCCCGCCCTGGAGCAGTTCATCCGGCAGGCCGGGCCCCGTGCGGCGGCCGAGCAGCTCTACACCGGCGAGATCCCCGAGGCGCTGGCCGAGCACGTGACCCGCGCCCAGGTGTGGGCCGCGGCCGCAGGGGCGGCCGCCGACGTCGAGACCGGTGCCCGGTACGGGGCACGGTTGCTGATCCCCGAGGACGACCAGTGGCCCACCACCACGGCCCTGAGCGGCACGGTGGGGTTGTGGGTGCGTGGCCAGGCCGACCTGGCGGTCCTGTCCGCGGAGATGGTGTGTGTGACAGGGGCGCGTGCGGCCAGCAGCTACGGCACCCACGTTGCTGCTGATCTCGCCGGCGGGCTCGCCGCCCGGGGCTACGCGGTGGTGGCCGGGGCCTCCTTCGGGATCGAGGCCGCTGCGCACCGGGGTGCCCTGGCCGGGCGCGGCACCACGGTGGCCGTGCTGGCGTGCGGTATCGACCGGGCCTACCCGGTCGCGCACGAGAACCTGCTCGAGCGGATCGCGCAGACCGGGCTGCTGGTCAGCGCCGAGCCGCCCGGGGCCACGACGAGCCGCCGCCGTGTGATCGCCCGTAACCGGCTACAGGCCGCCCTCGCAGACGCCACCGTGGTCGTGGAGGCCGGCGCCCGCTCCGGGGCCCTGCACACCGCCGAGGCCGCGCGCGGCTTCGGCGCAGCCGTGATGGCTGTGCCCGGTCCAGCCACATCGGTCCTGTCGGCCGGGCCACACCAGCTGCTCCGGCTGGGGGCGACGCTGGTCACCAGCGGCGCCGACGTGGTCGACGCGCTCGGCCTGGAGCCGTAGGGCCTGCTCGGTGTCGGTGGGCACCGAGAGGTCACCAGGTCGGTGCCGGTCGGGGTGGTGTGGTCGCCCGCTCGGTGCTGGTGGGCACCGTCGGTGGCCGTCGGTGCCGGTAGGGGTGCGGGTGGGGCCTCCGGTGGTCGGCACGGCTGGATCGCCCGGAGGTCAGCACACCCGTGCCGGGGCAAGCGCCGATGAGCCGCCGCCGACCCGTGCGGGTGATACCGCCCTGTGAGCGTCCCCCGGGCACCGCGGCGGCTTCCCCGTCGCCGGCCGCCCGGCGGTGTCCGGCTCGGCCAGGTGGTCACCCTCGCTGGCCGCTCACCAGGAGCGGGGACCGCAACCGGCGAGCGGGGCCGGGTTCGTCGGGGCCGGTAGGCGGTCTCACCCGCACGGGCCAGCACCGGCTCCCCGACGTCCCTTCGGGACCCCGGCACGGGCGTGCTGAGGCTGCGCCGCGTTCCAGCCGCACCGACCACCGGAGGCCCAGATGAGCACGGTCACCACTTCCAGCGCCATCGAGTTCAGCCCCGTCCTGGGGCACCACGTCTACGCCGGGACCGACGTGCCGGCTCTGACCCGGCGTGAGGCCGAGATCGCCGCCGATCTCGTCGAGGACGAGCTGCTCGGCGCGCTGGAGCCGGCGGTCAGCAGCTACGGCGACGAGGAGCCGGCCTTCTGAGGGCGGCCCGCAGGGGTCCCGCCCTCGGCGGGACCCCTGCGCCGTAGCAACGCCGCGTAGAGCGCGGCGACAGGCCCTGCCGGGCCCGAGCTCGCGCGTCATCGACGCGCGGACACCGCACGCACGATCGGGAGGAGAAGCCACGATGGCATCAGCAGCGAAGGGCAGCGACCAGCTCGGCGAGCTGGACCAGGTGACACGGGCCGCGATCGGGCCCCGCCGGGTCGGGGGGATCTACCGCAGCGGCTACCTGGACTGCCAGTACCGGGTCGAGGAAGTCTTGACCGGGGAAGCGGCCTGGGCGGTGATCCCGTTCTCGGATTTCGCCCTGGTCGAGGTCGACCTCACCGGCCCGCGGGCGGGGCGGTCGCGGGTGCACTGCACCGCCTGGGACTCCCGCCGCGACGAGATCGTCGAGATGCCCGAGCATCACCGCCTGGAGGGCACCGACCCGGCGCCGTAGACGCCGCAGCCCGCGCCGGCAGCGGCGCCCGCCAGCAATCCACGCCCGGCCGCGAAGCCGGGCCGGTAGGTGACGCCGGGAGCGACCCGCCGGTTCCCGGGCAGGTACGCCAGGGGCCGGGCTCGAGGAGAGCGGCCGCGCGGGGCGCGGCCATCGGCCCTACCGGGCCGCGCGCCAGACCAGGCCGGGATCTCGGCCAGGCCGGGCGGGCGGCGGTGGCGTGGGGCCGCTCAAGGCCGCGGCGGGCCGAGAACCCCGAGGGACCCGCCTGCGGCGGGGCGGATGGGCTTGTCGGCCCTAAAGCTAAGCACGGCCTCACTCAACATCAAGGGCGCTCCGCTGGCGCTCCGCGTCGCCTTCGGCGACAGCCCTTCGGGCTGCCCTTGACGTCGAGCCTCGGAGGCCGTGCAACCGCCGCGAAGCGGCAGCGGGGCAAGGCGCCCGCTACCCATCACGGGCCGACAAGCCCACCCGCTACCGAGCACCGGCCAGCGAAGGAGTGCAGCCACGATGAACACCCAGACCGCCGAAACCACCACGATCGACGCTGCCGAGAAGATGGGCCAGGTGGCCGACCTGATTGCGGCGGGTGCGACGCGCGAGGCGCGACGCCGTACCGCGCGGCTCGCCGACACGGCGACGGTGACCACTCGCGCGCTGCTGGGCGAGATCCTCGCCGCCCTGGAGACCCACCCGGCGGTCACGATTCCGAAGCTGCGGGACCTGTGGAAGGTCAGCGACGAGGACGGCCGCGCCCTGGTGCTGGCGTGCGTGCCGCACGCGGAGCGCCGCGCGGAGGCTGCCACGCAGGCCGAGCGGATGGCTCAGGCCACCCGGGCGGAGCGGCGCGAGTACGCCCGCCGCCGCCCGGGCTCGGTGGTCACCCGCCAGGGCAGCCCGCAGCCGCGGCGCGGCCAGCGCGCCACCGACAACGACACCGCGTCGCGGCGCTACTTTGACGAG
This sequence comes from Pseudonocardia sp. DxW, assembly GCF_058448985.1. NCBI lineage: Bacteria > Bacillati > Actinomycetota > Actinomycetes > Pseudonocardiales > Pseudonocardiaceae > Pseudonocardia > Pseudonocardia sp. DxW. The sequence goes on along the minus strand of NZ_JBZFLK010000016.1, from coordinate 162,216 downwards.
CGGGTCGACCCGGCCGAGGACACCGACGAGCAGTCGGATTACCAGCAGCTCGACTACGACCTCGCCGCCGTGCCGCCCATGCGGGGTCTGCCGTGCGTGGCGTGCGGGGTCGAGCGGTCGACCCGCGACCAGCAGCGCAGCCACGACGACGGGCTGTGCGAGGACTGCCGCGAGGACGGCACGGCCGGAGTGGCGATCCGGACTGCCACCGCGACCCGGGCCGAGGTCCTGATCGCGCGCTGCGAGTACATCGCCGCCACGTCGGCGACCCCGGCCGAGCGCAACGCCCGGCTCAACCGCGACTGGCGGTGCCTGCGCACCGAGGACAAGTTCACCGTGTCCGACTGGCACGCCCGCCAGCCCGCCTGACCCGCACCACCGAGAAAGGGGCCCCGCCACGGCGGGGCCCCTTTGGCGTGTGCCCGGCCGACGCGGAACGAGCCCCCCGGGCCGGTCGGTCGGCGGCACGCTGTCGCCGCACCACGGGTCCGCCGGCGGAGCGTCTCCCCCGGGCCGCCGGCGGGGACGCGAGGCGCTCAGGGCCCGCGCCGGGCCGAGCGTTCGGCGGACCCGGCCTGGCGGCGGCACAGCCCGGTCCGCGCGGCCAGCGAGCCGGCCGGGCGGTGAACCGCGGTCCGGCACGCGGAGGACGAGGAGACGACCACCGCCATGGCGGCAGCACGGCCCAGCGCGAGGCGCTCAGGGGCCGCGCCGGGCCGAGCGTTCGGCGGACCCGGCCTGGCGGCGGCACAGCCCAGCCGACGCGGCCACGGAGTCGGCCGTCCCGTGTAGGGCGGCCACGGCTTACGCGGAGGCCTGGTCGGCGGGATCGGTGGCCGGGCCGGCCGCGGGGGTATCGACCGCGGCCACCGTCGGCGTCGGCTCGGCCGGGTCGTGAGCGTCGCGCGCCTGCGGCGCGGCCGCTGTGGCGGCAGACCCGGCCGGGGGCCGTGCCTGCCGCAGAAGGGTCCGCACCCGCTTGACCGCGAGACCGAACATCGCGGCCAAGTCGTCGACCTTGCGGCCGGCGCGCTGGAGCTCGGCGAGGATCTCGCGCTGGCGCTGCTCGATCTCACCGAGCCGGGAATCGGCGTCGTCGCTCACGCGCCGACTCTGCACCTCGAGGTCAGCCAGCGCGGCGTCCCGCTCGGCAACGACCTGAGCCGCTTCGGCGTCCGCGCGCGCGTAGCGCTCGAACGCCTCGTCCTCACGCCGCCGGCGTTCGGCCTCCTCGGCATCGAGCCGGTCCCGGGCCGCGGTCAGCTCGGCGACCCGGTCCCGAACCTGCCGGTCCGTCTTCGTCCTGCCCTTGCCTGCCAACGCGCCCCACCTCCGCGGTTGCTCTGACCATGGCGAGCCCGACCGGGGTCACCCAGTGCTGCCCCCGCGGACCCTCACAGGGTCACCAACCGGTGTCCCCTGCAGCGTCGATACCGGTCACCAGATCCTAGCCGTCCCTGTCTACTTCACGGCCCTTCTTGCTGTGGAACGACGGTCAAACGACAGCACTGGCGCGCCACGAAGATGACAGCGCCGTTGGATCGCCTCCAGGCTGCCTACGGGGTGCCTGCTCACATCGCAAACATCCTCACCGACGATGACGCCGCCAAATCCGGGGCCGCGCCCCGGGCGCCGGGAACGGCGAGCGACCGCGTAGGCCGAGGGCTCAGCCGGAGTCAGGTGGTTCAAATGTGCCGCGGCCACCGCCCCGGGGAACGCGGCCTCGATATCGTTGGGCTCGAGCACGTCGTCCTTGCCGCGCTGGTGAATCAGTGTGTTCCCCGGGCTCGAGGCGGCCGGGGCGCGTTGACCCTCCGGGGCTGTGCGTCGGGTCCGCCGAGGACGTTATCGGCGGCAATGTTCGGGATTTGAAGGACATCGGTGCCGAGGCCGTCGTGGGCCTTTGTGGCGGACGCGCCCGCCACGGCGCTGTGGGAGCGGTCTTCGCTGGCTCGGTGTTGTGACCACCTCGTTGGCCGAGCTGGCCCTCTCGCAGGCGGGCGTTGATCGGGTGGTCGAGGCGGTTGACGCGGTGCCGTACGCCAACCCGTGCCGTCACCGCCGACGAGGTCCGTTCCTGCTCCTGCGTGCCCGCTTCGGCGAGCAGCTGGCCGAATGGGGCGCGTTCGCGCCGGTGGTGGGGTCAGTCCGCAGGCTGGGCGCTGAACCAGCTGGCGACTTGCGTGCGGGACGCGAAGTCGAGTTTCCTGAGGATCCGCTCGACGTGGCCGTCGACGGTGCGCCGGGAGATGAACAATCGGCTGGCGATCTCCTTGTTGCTCATACCGTGAGTGATGAGTGCGGTGACCTCGCGTTCGCGGGTGGTGAGTGCGGCTGGCTGCCCCGACTTGGCTGGGACGACCGGCGTTGTGCACTCGTTCGAGGTCACGATATCGATGCACAGGCGGATGGCGTCCGGGAGGGTGGCGACTGAGTGCTCCTCGCGCAGGGTGTTTGCACGCTCGATACCGAGGGTCTCGTCGATTCGGTGCGAGTAGGAACGTCTCTCGTCGGAGAGGTGCGGGCCGAAGGCTTTCAGCGAGGTTCCGAGCTTGCGCCACACCGAGTCGGCCAGCCCGGACAATGCCGCTGCCTCGGCTGCCCGACCCAGCGCCGCGGTAATCCACGAGGCGACCTCGATGCCGAGTGCAGCACAGACTCCGTCGCGGAAATCGCACTCGATGTGCATCGTCGTCAGAATTGCGTCCTGGGCGAGCTCGAGCTCACCCAGGTGTAGCCGCGCTATCGCCTCGATCCACTTGGCGTAGCCATGGTTCCATTGCTCGCCCTCGGCTGTGGCGCGCTCCACGATGTTTGCGGCCGTGGCGATCGCGTCGTGCGGCCGTCCGGCATAGATCTCGGCCGTACCGAGTTGGTAGGCGGCGGTCAGCTCAGCTGGCACGTCACCGGCGGTGCGGTGCAGCTCGATCGCCTGGCGGTACCGGTCTACCGCTGCGGTGAGGTCGCCCTCGAACAGGTTCAGTAGGGCGGTCCAGTGCGTGGCGTGCCCCAGCATCGCCACGTCGCCAAGCGACTTCGCAATCCTCATCGACTCCGGAAGGTGCTCCCGTGCAGCGGCCTGGTCGCCCTGGATCAAGGCCACCCACGACGCGGCCCAGAGTGCGTCGGCGCGCTCTGCCGTGTCCGGCTCCAGTCGGATCAGGAGATGTTCGAGCCATCGCCGCCCGTAGGTCAGGAAGCCACCGGCGATCCAGTGGTATCGAAGCAAGGTCGCCAGGCGCGCACCGGCCGGCGCCTCGCCCGGGGTCTGGGCGGACCAGGCGAGAGCGGCGATCAGATTCGGATGGTCATGCCGCAGACGTGCCAGGTCGCGGGCCTGCTCAGGCCCGCACCAGCGATCGATCGTGCCTTGGGTCTGGGTGATGAAGTGGTCCCGGTGGCGCCGCCGGACCTCGTCGGTCGCACCGGCTCGGTCGAGGCGTTCGCTACCGTACTCGCGCAGCGACACGAGCTGCCGGTAGCGCAGTGACTCGTCGTCGTCCCGATCGACGAGCACGACCGACTTGCCGACGAGACCGTCGAGCGCTTCGAGGAGCCGATCACCGTGCAGGTCGCCATACCCGCAGACCCCTTCGAGGGTAGGGAGGTCCACGGGAGCCGGGAACACTGATATGCGGTCCCAGAGCAACTGCTCGTCGGGGCCGCACAGGGCATAACTCCAGTCGATCAACGCGCGAAGCGACTGCTGGCGCGGTTCGGCGTCGTTGGCCGGGCCGGAGAGCGAGTACAGGCGCCCGTCGAGCCGGTCGACGACCTGCGTGGGCGACAGGGAACGCAGCCGCACGGCGGCGAGCTCGATGGCGAGTGGGATCCCATCGAGTCTGCGGCAGAGGGTGATGACTGCGTCACGGTTGTGATCGGTGATTGTGAACTCGGGCAGGACGCTGTGGACACGATCGAGCAGCAGTCGAACTGCCGGCACCTGCTCGAGGGTGTCCGGCGCGGACTCGACGTCCGGGACGGCCAACGGGTCGAGGCGATGGACCTGCTCGCCTCGGATGCCCAGTGGCTCACGGCTGGTGGCGAGGATCCTGAGCTGGGGAAGGGCGTGCAGGAGCCGCAGGATCAGCCGCACGCTGCCCTGGATGAGGTGCTCGCAGTTATCGACGACCAGCAGCGCCGACGCACCGTCGAGATGATCGACGATGCGGTCCCCGGCGTCCCTGTTCGACTGGTCTGACACCCGCATCGCGGTCGCGACGGCGGGTGCAATCTGGGAGGCGTCGGTGACGCTCGCGAGTTCCACGACGTGGACGCCGTCGGCGAAGTCCATCTCGCGTGCCGCGGTCACGGCAGTGCGGGTCTTCCCGACACCGCCGGGTCCTGTCAGCGTCACCAACCGGGAGGAGTACAGCTCCGAGCGCAGGCGGTCGAGGGTTCGCTCGCGACCGATAAAGCTCGTCAGTGAACGCACCGGGCCCCTACCGCTGCCCAGAGCGGGTAGCTGGCGCCGTGCGTCACCGGCGACGTCGACCATGACGCCCTCCTGCTCACGTGACTGGCCAGAGCATGGCATAAATCATAACCAGCTCCCTCTAATACTGCAACGGCAGTTGATTAGCCCGGTGGTCGCTCACCGCGGCGCCGATAGTGGCAGTCGCGGGCCTGTTGCTGGCGTTCGCGTCGCCATGTCGACCAATGCATGACGTGGTCGACGCAGGTCAGCGGGGTGAAGACGAGAGTGGCGAGGAGGCGGCGGATCTCGTTGCCCGACAGTGGGATCAGTCGACGACGGCCGGTTGAGGATCCCCCTTTTCGGTCTCGCGTTCGTGTTCGGTGGCGCGGGTGGCGGCGAGGTAGGCGGCGGCGAGCATGGCCAGGGTGATGTGGGCATACCAGGCTCGGTAGGAGCGCACCTGGTAGTGGTCGAGCCCGGCTTCGTTCTTCGCGGTCTGGAAGCACTCCTCGATCGCCCACCGCGCCCCGGCAACCCGAACCAGCTCGCGGAGTGGGGTGTTCGCGGGTGCGGCGCAGCGGTAGAACGCCAGCTCACGCACCGTCTTGTCCTCGTCGGGTTCGGTCTGGCGACGCACCAGCAGCCAGTGCCCCCACTCGTCCGGCAGCCCCGTGGACTCCAGGGCCACCGCGGTCCAGTCGTAGACCCGCTGCCCGTGCGCTCCCGGCCCGATCGAGCGCTGTTCCCACCCGCTGGCGCCGGTGCCGGGGTCGCGGGCACCGGCGATCGTGGCCAGGACCTTGGCCTGGCGGCGGTGCCCGTCGGTGCAGCGCAGGACGTCGTCGTTGCGGGTGGCGAGCACGAACGGGATCTGGCGCTCGGCCAGCCAGGTGCGGAAGGTGGGGTTCTGACCGTAGGCCTCGTCCGCGGTCACCCACGACCCTGTTGTGAGCGCTTCGGCCGAGCGGGCGCGTTCGAGCATGGCGATCCCGAGCTGTGGTTTCGTCGCGAACCCGACCTCGTCGGGGACATCGGCCTTCGCGCACCGTTCGCGGTCCTCGGTCCACGAGGTCGGCAGATACAGCTCCCGATCGATCAACGCCCGCCCTCGAGCGCTGGCATAGGCCAGGAAGACACCCAGCTGACAGTTGTCGATCTTGCCGGTGGTGCCGGTGTACTGGCGCTGCACCCCGGCCGAGCCGGTGCCCTTCTTGATGAACCCGGTCTCGTCGATGACGAACACCCCGCTCACCGGGTCGCCGAGTGTGTCGAGGACGTAGTCGCGGAGGTCGTCGCGGACCCCGTCAACGTCCCAGTCCGCGGTGCGCAGCAGCCGCTGCGTCCCGTCCGGCGAGACCGCACCGGCGTGCTCGGCCAGGGTCCAGCCGTTCTTGCGCTCCAGCCCAGCCAGCAGCCCGCGCACGTACGCTCCGGCCCGCGCGCGGGGCTCACGACGGAAGAACCGAGGACCGATCGAGGCTATGACCTGGTCCAACGCCGCTACCCACCCAGCAAGATCCACCACACGGCGATCATCACCGCCGAACGACCGTCAGCCTCTCACGACACGCCGAAACCGCCGTTGCAGTACTAACCACCCAGCTTGCCTAGCTGGGGTCAGCCAGTGCGGCCATACCTGACTACGGAGCGTGGATACCCGGGTAACGCTCCGACCGCGGGGGTGTCTCCGGTCACGGCAATGGGGTGATTCCACGCTATCCATCCCATGGGACCCGCCGTCACGGTGTAACGACGGTCACAGACGACCGCTGATCACCACGTCACCATGCAAGGAGGCTGGTTCCTGTGGTGTCCTCCACCACCGCACGCCACGACGCGATCATCGTCGGAGCCGGGTTCGCCGGTCTGTACGCCATCCACGCGCTGCGCAACCAGCAGGGTAGGGACGTCATCGCCTTCGACGCCGCGGACGGTGTCGGCGGTACCTGGTTCTGGAACGCCTACCCGGGCTGCCGGGTGGACATCGAGAGCGTCCACTACTCCTACTCGTTCGACGAGAAGCTGCAGCAGGAGTGGCACTGGACCGAGCGCTTCCCGGCCCAGCCGGAGATCCTGCGCTACCTCAACCACGTCGCCGACCGCTTCGACCTGCGCCGCAGCATCCGATTCGGTACTCGGATCACCTCGCTCACCTGGAACGACGAGGACTCGGTGTGGACCGCGACCACCGACCGCGGCGAGACACACCGCGCCCGCTACGTCATCTCCGGCGCCGGAACACTGTCGGTGCCCAAGGAGCCGGAGTTCACCGGCGCCGACAACTTCGCCGGCGAGCTGTACATGACCGGCAACTGGCCGAAGCACGACGTGAGTTTCGAGGGCAAGCGGGTCGGCATCATCGGCGTCGGCTCCTCGGGGATCCAGGCGATCAGCGAGATCGCGAAGTTCGCGGGCCACCTCACGGTCCTGCAACGGACCCCGAACTACGCCACCCCGATCGGCAACTACCCGACCGACCCGGCCGAGGAGGCCGCCGAGAAGGCCGACTACCCGGCCATCCGCGAGGCGTCGCGCAACGCCTTCCTCGGCGTCCCCTACTCCGAGGTGCAGCCCTCGGCCCTCGCGGCGACCCCGGAGGAGCGCCGGGAGGTCTTCGACGACCGGTGGAACCGCGGCGGCTTCCGCCTGTTCATCGACGCCTACGGCGACATCCTGTTCGACCACGAGGCCAACGACACGGTCGCCCAGTACATCCGGGACCGGATCTACGAGCGCGTTGAGGACCCGGCGAAGGCCGAGCTGCTCGCGCCGCGCGGCTACCCCTACGGCACCAAGCGGCCGCCGTTAGAGACCGACTACTACGAGGCCTACAACCGGTCCAACGTCGATCTGGTTGACGTGCGGTCGAACCCGATCGAGGAGGTGACCGCGTCCGGCGTCCGGCTGGCCGACGGCACCGAGATCGAGTTCGACATGCTGATCTTGGCCACCGGCTTCGATGCCTGCACCGGCCCGCTGCTGGCCATGAACGTCCGTGGTCGCGGCGGCGTGTCGCTGAACGAGCACTGGGCCGACGGGCCGCAGACCTACCTCGGCCTGATGGCCGCCGGCTTCCCGAACCTGTTCATGATCACCGGGCCGCAGAGCCCGTCGGTGCTCTACAACATGCCGCTGGCGATCGAGGACCACGTCGACTTCTCCGTCGAGGCGATCAACCACCTCGAGCGGAACGGCCAGGCGGTCATCGAGCCGACGCCGGAGGCCGAACGGGAGTGGGTCGCGCACACCAACGAGGTGGCACAGGCCACGCTGCTACCTGACTCGTCCACGTCCTGGTACATGGGCGGGAACGTGCCGGGCAAGCCGCGGCGACCCCTGGTCTACCTCGCCGGTGCGCCGACCTACCGCGCCAAGTGCGACGAGGTCGTGGCCAACGGCTACGAGGGCTTCGCGATCACCGGTTCCGCCGACCGCGCCCTCGCGCGGGCCTGAGAGGGGATGACCATGCCACTCGACCCGGACGTGAAGGCCCTGATCGACGGCCTCGGGGCCCAGGGCTTCCAATCGTTCGAGAAGATCGGGGTTGACGCCACGCGCGCCACCCTCGACTCGCTGACCGGGCTGCAGCAGCCCCCGCGTGAGGTCGCTGGCGTCGCCGACGCGAGCTACGGCCCCTCGCCGGAGCAGCGTCTGCGGGTCTACACGCCGTTCGGGGACGGCCCGTTCCGGGTGCTGGTGTACGTGCACGGTGGCGGGTTCGTCGGCGGCGGCCTGGACGTCGTCGACGAGCGGGCCCGGGCGCTCGCCCTCGACACCGGGTCGGTGGTCGTCTCGACCACCTACCGGAAGGCACCGGAGTCGAGGTTCCCGGCCGCCCACGACGACGTCGTCGCGGCGCTGCAGTGGAGCGCCAAGGAGATCGGCGCCCACGGTGGCGACGCCGACCGGATCGCCGTCATGGGCGACAGCGCCGGCGCGAACCTCGCCGCGGCGGCGGTCATCGGGGCCCGTGACCAGGGCGGACCGGTGGTGCGGTCCCTGGTGCTGGTCTACCCGCTGGTTGACCCGGCCGCGCAGACCGCGTCGCGCACAGAGTTCGCCGAGGGCTACCTGATCCACCTCGACGCGCTCGCCTGGTTCGGGGCGCAGTATGTCAACGGTCCCGAAGACGTGGCGGACCCGCGACTGGCGTTGCCGCGTAACGACCTCGCGGGGCTGCCGTCGACGCTCGTCGTGACCACCGAGTACGACACGCTGCGCGACGAAGGCGAGGCATTCGCGACGTCATTGCGGGAGGCCGGCGTCGACGTGACGGCCACCCGGGTCGACGGCCTGGTACACGCCCTGTACTGGGCCTCCGGTGCCGTCCCGCGCAGCGCCGAGATCCACGACGCGGTCGTGGCGCACCTGGCCACGACGCTCTGACGCGCCCTCACCAGCCCGCGCACTGCGGGTGCCGACCCGAGCCAGCCTGCCCGGACGAAGGAGTCGACGATGACCCTGCAACAGGATTCCGTGCCCACCCCCACCGACGACGCCGGCCGCGTGACGCGGCCGATGACCGGTGAGGAGTACGTCGAAAGCCTGCGCGACGGCCGCGAGGTCTACCTCTACGGCGAGAAGGTCGACGACGTCACCACCCACCCGGCGTTCCGCAACGCGGTCCGGATGACCGCCCGGCTCTACGACGCCCTGCACGACCCGGACAAGCAGGGGAAGCTGACGGTCCCCACCGACACCGGCAGCTCCGGGGTCACCCACCCGTTCTTCCGCACTCCGCGGTCGGTCGAGGACCTCAAGGCCGACCAGACCGCGATCGCCGAGTGGGCCCGGATGACCTACGGCTTCATGGGCCGCTCCCCGGACTACAAGGCCAGCTTCCTCGGCACCCTCGGTGCGAACTCGGACTTCTACGACCCGTTCGCCGACAACGCCCAGCGCTGGTACACCGAGTCGCAGGAGAAGGTCCTCTACTGGAACCACGCGATCGTCCATCCGCCGGTGGACCGGCACCGGCCGCCGGACGAGGTGTCCGACGTGTTCATGCACGTTGAGGAGGAGAACGACAAGGGCGTCGTGGTCTCCGGCGCGAAGGTCGTGGCGACCGGTTCGGCGATCACCCACTTCAACTTCCTGGCTCACTACGGTCTGCCGATCAAGAAGCGGGAGTACTCGCTGGTCTGCACGGTGCCGATGGGCGCGCCGGGCATGAAGCTGATCTGCCGCTCGTCGTACTCGCAGCAGGCCGCGGTGATGGGGAGCCCGTTCGACTACCCGCTGTCGAGCCGGCTCGACGAGAACGACACGATTTTCGTGCTCGACAAGGTGCTCATCCCGTGGGAGAACGTCTTCATCTACGGTGACCCGGAGAAGGCCTCGACGTTCTTCCCTGGCTCGGGGTTCCTGCACCGCTTCACCTTCCACGGCGTCACGCGCCTGGCGGTCAAGCTCGACTTCATCGCCGGCCTGCTGATGAAGGGCCTCGAGGTCACCGGCACCAAGGACTTCCGTGGGGTGCAGACCCGCGTCGGTGAGGTCATCGCCTGGCGCAGCATGTTCTGGGCCCTGTCGGACGCCATGTGTGCCAACCCCGACGAGTGGGTCGACGGCGCCAAGCTGCCCAAGCTCGACTACGGCCTGGCCTACCGCTGGTTCATGACCCAGGGCTACCCCCGGGTCAAGGAGATCATCATGCAGGACCTCGGCGCCTCGCTGATCTACCTGCCCAGCCACGCCGCGGACTTCCTGTCCCCGCAGGTGCGGCCCTACCTCGACAAGTACGTGCGCGGCTCGAACGGCTACGAGGCCGTGGACCGGGTCAAGCTGATGAAGCTGATCTGGGACTCGATCGGCACCGAGTTCGGTGGCCGCCACGAGCTCTACGAGCGCAACTACTCCGGCAACCACGAGGGCGTGCGCGCCGAGCTGCTCGGCGCCGCCGAGCAGTCCGGCATGGCCGGGGCGATGAAGGGCTTCGCCGAGCAGTGCCTCGACGAGTACGACCTCAAGGGCTGGACCGTCCCCGACCTGATCAACAACGATGACGTCAACGTCATCCGCGGCAACGGGCACCCGCAGTTCTGAGCGCCGATGCGCTGGGAGGAGTTCCTACCATGACTACCGCACACGACTCGCCCACCGCCGAGGGGGCGGGGACCCACGCCACCGAGGCGTTCCGCGCCAGCCTGCAGCGCATCGAGGGGGGCGGTGACACCAGCCCGGAGCGGATCAGCGCGGTCGTCTCCGCGGTGCTGACCGGCATTCACGGCGCGATCCGCGAGCAGCAGGTGAGCTATCCGGAGTTCCAGGTCGCCAAGCAGTGGTTGATCGAGGTCGGCGAGGCCGGCGAGTGGCCACTGCTGCTCGACGTGTTCATCGAGCACATCGTCGAAGACGTGGCCGCCTCGGCCCAGCAGGGCACCAAGGGCAGCATCCTGGGCCCCTACTACCTACCCGACCAGCAACGCCTGCCCGCAGTGACCGCGCTACCGATGCGACCGGACGAGGCCGGCACCCCACTGGTGTTCTCCGGACAGGTCCGCGGCACCGACGGTGCCCCGGTCGCCGGCGCTGAGCTCGACATCTGGCAGGCCGATCATCAAGGCTACTACTCCGGGTTCGCCCCGCACCTGCCCGAAGGCAACCTGCGTGGTGTGGTGGAGACCGACGCGCAGGGCCACTTCGAGATCACCACCGTGCAGCCGGCGCCCTACCGAATCCCGCACGACGGACCGACCGGGAAGATGATCGAGGCCGCCGGGTGGCACCCATGGCGCCCCGCACACCTGCACCTGCTGGTCGGTGCACCGGGATTCCGCACGATCACCACTCAGCTCTACTTCACCGGAGGTGACTGGCTCAACGACGATGTCGCCCAGGCCACCAAGACCGAACTCATCCTCGACCCACAACCCGGGGCGGACGGTCGGACGTACTCGCGCTACGACTTCGTTCTCGAACCCGAATAACGAACGGCCTGCACCCGGCCAAGAGGGGCCGGCATGGACCACCTGAGAGCCGTCAACGCGTGGGCACAGAACCAGCGCGTCGCTCGGATCGCCGCGCCCAGGAAGTTCTTGCCGGCCCCTCTCGACGCCCCCTTCTCATCCGATTATCAGAAGACCACAACGAATCGCCAGAGAGCATCGAGAGGTGGAAATCTTGTACCAACTCACCGCCGTCTACGCGCACCCGGAGGCCCCGGAGGCGTTTCTCAAGCATTACCGCGACGTGCACATCCCGCTCGCAGCGAAGCTGCCCAACGTGCGTGATATCGGCTGGATCCGCTGCGAGACGCCCGACGGCACGAAGCCGGCGCACTTTGTCGTCGCCGTGCTGCGCTGGGATTCCAAGCAGGACGCTCTGGCCGCGCTCGGTTCCCCGCAGGGGGAGGCCACAGTCGCCGACCTGGACAACTTCGCGGGTGCTGGCGTCGATATCGAGTTCGGCGAGGTCAACACCCCGAACTAGTCAGGCCTCCGGTCGGTCTGAACCCGCTCTGAGAAAGGCTTTCGATGGCACTGACCAACCCCTTCTACACCCCCGAGGTCCAGGGCGCCTACGAGCTCCACAGCCTCGGTGAGTTCCGGCTGGAAGAGGGCGGGATCATCCCCGACCTGCAGCTGGCCGTCGCCACCTACGGCACGCTCAACGACGCCAAAGACAACGCGATCTGCGTCCCGACCTGGTTCTCCGGGACTCATCAGACCTGGGAAATGGTCTACATCGGGCCGGGCCGGGCACTCGATCCGGACAAGTACTTCATCATCGTGATCAACCAGATCGGCAACGGGCTGTCGACCTCGCCGCACAACGCAGACGGCCCCAACAGCACGATCGCGATGTCGAAATTCCCGAAGGTGCGCATCAGCGACGACGTCCGCGCCCAGGAGCAACTGCTCCGCGAGAAGTTCGGCATCGAGCGGCTGCACGCCGTCGTCGGCGGCTCGATGGGCGCCCAGCAAACCTGGGAGTGGGCCGTCCGCTTCCCGGAGAAGGTGCTGCGCGCAGCGCCCATCGCCGGGACCGCCAAGAACACCCCGCACGACTTTCTGTTCACCCAGACCCTGCTCGACGTGATCACCGACGACCCCGGCTGGAACGGCGGGGAGTACACCACGCACACCGACGTCGCACGCGGGCTCGCACGGCACGCGGACCTGTGGGCGGTGATGGGCCTGTCCACCGAGTTCTGGAAAACCGAGTTCTGGCGCAACATCGAGCTACCCGACGTGACCTGGGACAACGCCATCGAGTTCAAGGACCGCTTCCTCCGCGGCGTGTTCAGCGCGATGGACCCGAACTCACTGCTGCTCCAAGGTTGGAAGTGGCAGCGCGGTGATGTCTCCCGCAACACCGGCGGCGACCTCGCCGCGGCGCTAGGGCAGATCACGGCCAAGGTGTTCGTAATGCCCCACGACGAAGACATGTTCTTCCCGGTCCGCGACGCCCAAGCCGAGCAGGAGCTCACCCCGAACAGCGAGCTGAGGGTGGTGCACTCGATCGCCGGCCACTTCGGCCTGTTCGGCTTCGAGCAGACCTACCTCAAGGAAGTCGACGACCACCTCACCGAACTCCTCACATCACCCGTCTGAGCAGCAGACGAACACCCAAGAACGGCCGCAGGTCGCCCGGCGTGCGGCCGTTCTGCATTCCGAAGACAGACCCCCGGCCCGGTCTGGTCGGGCCAACCATCTGGACCGCGACCGAATACAGCGGCCGCCCAGGTAGGGCCGCTAATCGGCTCGGCGCTCTCCGTCGACTGTGCTCCCACACAAGCTCCTGTCCGCTGCTGTCGTGAAATGGTCGTTTGCCGACGCCCGTCGACCGGCCGACGAACCCGCAGGTCGATGCTGTCGGGAACACGCGTTGTGAATCAACGTCGGTGAACGGTCTTCCGGCGCTATTGTCGACAGATGTTGGTGGGGTATGCGCGGGTGTCGACCGCGGAGCAGAACCCGGCGCATCAGGTCGACGCGCTGACCCGGGCGGGGGTGGCCGCGGCGGACGTGTATGTGGACTACGCGTCCGGGGCGAAAGCGTCGCGGCCGCAGCTGGATCTGGTGGTGCGGTTGGTGCGCGGCGGGGACACGGTGGTGATCACCCGGCTGGACCGGCTGGGTCGGTCGATGCTGCACCTGGTCACCCTGGGCGCGGAGCTGCGTGAGCGCGGGATCGGGTTGCGGGTGCTCGAGCAGGGCATCGACACCTCCACCGCGGAGGGGCGGGCGATGTTCGGGATGCTGTCGGTGTTGGCCGAGTTCCAGCGGGAGCTGATCGTGGCCAACACCCGTGACGGGCTGGCCGCGGCCCGGGCGCGGGGCCGTAAGGGTGGGCGGAAGCCGCGACTGTCCCCGGAGCAGGCCGCGCATGCCCAGCAGCTCTACGACGCCGGCACGCACACCGTGGCCCAGATCGCTGCGCTGCTCGGGGTGGCCCGTCCGACGGTGTATGGCTACCTCGACCGCAGTGCCGGCACCGCGGGGGCGGCGCGTGCGGAGATGGAGGCGCGCTGATGGCCCGCGATCAGGGTGCACGAGCGGCGTATCGGGGCCGTGAGCAGTGTCGTTGTGTCGAGTGCGGGCGGGAGCCGTCGAACCCGATCGAGCGTGCGGAGGTGGCGATGACCTGGCTGTTGCCGGACCCGGCCGCCGCGGGCGCGGTGCTCGAGCGGCACTTCTGTCGCGGCTGCACCCCGCCCGGCCCGGTCACCGATGTCGCCTGTGTGCGGTGCGGGGACGGTCCACTGCTGAGCGGCGACCTCGTGGCCGGGGACACGGGGGCCACGGCCGTGGTGCAGGGCTGGCTGGCCGGGCGTGGCTGGCGGCTGTCCGGGCTGGTGTGCCCGGACTGTGTGGGCGAGTTGGCGCGGTGAACCAGATCGACCCGCGGGCCCGCGCGGTGCTCGTCGAGCGCCTGCAGCAGCAGCGGGCCGAGGGTCGATTCGGTCGGGCGGAGGCGGTGGTCGTGGCCGCGGCACTGGGAGTCAGCGAGCGCACGGTATGGCGGTGGGCGGCCGGAGAGGTCACGCCGCAGCGGCGGACGCCGGCCCAGTACGAGCTCACCGAGCAAGACCGGCGCGACTATGCCGACTGGGCCGGGAACGTGACCGCGTTGTGGCGGGCACGCAAGGCCAACGACGAGCCGGTGCCGCCGCTGCGCACACTGCAACGCGCCTTCGCCCGCGAGCTCACCCCGGGCGAACGGGCCGCGGTGGTCGACGGGGTGGCGGGCCGGCGCCGCCACGAGGTCTATCTGCGGTGGGAGCCGGTGTGTCGCAACGCCCGCTGGGAGGCCGATCACAAGGAGCTGCCGGTGCTGGTCACGCCGCCGCGCGGGGCGCGGCCGGTGAAGCCGTGGGTGACGATGTTCCTGGACTGCTACTCGCGGCTGATCATGGGATGGGCGTTGTCGCTGCGCCCGGACGCGGCGACGGTGCTGGCCGCGCTGCACCGCGGGCTGGTGGTCGACCCGCAGCGGGGCCCGTTCGGCGGGGTGCCGCGGGCGCTGGTCCCAGATAACGGGCTGGAGTTCGCCACGACCGCGTTGGGGCGGGTGTGCGCGACGCTGGGCACGACGTTCGACCCGACCGACGGCTACGCCCCGTATCAGAAGGGCAAGGTCGAGCGGGCGAACCGGACGGTGGATCAGGAGTTTCTGTCCGGGTTGCCGTTTCACACCGAGGGCCCGCGCGCGGCCGATGGGCGGTTGTACGGGCCGGAGGCGGCGCCGATGGCGCTGGCGTTGTTCGTGGACCGGTTCGCCGAGTGGGTCATCGAGTACAACACCGTGCGCGCGCACTCCGGGCTGGGCGGGCAGACCCCGCTGCAGCGCTGGCAGGCCGACCCGACGCCGATCCAGGAGGTGGGGGCCGAGCAGCTGCGCTGGCTGCTGCTGGCCGATGCCGAACGGACGGTGCAGCGCGACGGGGTGCACTTCGCCGGGCACACCTTCATCGCCGGCGAGCTCAACGGCCGGGTCGGTGAGCGGGTGCAGGTTCGCTACAGCCCGCACGACCACCGTCAGATCGAGATCTTCCGCGGGGACACGTGGTTGTGCACCGCGTATCCGCAGGGCGCGCTCTCACCCGAGCAGCGCGAGGCGGTGTTGGCCCGGCGCCGTGCTGATGCCGCCGAGCTCGGGCGCCGCCAGCGCCGCACCAGCCGCCGGGCGCGGGCGCGGTTGGCACCGATCACCGCCCCGGGCGAGCCGGAGGAGGTCACCGTGATCAGCGCGGAGCAGGCCCGCACCGACCGGCGCCGCGACACCGGCGAGCGCGACATCGAGGCCCGCGACCGGGACCTGCAGCGGCTGGCCCGCACCGACCTGCTCAACCTGCACCGCGACTTCGACTACTGGAACCCGCCCCAGCCCACCGACGAGCCGCCCGACCCGGCCGGGACTGGGCGGTCTGCGGGAGCCGGTGGCGACGATGCCGAGGGAGAGCGCCGGTGAGTGTGCGCCACTTCTTGGATCTCGACGGCGCGGCCACGCTGCCGACCGAGGCGCTCGCGCTGGTCGATCAGGCGGTGGCCGATCTGGTGGCCACCCGCGCGATGGGCGCGGTGCACGGGCAGGCGGGGCTGGGTAAGACCTTCGCCGTGGAACAGGCCCTCGCGCGGCGCACCGACCGGGTGGATGCCTGCTGGGTGTCGTTTCCCAGCCGGCCGACGATGCGGCTGGTGGCCGCCACCCTGTTCGCCGAGCTGTGCGGTGTCGCGCCGGAGCGCCGGGACCGGTTCGCGCTCTCGGCCGAGCTGCTCGAGCAGCTGGCCGATCACCGCGGCCGGGACGGGCGGGAACGACTCGTGGTAGTCGACGAAGCCCAGCAGCTCAACAGGGAGTGCATCGAGTTCCTGCGCTACCTGCACGATCACCGGCTGACCCGGTTCGGGCTGCTGCTGGTCGGCGGGGACGGCGCCTGGCAGGTGCTGGCTCGTGAGCCGATGCTGCGTTCGCGGATCTATCGCCGGGTGGTGTGCTCGCCGCTGTCGGGCGCGCAGGTGTGTGCGCTGCTGCCGCGTTACCACCGGATCTATGACGGGGCCACCGCTGAGCTGTTGCTGTTCGTCGATGACCACTTCGCCCACGGCAACCTGCGGGACTGGGCCGCGTTCACCGCGACCGCGGTCGAGCTGTGCCAGGGCACCGGCGTCGAGCAGCTCGACGAGCAGATCGCGCGCAACGCGTTTGCCCTCCACGGCGGCGTCCGCTCCCGACCGGCCGCCACCAGTGCGTCGTGACCACCACGGTGGCCGGCACCGGCGCCGACCCCGTTCCGGGGGCCGGTCGTGCGGTGCCCGGGGCGGTCGCGCCGGCGGTCACGGTACTCACTGACCCCGGCGACTCGCCGGCCTGCGTGTCCGCGGTGACGGGATGCCACGCCGTCGGTCGGGGTGTGGTGGTGTGCCTGCCGCAGCCCGGCACTGGCTCGCGCCCGCACCTGGGTGCGGCCCTGCTGGTCGCGCTGGGCAAGTCCCCGACCGCGCGACCGGTGCAGCGCCCCAGCCACCGCTCCTGGGAGCTGGCCGGGTGCTGGCTCGCGGCCGAACCCGTCACGGACCTGGTCGTGCTGCGCGCTGACCAGCTCCCCGCCGTCTGCTGGGGCGACCTCGCCGTCCTGGCCAGCGCTGCCACTACACGGTTGTGGTTGGTCGAGACCGGAGCTGCCGCCACTGATGGGCGCGCCGCGGTCGCCGCGGCCCACGGTGGCCGTGTTCCGCTGGTGCGGCCGTGGCGGGCCGGACTGACCGCGCTGACACCATCGGACGCTGTCGCCGCCGGGTGGGACGACGACCACGACCGGTTCCCGGCGGTGCCCGATGTGGAGTTCCCGCAGTTTCGGGCCACGGCCCGCCGCCTGCTGTCCGCGGCCGGGTTCGCCCGGGTCGACGCCGTCTATCGCGGCACGTTCGCGCAGGCCCGCACCCACGCCGAGGGGCTGCGGTTGAGCCTGCTCAGCAACATCAGTCGCGCCGATCTCGCTGATGCGGTGCTGCAGCAGCTCACGATCGACGCGACCAGTACCGACGAGGTCCTCACCCGAGTGCGGGCCGCGCAGGCCGGGCTGCTCGCCGAGGGCCTGTTCCTCGACGTACACCCACCCTCGCGCCGGACAAGGGCCGCGGCGACCGTGCAGCTCGAACCGCGCCTCGACCCGTCGACCGTGACCCGGCTCCGCGGTCTCTACGACCCGATCACGGCCGCGGCCGTGGTCCTCACCCGCGCCACGGGGCTACCAGCGAGCCGGCTGTGCCGGCTACGACCGGGTGCCCTCACCGCGCACCGCGGCGGCCTGCACGTGCGCCTGAGCAGCATGCTCAGCTACCGCATCCCCGCACGCGCGGCCGGCCTGGTGCGCGCCGCCTTGGCTCGCCGGTCGTCCCTCCCGCCCAGCGACACATCCGGTTCTCCGGACACCGACGCCCCGGCCGGTGCGAGCTGGCTGTTCGCTCGACCCGACAGTGCCCCGCTCGATGACCGCGCCCTGGCCCTGCTTGGCCACACCGGCGCGACCCACGCCGGGGTCGTGCTGCCTGCTGCGTCGTTCCGGCACACGACCGTGACCGACCTGCACCCGCTCTCGCGGAGCGGCTCGTGACCGACCGTCCGCGGCGGCCGGCCCGCCGTTTGGTCATCGACTGGACGCTGGTCGAGCAGCGCCGCGTCGCGGCCGGGATGACCCACACCGAGCTTGCCAACCGGGTCGGCGCCGGCGCGGTCACCGGCCCCGCCCGGTTGTGGACCGACAACGACCACGACACCGTCTCCCTGGGCCTGCTCGAACGGCTCTGCCAGGTCCTCGACCTGCACCCGACCGAACTGTTCCGAGCACCCACCCGAAACGCTCTACGGCGACGCCAGCTCGCTCACGACGAGCCGGCGGACGTCGCCGTCATCGCGGCCGCACTGGCCACCGTGACCTGCCCACCGGGCCGCGCCCCGGACGCGGTCAGCCCCGCCCGTCTGGCCGAGGCGCTGGGCTGGACCCTCGCCCGCCTGGTCGACGCCCTGGCCGCCCTCGACGCCCAGCTCGACGACACCGGACTGCGCATTGAGCACGACCCGGCAGCGACGAGCCCCGCCCCGATCCGGGGGCTGCGCGCCCAGGACCGACACCTCACCGACACCCAACGCGTCGCGCTGCACCGGCTCCACGATCCCGAACCGGGCCTGGACGTCGAGATCGCTCGCCTGCTGTATGCCATCGCCCACGCCCCCCGGGCCATCACCGAGCGGCACCTGGCCTACGACCCAGCAGCGGTCGTCGCTCTACAACAACGCGGACTCGTCCGCCGCCACCCCGGTGGCAGCTACCTCGAACTCACCGAGGACGCCCACTACGGCCTCGCTGCAGACCCTGGCCCGCCGGCGCCGTAGCGCGACTCATCGGGCTGTCGCCGAGCCCCTTCGTTCCCGTTGCGCCGTCCCACAGCTGCTGACATTTCCGTGGCGCCGTCTGCTGACACGACCTGTCGTTCCCGCTGACATCTCCATGTCGTTCCACACTTGCCTTCCTCCTTCACCCCTTCCTCTGTGGAGCGACGGTAGAACGACAGTCTGACGGCGCCAAATATAGATGGCAGTGAAATCCGGTTCCCCAGGCGATGGCACGCCCCTGCCCGCTGGAGCCGCGCCGGGGACACTCTGCGGCCGCGGCCGCCTGCCCATCAGGTGACTCGTTCGAAGAGCGCGGCGAGGCCCTGGCCGCCGCCGATGCACATCGTCTCCAGGCCGTATCGGGCGTCGCGGCGGACCATCTCCCGGGTCAGGGTGGCCAGGATCCGCCCGCCGGTCGCGCCGACCGGGTGGCCCAGCGAGATGCCCGAGCCGTTGACGTTCATCCGGTCGAAGTCGGAGGGGGTGAACCCCCATTCCCGGGTGCAGGCCAGGACCTGGGCGGCGAACGCCTCGTTCAGCTCGATCAGGTCGACGTCGGACAGGGCCATCTCGGCCTGCTTCAGCGCCTTCGCGACGGCCGGGACCGGGCCGATGCCCATGGTCTTCGGCGCCACGCCGCCCACCCCCCAGGACACGAGCCGGACCAGCGGGCGCAGGCCCAGCTCCGCGGCCTTCTCCGCGCTGGTGACGACGCAGATCGCCGCGCCGTCGTTCTGCCCCGAGGCGTTGCCCGCGGTGACGGTGGCCTCGGTGTCCTGCCTGCCCATGATCGGGCGCAGCCTCGCCAGCGTCTCGGGAGTCGCGTCCGGCCGGATGTGCTCGTCGGTGTCCACGGTGACGTCGCCCTTGCGGCCCTGCACCGTGACCGGGACGATCTCGTCGGCGAACCGGCCCTCGGCCTGCGCCGCCGCCGCCCGCTGGTGCGACCGCACCGCGAACTCGTCCTGCTCCTCGCGCGGGATCGAGTACTCCTCGCGCAGGTTCTCCGCGGTCTCGATCATCCCGCCGGGTACCGGGTGGTGCTCGCCGCCCGCCGTCACGCGGCCCCGCGCCAGCGAGTCGTGCAGCGTCACCCCCGGGCCGCCCTTGACGCCCCAGCGCATCGCGGTGGAGTAGAAGGGCGCGCCCGACATCGACTCCGCGCCGCCGGCCAGCACGACCTCGCTCGCCCCGGTCTGCACCTGCATGGCCGCATAGAGCACCGCCTGCAGCCCGGAGCCGCAGCGCCGGTCGATCTGCAGACCCGACGCCGTCACCGGCAGCCCCGCGTCCAGCGCGGCGACCCGGCCGATCGCCGGGGCGTCCATCGTCGGGTAGCAGTGGCCCAGCAGCACGTCGTCGACGACGGACGGGTCGAGCCCGGTGCGGTCGAGCAGGGCGCGGATCACGGTGGCGGCCAGGGTGTGCGCGGGGACGTCGCGCAGCCCTCCGCCGAATCCGCCGACCGGGGTCCGGAGTGGTTCGCAGATCACGGCGTCACGCACGGGCGGCCTCCTGGTGCTCGAGCCCGGTCAGCCGGGCGGCGGTCTTCTCGCGGACCTCGTCGGGTGTGACGCCGGGGGCGGTCTCGACCAGTTCGAGGCCGTCCGGCGTCACGTCGATGACGGCGAGGTCGGTGACGATGCGGGTGACGCAGGCCAGCCCGGTGATCGGCAGGCTGCACCGCTCGACGATCTTCGGAGTGCCGTCCCTGGAGACGTGGTCCATCATCACGATGACCTTCCTCGCGCCGTGGACGAGGTCCATCGCCCCGCCCATGCCTTTGATCATCCTGCCGGGAACGGCCCAGTTGGCGAGGTCGCCGTTGGCCGCGACCTCCATGCCGCCGAGGACGGCGACGTCGAGTTTGCCCGCCCGGATCTGGCCGAACGAGTCCGAGGAGCCGAAGTAGGCGGCGCCGTCGTCGACGGTGACGGTCTCCTTGCCTGCGTTGATCAGGTCGGGGTCGACCTCGTCGTCGGTCGGGTAGGGGCCGACACCCAGGATCCCGTTCTCCGAGTGCAGCACCACCGTCCGCCCCGGCGGGATGTGGCCGGGGACCAGCGTGGGCATCCCGATGCCGAGGTTGACGTAGGAGCCGTCCGGGAGCTCGGCGGCGACCCGGGCGGCCATCTCCTCGCGGGTGAGAGCCATCAGCCACGCACCGCTCTTTCTCTCAGGGTCCTGAACTCGACCGGCTTGTCCACGTCGGGCACGTGCACCACGCGCTGCACGTGGATGCCGGGGGTGTGCACCGTGTCCGGGTCGATCTCGCCCGGCTCGACCAGGTGCTCCACCTGGGCGATCGTGATCCGGCCCGCGGCGGCGCAGTCCGGGTTGAAGTTCCGTGCGGCGCGCCGGTAGACGAGGTTGCCGTGCCGGTCGCCCTTCCAGGCGTGCACCAGCCCGAAGTCCGGGGTCAGCGCCCGCTCCAGCACATACGACGTCCCGTCGAACTCGCGGACCTCCTTGACCGGGGATGCCACGTCGACCGAGCCGTCTCGGGCGTAGCGCCAGGGCAGCCCTCCTTCCGCGACGAGGGTCCCGACGCCTGCCGGGGTGTAGAACGCCGGGATCCCCGCACCGCCGGCCCGCAACCGCTCGGCGAGCGTGCCCTGTGGAGTCAGCTCGAGCTCGATCTCGCCGGCCAGGTACTGGCGGGCGAACTCCTTGTTGTTGCCGACGTAGGAGCCGATCGTGCGCCGGATCCGTCCCGCGGCGAGCAGGTTGCCCAGCCCGAAGCCGTCGACGCCGAGGTTGTTCGAGATCGTCTCCAGGTCGGTCGCGTCCTGTTCCAGCAGTGCGGCGATCAGGACCGTGGGCACCCCGGACATGCCGAACCCGCCGACGGCCAGCGACGCGCCGTCCCCGATGTCGGCGACCGCCTCGGCCGCCGATGCCACCACCTTGTCCACCTCAGCCCCGGCTGGTGTCGACGGGTGCCAGGTGCTCGGCCAACAGGCCGGTGACCCGCTGCGGCTTCTCGGCGTTGAGCAGGTGCGCGGAGTCGGGGACGACCTCGAACCGGCCGTCCGGGACGCCGTCGGAGATCACCCGGACCATGTCGGGCGGGGTCGCCGGGTCCTCGGCGCCTGCGATCGCGAGCACCGGGACGCCGATGGAGACGAGCCGGTCGCGCACGTCGAACGTCGCGATCGCCTCGCAGCAGCCCGCGTAGCCCTCGTCGGTGGTGGCGCGCAGCATTGCGAGCAGTCGCTGCGCCTCGTCGGTGCCGGCGAAGGAGGGCACGAACCAGGTGCCGGGCCTGCTCGCGACGATGGTCTCGGTGCCGCTCTCCCGGACGGCGGCCGCTCGCTGCGGCCAGCTGGCGGGGTCCGCGAAGCGGGCCGCGGACGCGATCACGGCGAGGCTGAGTACGCGGTCGGGATGGTCGAGGGTCAACTGCTGGCCGATCGCCCCGCCGATCGAGACCCCCGCGTAGTGGAACCGGTCGATCCCGAGCCGGTCCAGCAGCGCGGCGACGTCGCCTGCCATGCCTGCCATCGTGTACGGCCCGGCGGGGGCGGGGCTCCCGCCGTGCCCGGGCAGGTCGAAGCGGACGACCCGGAAGCGGTCGGCCAGCCCGGCGACCTGGGCGTCGAACAGGTGCAGGTCGGTGCCCAGCGACGGGCCGAGCACGAGGACGGGTGCGTCGTCGGGCCCGTCGATGCGGTGGTGCAGAGCGGTGGTCATGCGTCGGATCTCCCGGGGTAGGTCGCGGCGGCCGAGGCGACGGTGAAGCGCCCGTGGTCCCAGCCGTCGGTGAGCGGGACGAAGTAGTCGAACGCCACCTGTTTGGTCGCGTAGCGCCAGGTGCCGTCGACGCGGCGGAGCGTGTCGAGGTAGCGGCCCGCGGCGATGTGCGGGACGCCGTCCTGCACACACGGCTGCCAGAGGAACGAGCGGGCCCGTGCCGCGTCCGGCCCGTCGAGGGTGATCTCGAGGTTGGTGACGTGGTGCCAGAACGCGGTCAGCCCGGCGTCGGCGAGTCCGGCGAAGAAGGTGCGCAGCGCGGCGGGCCCGCGGGCCCGGGACAGGCCGACGAACTCGCCGTCGCCGGTGAACAGCGAGACCAGGCTGTCCCAGTCGCCGTCGTCGAGGACCCGGCAGTACCGGGCGTCGAGGGCGCGGATCGCCTCGTACGCCTCCAGCCGGGCGACCCGCTGTTCGAGATCGCTCATCGGCTTCCTGCCTCTCGACCGTGGAAGGCCACGGTGGTCGGGCCGTCGCCGACCGGACCGCCGTGGATCCGCAGGGTGTCCGTACCCGTCACCTCGACGATGCCCCGGTGTCCGTCCACCGTGGCGAGGTAGCGGCCGGGCGGGGGCAGCGCGGTGTCCGCGGGGAGTTCCACGTGGTCACCGCTGCGGTTGCCGTCCACCCGGTGCGGGCGGCCGAGCGCGCGGGTCGCGGCGTCGAGGTCCCCGGCGCGCAGGCAGCGCCGGGTGTAGGTCGACGAGCACGGGGTGCCGACCGCCTGCAGCAGCGGCACCCCGTGCGCGGTGAAGCCCAGATCGGCACCGAGCCCGTGCAGGGCGGTGACGTCGCCCGCGGCCCGGGCGCCGAAGGTGAAGTTCGCCCCGACCACCACGGCGCGGGCGCCGAGTGCGCCCGCCAGCACACACCGGGCGAAGGCGTCCGGGCTCAGCCCGGCCAGTTCCCGGGTGAAGCGCAGGACGCACACCGCGTCGACCCCGGCGGCGCCGGCGAGCTCGGCCCGGTACTCGAGGGTGGTCAGCGTCGCGGTGTCCCGGGCCAGGCCGAGGACCCGGGCCGGGTGCGGGTCGAAGGTGAGCAGGACCAGGGGCAGGCCGCGCTCGTCGGCGATCCGGCGGGCGTGGTCGACCAGCCTGCGGTGCCCGCGGTGCAGGCCGTCGAACACCCCGATCGTCACCACGCTCGGGCCCAGGTCGGCGGGCACCTCGTCGAGGCCGAACCACAGCGGTGTCCGGACCGGCGCATCCCGCAGTGCGGCTGTCACGGCTGCGCCTGGAGATCCGAGGGGTGGGTGGCCAGCGGGGTGACCTTGCAGGTGAGGTAGGGGAACAGCGGCAGCGAGGACAGCAGCGCATGCAGCTCGTCGCCGGACTCGACGTCGAAGACGCTGATGTTGGAGTACTCGCCGACGATCCGCCACAGGTGCGGCCACACGCCGGAGCGCTGCAGCTCGAGGGCACGGGCCTTCTCCTCGGCGACGATCGTGGCGCGATGGTCGGGGTCGAGGTCGTGGGGGATGGCGACGTCCATCCGGACGTGGAACAGCATGGTCAGTCCCTTCTGAACGCGGCGATCTGGGCGGGGTCGAGCTCGACGCCCAGGCCGGGGCCGTCGGGCAGGTGGAGGCCGTCGGCGTCGTAGACGAGCGGTTCGACGAGCATCTCCTCGGCCATCAGCAGCGGGCCGAACAGCTCGCTTCCCCATCCGAGTGTCGGGGTGGAGCAGGCGAAGTGGAGTGACGCGGCGGTGCCGATCGGGCTCTCGATCGACGTGGCGGCGTAGCACGGGATGCCTGCCGCGGCGGCGATCTCGGCGATCGCGCGGCTGGCGCGCAGGCCGCCGCTCTTGGTCGTCTTGACCGCGAAGACCCCGGCCGCCCGTGCGTCGACGAGCCGGATGGCGTCGGCCGGGGTCCGCAGGCTCTCGTCGGCCATGATCGGGATCGGCAGTGCCGCGGCGATCGCGGCGAGCGCGTCCACGTCGTGGCCGGGCACCGGCTGCTCGATCAGCTCGACGCCCGCCTCGGCCAGAGCGGGAAGGTGGGTGAGCGAGGTGAGTCGGTCCCAGCGGGCGTTGATGTCCACCCGCACCCCGGCGACGCCTGCGAGTTTCTCGGCGACGGCCACGATCCGGGCGACGTCGTCGGCCGGGTCCTGTGCGCCCATCTTGAGCTTGAACGAGCGGTGCAGTCCGGTGTCGAGCTTGGCCAGTGCCTCCTCGACGACGACCTGCGCGGGTTCGGTGCCCAGTGCCCACGTGACGGGGATGCTCGTCCGCGCCAGGCCGCCGAGCAGGGTGTGCACCGGGACATCGAGGTGGCGGGCCCAGGCGTCGTGCAGGGCCACCTCGACCGCGGTCTTCGCGAACAGGTTCGCCGCGGCCACGTCGGTGATGTCGCGCAGGATCCCGGCGATCTCGTCCACCCGGCGGCCCAGCAGGACCGGGGCCAGGTAGCGCTCGACGATCACCTGCATGGTCTCGACGGACTCGCCGCCCCACCACGGCCCCCCGGGTACGACGCCCTCACCGACGCCGGTGACCCCGCCCGCGGTGCGGACGAAGACGTAGAGCACGGGTTGGGCGTCCATGCTCGCCCGGGCGAACCGGTGGGCACGGCGCAGGGGGATGTCGACCACGACGGTCTCGACCCGTTCGATGCGCATCTCGCTCATCGGGAGGTTCTCCGTTCTCGCTGGGGGCGCCGGGGCCCGGCCGGGGCTGTGGAGCCCGGCCGGGCCCCGGCGCCTGGGGTCACGCCGGGTCGAGCGTGAAGTCGTAGCGGACCGCGGTGGTGCCGTCGCCCCGGTCGACCGGGTCGATGACGAGCTCGGGCTTCGTCGCCGACGCGACGTCGCTGTCCAGCCAGTCGCCACCGGTGAAGTAGAGCTGGGTGGTGATCGTCCGGTGCCCGCCCGCGCGGACCATCAGGTGCAGGTGGGCCGGTCGCCACGGGTGCCAGCCGGCGGCCTCGAGCAGCTTGCCGGTCGGGCCGTCGGTCGGGATCTGGTACGGGGCGGGCTGGATCGTGGAGATCTCGAACCGTCCCTGGTCGTCGGTGACCACGACGCCCCGCAGGTTCCCGTCCGGCAGGTGCGGCGCGAACCCGGAGTAGTAGCCCTGCTCGTCGGCCTGCCACATGTCGAGCTCGGCCCCGGCCAGCGGGGTGCCGTCGGTGCTCCGGACCTCACCGGAGAGCACCAGCGGGATGCCCTTCTCGTCGGGGCGCTGCGGCAGGGTGGCCGGGGTGTCCAGGCGGGCCTGGTCGGGCAGGTAGTACGGGCCGAGGATGGAGCCCTTGGTGCAGGTCTGGGTCCGGGCCGCGACCTCCTCGACGGCGTGCTCGACGAGGACGTCGAGCACCAGCGGCCACTCGCCGCCCTCCCCGACCTCGATCAGCCATTGCTTGGCGGCCAGGAACTCCGGGTAGGTCACCGCCTCGTCGCGGATCGCCTGGTGGATGCCCTTGAGCACGGCACCGACTACGGTGCTGACGCGCTCCTGGTCGACCTGGGCGACTTCGCGGCCCGCGGTGCTGGCGCGGAAGGCCTCGGTGGCGCTGGCGCCGGAGCCTGCTGCGGTGGGTGAGGTCGCGGTGGGTGAGGTCTCTGTGGTGGACATGGTGGTGGTTCTCCTCGTCGTCGAGACAGCGGTGCGATTGCTCAGTACTTGCGGCTGCCGCCACGAAGCCCGACGACCTGGCTGTCGCCCGGGTTGATCAGGTCCGGCACCGTCCAGCCGTTCAGGTCGTACTCGGCCATGCACGTCTCGGCGAAGCCCTTCATCGCCGCGGCGGTGCCGGACTGCTCGGCGGCGAAGAGCAGCTCCGCACGCACGCCCTCGTGGTTGCCGGAGTAGTTGCGCTCGTAGAGCTCGTGGCGGCCGCCGAACTCGGAGCCGATCGAGTCCCAGATCAGCTTCATCAGCTTGACCCGGTCCACGGCGTCGTAGCCGTTCGAGCCGCGCACGTACTTGTCCAGGTAGGGGCGGACCTCCGGGGACAGGAAGTCGGCGCTGTGGCTGGGCAGGTAGATCAGTGAGGCGCCGAGGTCCTGCATGATGATCTCGCGGACGCGCGGGTAGCCGATGGTCATGAACCAGCGGTAGGCCAGCCCGTAGTCGAGATTGGGCAGCTTCGCGCCGTTGACCCATTCGTCGGGGTTGGTGCACATCGCGTCCGAGAGCGCCCAGAACATGTTCCGCCAGGCGATGACCTCACCGGCGCGGGTCTGTACGCCGCGGAAGTCCTTGGTGCCGGTGACCTCGAGGCCCTTCATCAGCAGCCCGGCGAGGAAGTCGAGCTTGACCGCGAGCCGGGTGGTGCCGTGGAAGGTGAAGCGGTGCAGGAACCCGGAGCCGGGGAAGAACGTGGAGGCCTTCTCGGCGTCGCCGTAGATGAACACGTTCTCCCACGGGATCAGGACCTTGTCCAGCACGAAGATCGTGTCGTTCTCGTCCATCCGCGACGAGAGCGGGTAGTCGAACGGGCTGCCCATCGTGTTGGCCTGCTGGGCGTAGGACGGGCGGCAGATCAGCTTCATGCCGGGTGCGCCCATCGGCACGGTGCAGACCAGCGAGTACTCGCGCTTCTTGATCGGTAGCCCGTAGTGGGCCAGGAAGTTGTAGTGGGTGATCGCCGACCCGGTCGCGACGACCTTGGCGCCGGACACGACGACGCCGTTGTCGTTCTCCTCCTCGACGTGCATGAACACGTCGGAGACCTCGTCGGGGTCGCGGTGGCGGTCCACCGGCGGGTTGATGATGGCGTGGTTCCAGTAGAGGACCTTCTCCTGCGACTCCTGGTACCAGCGCTTGGCGTTGGCCGCGTACGGG
Organism: Pseudonocardia sp. DxW; assembly: GCF_058448985.1. NCBI lineage: Bacteria > Bacillati > Actinomycetota > Actinomycetes > Pseudonocardiales > Pseudonocardiaceae > Pseudonocardia > Pseudonocardia sp. DxW. The sequence goes on along the minus strand of NZ_JBZFLK010000016.1, from coordinate 134,912 downwards.
TCGTAGAACTCGGAGTTCGCGCCCAGCGTGCCGAGGAACGCGGCCTTGTAGTCGGGGCTGCGGCCCATGAACCCGTAGGTCATGCGCGCCCACTCGGCGATCGCGTCCCGGTCCTTCTTCAGGTCCTCGACCGAGTGCGGGGTCCGGAAGAACGGGTGGGTGACACCGGTGCTGCCGGTGTCGGTGGGGGTGGTGAGCACGTCGGCCTTGGCCGGGTCGTGCAGCGAGTCGTAGAGCCGGGCGGTCATCCGCACCGCGTTGCGGAACGCGGGGTGGGTGGTGACGTCGTCGACCTTCTCCCCGTACAGGTAGACCTCGCGGCCGTCGCGCAGGCTCTCGATGTACTCGTCACCGGTCAGCGGCCGGCTGACCTTGCCGTTCGCGTCGGTCGGCACGCTCGTGTGGTCCTGCTGCAACGTCATTGTCGACTCCTTCGTCTGGATGGCTTGCGGGAAGTGGCCGGGGACCGGTGGGTGCTCAGGGCCGCTGGGCGGTGGACTGGGCCGAGAAGAACGTGATGCCGCCGTCCGGCCCGTCGGCCGAGCCGTCCCAGAGCAGTGGGTTGTGGTCCCCGCCCAGGTGGTGGAACTGCCCGCTGTGGAACAGCAGCGGTCGGCCTGTGTGGATGTGGAACTGCTGGACCTCGCCCAGGAACAGGACGTGGTCACCGCCGTCGTAGGACTGCCACGGCGTGCACGAGATGTGCGCGAGGGTGCCGTCGAGGCGCGGGGCGCCGCAGTCGCTGTCGGGCGCCCACCGCACCTGTTGGTTCGGTCGGCCCGCGAAGTGCAGCGCCAGGTCCTTCTGCTCGCTCTCGAGCACGTTGACCGTGAACGGCCGCGACTCGACCAGACCGCACACCTTGGACCGGCGGTCCAGCGACACCAGGACCAGCGGCGGATCCAGCGACACGGCCGTGAACGCGTTGACCGTGGCGCCGTGCGGCGCCCCGTCCGGGCCGTAGCACGTGATCACCGTGACGCCGGTGGCGAAGTGCCCCAGGCATCGCCGCAGCTCTTTCGGGTCGATCGACATTGACCTCACCTCCATGCACGCTGTGCGTGCATTATGCACGTTATCCGTGCAAGGCTGAGAGTGCCGTGCCTCACCCGATCCGTCAACCCCTGCGCGCGTTCGAGCTCGGCCGGGGACTGCGGGATACTGGGCGGGTGGGCGAGGAGGACGGCAGCAACGACCGCATCCAGAGCATCGAACGCGGATTCGCGGTACTGCTGGCCTTCGACGCCGAACGCACCGACCCCAGCCTGATCGAGATCGCCCACGCCACCGGTCTGTCCCGGCCGGCCGTGCGCCGGATCCTGCTGACCCTGCGGCACCTGGGGTACGTCGAGCCGACCCGAGGCAGCCACTGGCGGCTGACCCCACGCGTGCTGACGATCGGCCAGCACTACATCACGTCGAGTGCGCTGGTCGCGGTCGCCGAACCGCATATGGGCAGGCTCGTCGAGGAGACCCACGAGACGGCCTCGCTCGCGACCCTCGACGGCAACGAGGTCGTCTACCTCGCCCGTGTCCCCGCTAAACGGGTGCTCAACGTCACGGCCGCGGCGGGCACCCGCGTCCCCGCCCACGTCACGTCGATGGGGCGGGTACTGCTCGCGGCAGCGCCACCCGAGTTCGTGGAGCGCTATCTCGACGACCCCGGGCTGCAGCCGTTGACCCCGCACACGATCACCGATCCAGGCCAGTTCCGCGAGGCGCTGGAACGGGCCCGACGGCAGGGCTGGTCACTGGTCTCGGAGGAGCGCGAACGCGGCCTCATCGCCGTGTCCGCGCCGATCCGAGACCACACCGGGAAGGTCGTCGCCGCGCTGTCGTCGTCGAGTTCGACCGGCCGGACGAGCCCGGGACACATCGAGCGCCACGTCGTCCCCGTACTCACACAGATCGCCGCACAGATCAGCGCCGAACTGGGGGCCAGTTGATCGACATGTAGGCGCTCGATTGGCTTCGGGTCGCCGGACATCGTCGAGGTGTCCTCGGAGGGCTGACGGCGCGAGCCGAGCGGGGCTTGGGGCCGACGTCGTCGTCGTTGCGAGGCAGACGTGAACGGAGCTTGGCAGTTCCGTGATCGCGGCCCAGCGCGGTTGTCCCGGTTTCTTTTGGTTGTGGGACACCCCCGTCCGCTCCGCTCCCCCGTCGGCAACGGTGCTGGTGACGCCGTCCCGAATGTCAGGTCCGCCGCCGCGTGTCGCGGCGCGGCTACGACGCTGATCATCGGTACGGTCTCCGGTGTGGATCTGGGCTACGCGCGGGTCTCGACCGCGAAGCAGGATCTCGACCGGCAGCTGCACGCGCTCGCCGAGGTCGGGATCGCGGCCGAGCGGACCTTCGTGGACAAGAAGTCCGGGTCGACCACCGACCGGCCCGGGCTGCGCGCGCTGCTCGGGTACGCCCGCGACGGCGACGTGATCGTGGTGCACACCCTGGACCGGCTCGGCCGGACGGTCCGCGACACCCTGAACATGATCCACGACCTGACCGAGCGCGGGGTCGGGGTGCGCAACCTGGCCGACCCGATCCGGGTGGACTCCTCCCGTCCGGAAGACCCGATGGCGCAGCTGGCCGTGGTCCTGTTGGCGTTGTTCGGGCAGATGGAGCGCACCTACACCCTGGAACGGGCTGCGCATGCCCGCGCGGTCGCCACGGCGAAGGGACGCCGGACCGGTCGGCCGTCGGTGGTGGACCCGCACAAGCTGAACTACGCGGTGCACCTGCGCGAGGCCGGGGACACCATCGCGGAGATCGTGGCCAAAACCGGGATCGCGCGCACCACGCTGTATCGGCACCTGCCGCCGCGACCGGCGGCGTCGCTGACCGCGGCCGGCACGCCGGGTGCGCCGGAACGGGCGGAGTAGCCGATGTCCGCGATCCGGCGCCCGAGCACCTCACCCGGTGCGGCGTGCCCCGGGTGCGGACAGCGGCCGAACAGCGCCGAGGCCGCAGCGCGGTTGCGCGCCGAGCTGACGGTGCGCTGGCTGATCCGCGAGGCGGACGGGCTGGTGGCCCGCGGGTTCTGCCACGAGTGCGTCCCGTCCGGCCCGGTCGCCGAGGTGGTGTGCGGGTACTGCGGGGATGGGCCGCTGTTGGGCGGGGCGCTCGCCGGCGCCGACCCGTTCACCGATCCTGTCGTGGTGGGGTGGCTGGCGACGCACGGCTGGGCTCTGCACCCAGCGGTGATGTGTCCGGCGTGTCGGCAGGCGTTCGATCGGGCGAGCTCGTCGTGACGGCGCACGTCGACACGCAGGTCAAGGCGCTGCTGGTGGCGCGGCTGCGAGAACAGCGCACGGCCGGGACGTTGACCAGCGCCAAGGTCCGGCGGGCCGCGGCCGGTGTGGGGGTAGCCGAGCGCACCGTGTGGGGGTGGCTGGCCGCAGATCCGGCCGAGTTGAGGCGCCGGCCGCGGGCTCGCTACGAGGTCACCGAGGCCGACCGGGACGCCTACGCCCAGTGGCATGGCAACGTCGCCGCGGTGCACCGGGATCTGCATGCCGGCCGGGCGGGGGCGCCGTCGGTGCGTCGCCTGCAGGAGGCGTTCCTCCGCGATCTCACTCCTGGGGAACGGGCCGCGGTGGTGGAGGGCACCGAGGGCCGGCGGCGGCACGAGGTGTACCTGCGGTGGGCGCCGAACCGGCGCAACGCGCTGTGGGAGGGCGACCACACCGAGCTGCCGGTGTGGGTCATCGCCCCGCGGGCGCAGCGGCCGCGGAAGCCTTGGGCGACGCTGTTCATCGACGGCTTCTCACGGCTGATCATGGGGTGGGCGTTGTCGCTGTACCCGACCTCGGCGGTGGTGCTGGCCGCGCTGCGCCAGGGCATGGTCGTCGACGCCGCGCGGGGCCCGTTCGGTGGGCTGCCCGAGGCGCTGCGCCCGGACAACGGCCTGGAGTTCGTCGCGACCGCGCTGGCCCGCTCGTGCGCGGCGCTGGGGGTGGAGCTGTTGCCGACCCCGCCTTACACCCCGCACCGCAAGGGCAAGATCGAGCGGGTCAACCGGACCCTGGACCAGGAGTTCCTGTCCGGGTTGCCGTTCTACACCCATGGCGCCCGCGGCGCGGACGGGCGACTGTTCGGCCCGGACGCCGACCCGATGAGCCTGGAGCTGTTCAGCCACCACTTCGCCGACTGGATCACCGACTACAACCTTCGGCGGGTGCACAGCGAGCTGGCCGGGCAGACCCCGCTCGGGCGCTGGCGGGAGGACGCGACCCCGCTGCGTGAGGTGCCCGCCGAGCAGTTGCGGTGGATGTTGATGGCCGACGTCGAGCGGACGATCAACAAGGACGGGGTGCACTTTCAGCGGGTCCGGTTCATCGCCCCGGAGCTCAACGGGCTGGTCGGCGAACGGGTCCAGGTCCGCTACACCCCGCACGACCTGCGCCAGATCGAGATCTTCCGCGGCGACACCTGGTTGTGTACCGCCTACCCACAGGACGAGTTGACCGCCGAGCAGCGGACCGCGGTACTGGCCCGGCGCCACGCCGACGCCGCCGAGCTGGGGCGGCGGCAGCGCCGGGCCAGCCGACGCGCCCGCGCCCGACTGGCCCCGCTGACCGCACCCGGCCCGGGCGAGGACACCACGGTGATCACCGCCGAGCAGGACCGCCAGGAACGGCGCGAGCGCCACCATCGCCGCGACGACGACGGGCGTGAGATGCGCCGGCTGGGCCGAACCGACCTGCTGGGGTTGCACCGCGACTTCGAGTACTGGAACCCGTCGCGTGATCCAAAGCCGGCGGCAGCACCCGAGGCCGGGCCGGTGGCGGCTGCACCGGAGGCTGGGCCGGCGGCCGGCGCAGACGACAAACCCGGCGAGGACAGGGCCGGGGTCGGGGGCACGGTGGAGGACGGGAAGGGATAGGGATGGTGCGGCATTTCCTGGATGTCGAGGGCGCGGCCACGTTGCCCACCGACTCGTTGCTGATGGTCGAGCGGGCGGTGACCGACCTGCTCGCCGTGCAGGCGATGGGCACGGTGCACGGCCCGGCCGGGCTGGGCAAGACCTACGCGGTCGAGCAGGCCCTGACCCGCGCGGTGGTTGACGGGCGGGCCGGGCGGGCGCCGTGCTGGGTGAAGTTCCCCAGCCGTCCCACGATGCGCCTGGTCGCGGCCGACCTGCTCGCGGAGCTCACGAGGGTGCCGACCGGGCGCGGGAACCGGTTCGTGCTCACCGAGCAGCTGATCGAGGAACTCGCCCCACCCCCGGGCGGCGGCGGGCACGTGGTGGTGGTCGACGAGGCGCAGAGCCTGAACACCGAGTGCATCGAGTACCTGCGCTACCTGCACGACCACCGCGCGACCCGGTTCGCGTTGCTGCTGGTCGGCGGGGACGGCACCTGGAAGGTGCTGTCGCGGGAACCGATGCTGCGCTCGCGGATCTACCGCCGGGTCAGCGTGGAACCGCTCACCCCGGCCGAGGTGTGCGCGCTGATCCCGACCTACCACCCGCTGTACGAGGGCGTCGACGCCGAGCTGCTCCTGCTGGTCGATGACCACTTCGCGCACGGCAACCTGCGGCACTGGGCGGCGTTCACCCGGACCGCGGCCGCGCTGTGCGCGGCCACCGGCGCTGACCGGGTCGATGAGACCGTGGCCCGCAACGCGTTCACCCTGCACGGCGGCGGCGTGAGCGCGTGACCGACCTGGCCCCGGCGCTGCGCGGCCGGGTGGGCCCGGCGCCGGCGATCCCAGCCGCGGCAGGGGCCGGGGCGGGGCTGCGGTGGGTGCACGATCCCGATGACGACCACGCCTGCGTGCGGCATCTGACCGCGCTGCACGATGTGGCCGGCGGTCGGACGGTGTGTCATCCCACGCCGGGCGCGACCTGGCCGGTACTCATCCGGGACCTGCTCGAGGCCCTGGGCAAGCCGCGCGACGCGCTCGCCCGGGAACGGCGCCTGCGCCACGGCGCGCGCCTGGTGCAGGTCTGGATGTGCGCCGAGCGCGTCGAGCACTTGGTGGTGCTGCGTGCGCACCTGCTGCGGCCGCTGCTGCTCGACCGGTTCGCCGAGCTGTCCGCCGCGACCGGCACGACGATCTGGCTGGTCTGGCACCACACCGACCCACCCGCCGCCTCGGGAGGGGTCGGCGAGCTCTGGTCCTGGCCCGCGGCGGTCGAGACCCTGCGCCGTGGCCGCGCCGTACCGGTGTCGTCGGCGCAGGTGCGGCTGCGGTCGGTGGACGCGATCCACCGCGAGGCGGTCACCGAGGCCCGGCGCGAGGCCCGGTTGTGGCGGGTCGCCCCGCCCCGGCAGCGTCGCTATACCCAGCCCGGTTGCGAGCTCGGGGCGCTGCTGCAGCGGCTGAGCATCGACGCCGGCACCTGGGCCGAGCTGGACCTGCGCCTGGACGCCGCGCGCGCCGGGTTCGCCATCGAGGGGCTCACCCTCGTGCTGCCCAACGCGCCGCACCTGCGGGAGCTGATCGGTCCACGCCTGCCCGCACCGGTCGTGACCCGGCTGCGCCGGATCGTGTGCCCGACCAGCGCCGTCGCGTTGCTGCTCGCGTGGGCCACCGACGCCCGGCCCGGCCGCATCTCGGCGTGCATGCAGCGCAGCGTCAGCCCCGACGGCGGGCACGTGAACCTGTTGCCGGGCCGCTACCGCATCCCCGGATCCGTCCAGGTCATCCTGCGGGCTGCCCTGATCGAGCACCGCCTGCGCGGGCTCCCGCCCTACACGTTCCTCACGCGACCGGACGACACGTGGTACTGCGCCCAAGCGATGGCCAACCTCATCACCCGCGTGGCCGGGCGCGCTGAGGTGCCCCTGCCGCCTTCGTTCGAGCGCAACGATTTCGGCCCCGAACGACCCTTCGCCGCCGAACTGCTCAACTCCGGACGGGTCCGACTTGAAGGAGCCCCGCCTCGACCACAACTTCAGCCCGACCACGACTCGCCACCTCGTCGCCGCCGCCGTTGGCGACCCTGAGCTGCCCCGAAGGTCCTCGCCGCCGACAGCTCACCGGCACCCCGCTCCCCTACGTGGCCACTGCACTTTTCGCCGCGCCTACTGCAACTTCGCCCGCGTATCCCACTGCACTTTTCGCCGCGCTCCACAGGTGTCTGCTTTTCTTGTCTTGAGCTGCTGCTGACTTCTCCAACGCCTCACACGCTATCATCAAATGATCTTGCCGGCTGGTGGTCGCCTCGGGTAGCGTCCCGGACGTGGGCGTCGTCCGGGTCACCGCGATGGGGCCGGGGTCTGTCGAATACCTGCTGCACGGCTGCGATTCGACGCCCGAACAGGGCCAGGAGAACCCCGGCCTGGAGCGGGGCGGCGCGGCCGCCTACCTCGAGGCGGGGATCGAACACGGCGAGCCGCAGGGGGTGTGGCTGGGTCGTGGGATGGCCGGGCTGGGGCTGTCGGCCCGGGCCGGGGACACCGCGGAGTCGGTGGATGTGCGGGCGATTTTCGGCCAGCTGCGCTACCCCGAACACGAGGTCGCGGGGTCGACGGAGAAGACGCCGGTGTATCTGGGTTCGGCGCCGCGGAAGTACCGCACGGCGGCGCAGATCGTGGCCGATGCGCTCAAGGCGGAGCCGGAGGCCACGCGGGAACGCCGCGATCAGATCGAGTGGTCGGCGACCAAGCGGGCCCGGACCACACACGCCTGGTACGACGTGACGTTCAGCCCGGTCAAGAGCGTGTCGGTGTACTACACGGCGCTGCTGGCGGCCGGGGACGAGCGGGGTGCGGAGGCGGTGCGGTCGGCGCATTTCGACGCGATCCGGATCGCGGTCGAGGCCGCGGAGTCGGACCTGGCGTATGTGCGGACCGGGCGGCATGAGGGCAAGGGTCCGGGTGGGCGCAGTGTCGGCACGTATGCGCAGGCCGGCGGGTTGTCGGTGGCGGTGTTCGAGCACCACACGAACCGGGATGGGGAGCCGCAGCTGCATGCGCACGCGGCGGTGCTGGCCCGGGCGGCGGCCGCGGACGGGGCGATCTATGCGATCGACGGGTACGGGTTCAAGACCATCACCAACCAGCTCAGCGCGGACTACACGCGGGCGTATCAGCAGCTTTTGACCGAGCGCCTCGATGTGGTGTGGGGGCTGCGGGCCGACGGGAAGGCCCGCGAGATCGTCGGGATCGAGGCGGAGCTGCTCGATGAGGCCTCGACCCGTACCGCCGAGCATGTCCGGCCGCGGGTGGCCGAACTAGTCGAAGCCTATGTGGCTCGGCATGGCCGCGAACCCGGCCCGGCCGCGCGGCGGGCGTTGGCGCAGCAGGCGGTCAAAGACACCCGGTCCCCGAAGACGGGGTTGGCCGGTCCGGCCGCGGTCAAGGCGTGGGCCGGTCAGTGGGTCGGGCGCGCGGCCGGGCGTGGCCAGCGGCTCGAGGCCGCCCTGGACGCGGTCGACGCGGCGGCCGCGGCCGCGGCGCTGGCCGGTGTCCACCCCAACCATCCCGGCCCCGGGACCGGACACGCGCCCGGCCACGAGGCCGGACAGGAGCGCTGGCCGGTGTTGGCCACCGATGGCCGCCAGGCCGCGCTGGAGGTGTTGGCCGAGATCGCGGCCGCGGCGGCCGTGGACGAGTCGGGCGTGACCGGCCAGGCCGGCGGGGTGGCCGGTGCCCACGCACCCGGGGTGGCCGGGGCGGGCACCGTGGCCGGTCGGGTGGCCGCGGCCATCACCGCCGGGATCGGGGACGTGCAAGCGGCCTATCCGACCTGGACCACGGCCAGCCTCGCCCGGGCGATCGACCACCAGCTCGGCGACGCGGCCAGCGCGGTCGGTGTGGCCGCCGAGGCCCGGCCAGCGTTTTTGAAGACCGTGACCGAGGCGGTGCTGGCCCAGCCCGGTCAGTACGGCATCGTGCAGGTCTCGGCCGGGGACCCGGTGCCGGTGCCCGACGAGCTGCGCCGGGCCAGTGACGGGCGGTCGAAGTTCCGGCCGCACAGCGACGAGCGCTACGCCACCACCGCCCACATCAGCACCGAGCAGCGGCTGCTGGCCGGGGTCCAGACCCCCGGCGCGCCGCGGCTCGACGACGCCGCGGCGGCCGCGGTGGCCGGGCGGCTCGACCGGCGCGGGTTGTCGCCGGATCAGGCCGCGGTGGTGACCGGAGTGCTCACCTCCGGGCGCCGCGCGGATGTGCTGGTCGGGCCGGCCGGGACGGGGAAGTCGCACACCGTCGGGGCGCTGGCCCGCGAGTGGGCCGACACGATCGGGGGCCGGGTGGTCGGGGTGGCCACCGCCGAGATCGCCGCCCGCAACCTGGCCGGGCTCGGACTCGAAGCGCTCAACACGACCCGGTTCCGGGACCGGTTCGAGCCCGACCCCGACACCGGTGCAGCCCGGGACCAGCTCGGTGCCCGCGACCTGCTGGTGCTCGACGAGGCCAGCATGAGCACCACCACCGACATGGCCGCGATCGCCGCGATCGCCGAGGCCGCCGGGGCGAAGGTGCTCTACACCGGTGATCATCACCAGCTGCAAGGAGTCGGGGCCGGGGGCATGTTCGCCTACCTCGCCGCCCAGCCCGGGGCGCTCGAGCTCGACACGGTGCACCGCTTCGACCACGAGTGGGAGGCCGAGGCGTCGCTGCAGCTACGCGTCGGGGACCCGGTCGCGGCGGGTGCGTATGTCGACCACGGGCGGGTGCGTACCGGCACCCTGGAGGAGATGAAGACCCACACCGTGCGTGGGCATGTCGCCGACCTGGTCGCCGGTACCGAGGCGTTGCTGGTGGTCGACTCCAACCGGCTGGCCGCGGAGCTGTCCAAGCAGATCCACGACGAGCTCGTCGAGCTGGGCCGGGTCGAGTCGCAGGTGCTGTTCCGGCTTCCTGACCGCACCGAGATCGGGGTCGGGGACCGGATCCTGGCCGGGCACAACGACCGGCGGTTGCGGGTCGACCCGGGCCCGGACGGGGTGCTGCGGCCGGTCACGAACAAGGAGGTCTACACCGTGCTTGGCCGGGACCGGGCCGGGCAGCTGCTGGCTCGGGACGAGCACGGCGCCACCGCGCATCTGCCTCCGGAGTACGTCGCTAAGCATGTGGGGTTGGCGTATGCGGTGACCGGGCACGCCGCCGAAGGCGTGACCGTGCACGGCAACGGGCGGGCCCTGGCCGGGCGCGATGCGACCCGTGAGCAGGTCTACACGGCCCTGACCCGCGGCACGAGGCAGAACCTGCTGTATTTGGTCACCGAACAGGCCCCTGATGCCCACGACCCGCAGCGGGTCGAGGACACCCCGGTGCAGCGGCTGGCCGACATCATCGGCCGCAGCGGTATCGACCAGGCCGCGCTGGCCACCCAGGAAGCCGCCGCGGCCGAGGAAGTGTCGATGGGCATGCTCGGCGCGTTGATCAACCAGGTGTCGTCGGAGTACGCGCACGAGCACAACGCGGGCATCGTCGACGAGCTGCTGGCCGAGCAGCTCGGGCCGGATGCCGCGGCCGGGGTGCGCTCCGAGGGCGCCTACGGGCGGATGCTCGCCGCGGTGTACGCCGCGGAGCTCGACGGGCACGACCCGCGCGCGTTGCTCACCGAAGCCGTGCAGATGCGCGAGCTCGACTCTGCCCGCGCGGTCTCCGAGGTGCTGCACTGGCGGGTCGGGGCCCGGGCCGCGGCGCGGGCCCCCGAACACCACCAGCCCGAGCGGGCGGCGGTGGGTATGGAGTGGGCCGCGCTCGGCGAGACCGTGCCCGAGGGGCCGGTGCGCGGCTACCTCGACGCGCTCACCGAGCGGGCCGCGGCCCGGCAGACCGAACTCGGAGCGCAGGTCGCTGCAGACCCGCCCGAGTGGGCGCAGCAGCGGCTGCCGGTCGTCCCGGACGCCGAGCAGGACCCGGCCGGGCGCCAAGCGTGGGAACAGCGCGCCGGGCTGGTGGCCGGCTACCGCGAGTACCGCGGCATCAGCGATGAGCAGCTCTCGCTCGGCCAGGCACCACCGCAGGCCCAGCAGTTCGCCCGCGCGTACTGGATGGCCGCAGTCGAACAGCTCGACGACGACCCCACCACCGCCGCGCTGCGCCACCGCAGCGACGCCGAGCTGTATCAGGCCCGCGAAGCCTGGTCGCTGGCGCTGTATCACGCCGAGGAACACGGGCCGCGCTCGGTGGCCGAGGAACTGGCCGCCACCCACCGGCTCGCCGCCGAGATCCGCGACGACGCCGTGCTCGCTGCCGCCGAAGCCGCCACCCATCCCGTCGACTCCCCCGAGCACGACGAGCGGACCGAGACGGCCGCCCGGTACCACGCGCTGGCCGAGCAATACCAGGCCGACGCCGCCGACCTGGAGACCGCGCACGCCGACCGGCAACAGTGGTGGGAACAGACCGCAGGCCTGCGCGAGGCCGACCACGCCGCCGCCGTCGAACTCGCCCGCCGCCAGCTCCCGGCACACCGCCAGACCGAACCGCACCCGGGCGCGGAACAACTCGCCCTGCTCCACACCACCGGACCCGGCACCGAGCCGGGACCCGCCGAGCCCGCCGCCGAGCCTGTGGCCGCCCGTGCACCCGCCGAGGCCGACATGCCGGAACGCGAGACCAGCACCCGCGAGGTTGACCCGACACCGGAGCAGGCCAGCGCCGAGCGCGAGGTCGGGGCAGGGCCGGTGCTCGACACCGAACCGGCGGCCACGGCCGGGCCGGGTGAGGAACCCGCGGCCGAGCCAGCGGTACACGACCAGCCGGGCACCGCGCTCGAAGCAGGCCACGACCCCGAGATCGGGTCGGGTAGCGAACCCGAGGCCGACGACACTGGCAACGGCGACGGCCGGGGTCGAGGCGCGGCGCCGGAAACAGCAGCTCCGGAAGCCGACCGCGCGCCGGAGCCCGACGAGCGGGCCGCCGACCGGGCGGCCACCCACGCGCTGCGCGACGCGGTCCAGAACAGCGACCGCCACCGCGCCTACCACCAGGCCCTACGCGCCGGCCACCACGACCCCGAGCGCGACCCACAGCACCGCGGTCAGGCGGCCGCCGAACGTCGCGCCGAGCTCGACCAGCACCAGCTCGAGGCCGAGCGTCACGAGGCCACCCTCGACCGCGGCACCGAGGCCGCCGTCGACTACGAACAGGGCTATGAACTCGACAACGACTGGTGAGCCCGACACCCGCCAGGGCCGCGAGGTCTGGCTCCGGCGATCAGGGGTGGTTGTTACTGGCGGGTAGCCGGTGAGGGGGTTTCGTAGCCGGCCCAGCCCTCAGCGACCCGAATCGCGCGCCAGTCGGGCTCGGCCGTGATCCCCGCAGCCCGATCGCGCGCGATCTGGGCTTCCTGCTCGGCCGCGAGCCGCAGCGACAGCTCATCGGTCAGGCGCAGATCGTCGAGCGGCCACGGCCCGGGGCACACACCCCGGTCGTTGGCGCCTGTGTACTCGTGCCACGGCGGGCGCACGATCTCCCGCTCGGCGCCCGGGCGCGGCTCGCCCCACTCCACCTCCAGCCGGCGCTCGGCCAGCTCTTCCAGGCGGTCCGCATACCACGGGTAGGCCACCGAGCGGATACCGCGCCACGAACGCTCGCGGGCGACGGGCCGCCGGTCACCGGTGGCCAGCACGGTCGCGGTCGGGCCGATGTAGACGTGGCAGTGCCAGCGGGCCTGCTCGAACCCCGGCACCACAGCCTCGATGATGCCGGCCACCTCCAGCCGTGCCGGCGTGGCCGTATCCGGCCGGTCCGGGACGGCCAGCGCGTAGCCGCCCGCGTGTTGGACCTGGGTCAACAACCCCGACACCAGCTCGCTGTAGGCCTGACCCCACGCCGCGACCTCGTCATCCAGCCCGGCCTCGGCCATCCCATCCAGCAGCACCGACAACGACACCGGCACCCGGAACTGCACATCCATCGAACCCGCCGGCGGGGCGGCATCGCGGTCGGTGACATCGAACAACGCCACCGGCTCGACATGGGTATCGCCATAGCGGCCCAACGTCGCCATCACACCCACCCCTGTCTCAACAGCGCCCGTCACCGTGTCACCGCTCCCCCAGCTCAGTCGCCGGAGCGGTCCGGACAGTGTAGGGCCGGCAGCCGACACCACCGGCCACGGCACACGCGACGTCGGTCAACCGCGACACACCGCGACAACGACGTCGTCCCTGGTCGACCCCGCTCGTCGGGGCACCATCACCGGATGGTCAACACGGTGGTCATGCCCAGCGGCCCGCTCAGCACCGAGCAGGAACGACACTTCACCGAGGTGTGTGCTGATGCGCGGACCGGGTTCCGCAACGCGATCGACCTGGTCCTGATTCACAACGAGCGGACCGTGCGGGGCAACCAGCCCAGGACGACGTTGAATCCGTTGACGGTGCTGCTCGCGGTGTCGGCGTGGGAACGGTTCGTGGTCGACCTGCGTGCCCTCGCGCTCGGCGAGTGGGGCAAGCCAGGGCTGGCCCGGCCCGACCGGCGGGCCAGCCGGGTGGCCTGGCTGGGGCACCCCAACAATCCAGCTAGGCCCGGTCACGCCCAACAGCTGATCGCCGAGCTGACCGGCCATCAGCTGCCCGGGTCCTGGATGGTGCGCAGCTTCGACGGCTGGGCCGGCACCCGACCGCAGGTGGCGCGCGAACTGTCCGGTACGGCGCCGGTCGAGCTCGCCGACCAGGTCGATGCTTGGATTCGCCTGCGCAACGCCGTCGCTCATCGCGCTCTGGCCCAAGACGAGGCTGCAGGTCCCTACTTCGAGTCCGACGCCGCGAACAGCCACACCATCCAGGCGGGGTGGGCACGCACCGTGCTTGCGGTGTTCCTCCAGCTCACCGACCAGGCCATCGTGGCCGTCGCCGCGGCGGCGGGTTTCGCGCGCGCCACCCGGCACCGGCTGCCGGCGCAGTGGTTCGCCGGCGATCCGCCGGCGGTGTTGCGTGGCGTGACCGAGCCAGGCGCGCTGTGGGGCGGATACGCGCTGCACCGACCCTGACCGGGGCACCGACAGGAATGCGGCTGCGGCTGGGTAGGGAAAGGGGGCTCGCCCGTTAGAAGCGTGCCGCTACCGCGCCGGCCTGGTGCCGGCGGTCATACTGGCCCGCCCCCGGCGGCGGCCCGGTCCGGGAGGTCGCGGTGCACGGGCGAGGCGGAGGTGGCGCAGTGGGAGTGCAGAACACGGCCCGGTTCGAGGCGATGGTCACCGACTTCTGTGTCACCGTCGCCGAGCTGGGCGGGCGGCGGGTCGAGCGCGGGGTCGTCGCCGACACCCTGGCCGAGCGGGTGGCCGCCACCGCCGCGACGGTCGGGGTCAGCCCAGCGTGGGCGTTTCGCCGCTACATTCCCGACGACTGGGGCCGCCAGATGGCGCTGCGCAGCTGGAAGACCCTGGCCGCCTACCAAAGCGTCGGGGACGACGTGGGCGCGGTCGGGCTCCCGATCGGGCTGCTCGCCCGACTCACGGCCGGGCTCGGGCAGGCCCAGAGTTACGCCGCCGCGAACCCCGCACCCTTGGCCCCAGCGGCCGGACCGTTCGGTGGCGCCGCCGACCAGCTGGTCGAGTTCGACTCCGGCCGGGCCGGGGACGCGGTCACCGGCCTCGGGCTGGCACTACAGCACGCCGGGCACCCGCACCGGCCCGCTCCCGGCGCGGCCGGCATCGGCGCGGCCGGCGGCGGTCCGGAGGCGCTGCCGGGAGTGGTGGTGGTCGGCGGCGACGTGCTGACCTGGACCTACCAGGTGCTCACCGGGTTCGCCCACGCGGTGGCGGCCGGACGGTGGAGCCACTGCCCGTGCGGCGACGAGCACGGCCAGGCCGACCTCGACAGCGGGGTACTGGACCGGGTGCGCACCGACCTGGCCGAGCTGGCCCGCCTCGCCCCGGCCGCAGCAGCCGCTGCCACGACGCAAGCCGCCGGCGCGACCAACCGCGACCAGCACAGCACGGTCTAGCCGCGGCTCCGCCCGGCACAGGCGCAGGCTCGGTGGTCAGCGGGGCGGTCACCACCGCCGCCACCACGGCGGCGTGCCCCCACCGGGGGCGGGCTCTGGGGCGTCCTGCTGGTCCGGTGGGGCGGGTGGCGTCGCCGGGCGCGTCAGCTGCGGCAGCGGGTCCGGATCGTGATCGGAGCAGTCGCACGAGCCGGGCGGGCCGGGGGGCCGCGCGCGGATGGCGATCTCGGGGTCGGCCGCGGCGCTGGTGCTGGGCCGGGAGTCGGGACGCTCGGCGGGGACGACGGCCCAGGCGGTGCCTCCGGCCGTGCCCCTGGTGATCGCGGGCGTCGACCCGATCGCGGCGGGCGTGGTCGCGGGCGTGGTGCCGGTGGTGGTGCGGTGGCGTAGTTGCTGCTCGGCGACCCGGGCGCGGGTGGCCGGGGCCGGTGGCGGGGTCACGGTGATCCCCGCCTTGGTCAGTGGGGACAGGTCCAGCGCCCAGGTGCGGGTGCTGCGCTGCTGCCAGCGGGCGAACGCGACCTCGACATGCGCGGTGGCGTCGGTTTCGGTCATGCGGGTGATCGCCCGGAGATGTGCGAACGCGGCCGGGCCGCGGCCGCGGAGTTCGGCCAGCCCGTAGTGGGTGACCTCGTGACAGTCCGAGCAGACCAGCAGGAGCCGTTTCAACACCTGGGTGCCGCTGTCCTCGTGGTAGGCGAACCGTTCGTGGGCTTCGAGATAGCGTCGCTGCTGCGGGTTCGCACCGCGGCCGCACAGCTCGCAGCGCTGGTCCGCGCGCCGGTAGAGCAGCCGCCGGAGCCGTTCCCAATCCGCCCCGGAGATCGCGGATCGTATGTTGGTGAACCAGGCGGTCGAGGGGATGAGATCGATGTACAGGCCGGTGCCGAACGAGCGGTCCTCGCCGGGCAGGGTGATCGGGAGCTCCGGGCGCGCCGCCCACCGGGCGAGCAGATCCGGGTGGGCACGCGGCCCGGCATACCAGCGGCGCTCGACCGGATCCCAGCGCCCGCCGAGTGCCTTGGCCTGCTCCTTGTCCGAGTAGGCGACGTCCAGCCACACCCGGTCACCACGGTGCTGCGCTGCCATGCGGCGAGTATGCGAGCAAAGTGCAGACACTGTGAACCGCGATCCCCGCCGGACCGGGTGGCGGCGGCGGGACGCTGCCCGCCGTGGCTGTGTCAACCCAAACTGGCCCGAGGGTGACCCGGCGCCGTCCTCCCGGGGCCAACTAACACTCATAGCCACCGCTGCCACCGCTGCCACCGCTGCCACCGCTGCCACCGCGGCCGCGACGACCGCTACGAGCCGACAGCTAGGAGGTCTGTCGGTTCCAAGTCCGTGCGGAGGCGCCGGTATCGGGCGCCGTGCCGCATGCGGCCGTGCTCGGCCGCGGAGTCAATGTCGAGTTCCACGACGAGGCTGGGTTCGACCGGCGTGTGCGTGACGTCGGCGGTTGCGCCGGGGAGGCCGAGTCGACTGCCGGGGATGACTGCCGGCCACGGGTGTAAGCCCTGTGGGGGCGTGAGCACTGCGCTGAGTTCGGCCGCGGCCGTCCGGTGCAGTCGGTGGGTACGGCCCACGATGCGGAGTCGCCCGCGTCGGTCGAACCGGCCCAGGATCAGGGCTTGGGGCTGGTCGATGGGACCGATCACTCCGCCGACGACGGCTTCGCCTGTGTGGGTGGCTCGGGTCTTGAGCCAACGAAGTCGAGGGGGCCGGTAGGCGTGGTCGAGGGGCTTGGCGATGACCCCCTCGAGGCCGAGCTCTGCGTGGCGGTCGAGCCAGCTCTGAGCGGCGTCGACGTCATCGACGGCCGGCGCCAGGACGACTCCGGTATCGGCGTCGCCGACGAGTTGGGCGAGCCTGTCTCGCCTCGACCAGTACGGCTCCGGGCGAATGTCCAGGCCGTCTTGGGCCAGGATGTCGAACGCGACCAGCCAGTGCGAGGCGCCGGGGAGGCCTAGGGCGGTGAAGTCGATGCGGTCGTGGCGCATCGCTACCAGCTCGCCGTCGATTACCGTGCCGGCGGGGAGCTGCGTGGCTACGGTCTCGGCGACACCGGGGAAGCGCGCGGTGAGGCTGCGCTGCTGGCGGGACTGTAGCTGCACACGGGGTCCGCGAAACGCTAGGCACCGCCAGCCGTCGAGCTTCGGCTCGTAGGAATGCCGGCTGCGACGGGGCAGTTCGGCGGCGGGGTAGGCGATCATCGGCGCCACCGGGAACTGCACGTCCACGCCCGGCGACGGTAGGCGGCTACGCGGCGAACACGGTCATTGAGCTGAGCGTGCCGACCTGCGCGCTCAAGACTTCGCTACGGCCCGACGAAGTCGAATGTTTGTGCGACACTTTGCTGGTGCCGAACGAGTCTGCTTCCCAGCGCCGGGCGCGGCTGATGCGCGAGAACAAGGCGCGGTGCCACGAGGCTGCTGCGGTGTTGCGGCACCGGGTCAATCAGGGGCGTTACGCCGGGTTGCGGGGGCCCGACGAGGGGTACGTCATCGCTGCGCTGCTGGAAGCATGCGCGTTCGACCTCAGTGATCTTCCGGCACCGACGGGTCGGGCGGTGCTGGCCACGGTCGGGGAGTTGCTCGACGATGCCCCGGTGAAGCCCGGAGCGGTGGAGCCGCTGTCACGAGGTGACGGGTTCTAGCGCGATGCGCTCCGCCATCTGGAGTGGGTCGCGGCTACTGAGCCGCGACTTGGATCCGAGTTCCGGGAGGGGCCGGCGTGTCGAGGTTGGTGACGGGCTCGCCGTCGAGGACGAGTGTGCCGCGCTCGATTTGGGCTAGGAGCCGCTCTTCTGGGATGCCGATGCTGCGTGCTCGACTCCGCACGGTCGGGGGGGATCCGGGGGGGTCCTCGGTCGAGTTCTCAGCGGCCACTCGGCCAGTCTGCCTGACCGGCAAGTGGCGGGGTCGTGCGAGCCAGGTCTGGGCGACGTCGACGTCATTGACGGCCGGTGCCAGAACGACTCCGGTTTCGACGTCGCCGACGAGCTGAGCGAGCCCGGATCGCCTTCGAGCCAGGCCCGGCCTACAGCTCAGGGCTGCGGGTGGCTCTGTTGCTGGCCGAGGTCGGCCAGGCGGGCGTCGAGGAACAGTTCCCACCAGTCGTCGCGGGTCGAGGCCGGTGGCGGGGTGGCGGCATCCAGGCCGCGGGGGCGCTGGGTCGCTGACTGGTAGCTGTGGTCGCCGCTGCGGCGCGGGGGAAAGCGATCGGGGCGGTAGCGGGGACGGTCCGGCCCGGTCTCGGCGGTCAGCGCCGGGGCCGGGTCCCCATTCCGGGCGGCGGCCTCGAGCGCGGTCTCGTGGGCGCGTTGTTCGTCCTCGGTGAGCCGGTGGCGGCCCGGCACGCATTCGCGGTCATCGATCGCCGCGGCCAGGTTCGTGATCGCCGCGGGGAGCCAGCGGGTGTGCCATTCGGCGACCTGGGCGGGGTGGGTGTCGGCGGCGGCGGCGTCGCGGTGCAGGGTGCGCAGCCAAGCCAGTTCGCGGACCGCGCGGGGGTGCAGCGCCCAGCAGTCGGGCAGTTGGGCGCGGGAGAGCCGGTACTCGTAGTTGAGCACGTCGGCGACCCAGCCGCCGAGTGCATCCCACGCGGCTTGGCGGGCCTGCGGTGCGAGTTCGGACCAGCCGATGGCCGGGGTGAGGTCGCGGCCGGGCACCTGCGCCGAGTCGGCCCCGGCCCGCTCGGCCGCGGCGGCCATGCCGGCCAGTTCGGCCAGGCCGGTGTCGAGCTCGTCCACGCGGGGCAGCAGCCGGGACAGTTCATCGGTGAGTTCGCGGACCCGGGCCGCGGTGTCGTCGCCGGTTCGGCGCAGCGCGCGTAGTTCGTCGCCGACGGCCGCCCAGCGGGCGGTCTCGCTGGGGCGGGCCCGCCCCGAGCCCGGGTTCGGTTCCGGTGGGCCCGCCGGCCCGTCACTGGTCACGTCGTAGTCCTCCAACCCTTCGTCTTCTCCGCCCCCGGCTCGGGAACGAAAGCTGTCGGTGCTGCCCGATCGGTGGCGGTAGCCCCGCCGACCGACCCTGGCGCCCCGGCAGGTTCAGGATCCACTCGGGGCGCCGCCCGGGGCCGGGCAGGGCTGCCGGATGGGTTAGGCGGCCGCGGCGTCGTCGTCGGGGAGCGGCGTGTGGGGTTGCTCGTGCGGGGGCGCTACCGCGGTCGCGGCCACCTGCGGGGGTGGGCGCAGGTCCTTGCGCGTCCACACCGGGCTGGTGCGCACGATCGTGGCCGGGGTGGCGCGGTGGATCAGCACGGCGTGCCATTCGGGTAGCACGCGCAGCCGGTCCGGCGGGCAGGTCCGGACCCGTTCGTAGCGTTCACGCCCGTCCGGGTCGCGGACGGTCTCGTGGCGGTAGCCGCACAGTGTCGAGATCGGTTCCAGGTCCTCGTCGAGGGTGAACCCGCCGTAGATGAGTTTGGCGTTGGTGGCATTCCAGATCGTGTCCGCACCCGAGCGGCCCCAGCGCGCCACGAGCTGTGAGGGGGACTGCACCGCCCACACCAGGTGGATCCCGCGCCCGCCGGAGTCGGGGATCCAGCGGTCCAACGCGACCGGGCTGATCAGGGCGACCTCGTCGAGGAACAGCCCCAGCGGCGGGTCCAATCGGCCCTTCTCGCGTCGGGCGGCCGCGGTCTTGGCCGACTCGAACACATACCCGGTGAACGCCGCCAGCAGCGGCGCGACCGATCCGTGCTGGCGTTCGGATCCGACCAGGAACACCGTGGCGTTGCTGCTCAGGAAGGTGTCCACGTCGAACTCGGGCACCCCGGCTTGGGGCAGGGCGAGCCTGGCCACGGTGGGGTCGGTCATGAACTGCACCGACCGCGACAACGTCAAAAAGATCGACTCGGTGGTCTTGTGGGCGCCGCTGGCCAGCACCTGCCACAACGAGTCCACCGCGCCGGCCGGCACTGTCCCGGCCGGGGCGGCGCGCAGGATCTCCAGGGCCTCCCCCGCCCCGCCCGCGGCCGGGTCGCGGCTGGGGCGCAGCACCCAGCGGGCCACGGTGTCCATCTCGTGGCCCGAGATCGCCGCGGCCAGCAGCAGCGCCCGCAGCACCGCGGTGGCCCACTCGTCCCAGCGGTCCTCGCCCTTGTCCGGGTCTCCGGCGGTGGCACCGACCAGGTAGCCGGCCCGCTGCTGGGCGATCTGGGCATCGGTGCAGCCGGTCACCGGGGACCAGGACATCGTCGAACCCCACTCGCCGAGGTTCTCCGGGTTGAACAGCGATACCGGGCCCTGTTCGGCGCGGGTGCCGGCGCAGTTCTCGAACAGGTCGGTCTTGGTCGAGGTCACCACGGCTGGGCCGCGGTGGTCGAGCACGTGGTGGCCCAGGGTCGCGGTCTTACCGGTCTGCGGGGGCGCCAACAGCCCCACCACGTCCCGCTTGGCCGCGTAACACTCGGTGCCCCAGATCGGGCCGACCACCGACCGGCCCAGCCAGGTGCCGCACTCACCGACCGGCAGCCGCGCCACCCGCCCGGGATGAACCCGATCGTCGCCGCCATCGCCGCCGCGGACCCGCTCGGCCAGGCTGGGGCGGGTACCGACCGCGATCTGGCGGACCGCGGCGGCGGACACATACCGGTGCAGGTCCCACCACGACGCCCACCCGTCCAGGCCGTACCGGGCCCGCACCCGACCCCGGATCGTGTGCGCGTAGGCCGCGCGCGCCACCGGTACCGACACCATCGCCACACCGGCGGTGACCAGCAGCGCGCCCAGCCACCACATCGCCGTCAGCAGCGCCGCGGCGGAGGCGGCCGTGGGCGGTGCGGACGGTGTCGCGGCCCAGCACAGCGCCATTCCCAGCAGCAGCGCGGCGGCCGCGGCCAGCTGGACCTGCCAGCGACACACCAGCGCCGCGGCCAGCCCCGCCGCGCGGGCCCACCCCGGGGAGGCGGCCACCGACTTGGCCACCGGCCACACCGCGCGCCACCACACCGCCGACAGTCCGCGCTCCACACCCGCGCGGGCCCGCCGCGCCCGACCATCCCGGCCCTGCGGCGGCGAGCCGGGTTCCGGGTCCGGGTCGGCCACCGGGTGCAGCGTCGGGGTACTCATGCGCTCACCCCCGCCTGCGGGGTGGGTTCCGCGCCCGGGAACTGCAACAACCGGTGCTGCTCCCCCGCTCCCGAGACGCTCGCGGCGCGGGTGTCGTCGTCGCCGGCCGCGCCGGCCGCGCCGGCCGCCGCGGCTGGGGGCTGGGCACAGGTTGTTTTCGCCTCGGCCACCAGGCGGCGTCCGGTGCGCTCGGACACCCCGAAGATCACTCCGGCCTGCTCGCCGGTCACCGCAGCCCCGGCGCACAGCAGCTCGGCCAGGTCCTGCACCCGCACGTCGTCGGCGCGGCGACGCCGATCGGCGCGGCCGGCCCGCTCCCCCACCCCGCCGCCGGGGCGGGACGGTTCCGCCGCCTCGGGCAGCTGATCACCCTGGGCGGTGACCGAGCAGGTGTCGTGCCCCTCGGGACGCTCAGACCGCTCGCTGGGCTCGTCTGTCGATGCGGGCGCCGGCGGGAGCACCGCGGCCGCGGCGGCCGTCCGGACCGGCTCCACCGGCCCCGGGGCGACCGGGCCGTCGCTGGCCTGTGTCGACGACTCCCACACCTGGCGCCAGACCTGCTCCGGGTCCGTGGCTGCGCCGTGGGCGACCCGCCTCGACCAGGCCGCCCAGGACACCCGCGGGAACCGCACCGCGCGGGCCAGAGCCAGCCGGCGCCGAGCGCGCCGCTGCTGCGCCCGCGGCGTGGCGCCCGCACGGTGGCGGGCCAGCAACTCGACCAGGCCGAACCCGACCACGCTCGCGACGCCGTAGGTGACCCCGACCTGCACCGAGCCACCTAGACCGGTCGCGCCGTGCCAGAAGTTCAGGCCCGCCGCAGCACCGGCCAGGGCCCACACCCCGACGGTCAGCCGGGTCGCCGGGTCACCCGCGGCGACCGCCTGATACCGCTGCCAGGCCAGCATCCACGCCGCGCCCTCCAGCATCACCGGGACCAGAACCGCCATCGCCCCGAGCCGCATCACCTCCACCCCGAACTCGTACTGACCCCGCGTCGCGATCGCGGTCGGTGCGACACACGCCGCCACCCCCGCCAGCGCCGGGGCCGAGCGAACAACCACTCCCGCCGCGGCTCGGACCCCCGACCAGCGTCGCGTCCACGTCCGAGCGCGCGCGGCGCGGCGCGCGCTCGCGCGCTGCTCCCGCGCCTCGGCATGCTGGTGTCGCCACCGCTCGGCGGTGTCGGTACGTACCTGCTCGGTGTGGGCCCGGATCCGGTCGGCCTCTGCTGTGGCCAGGATCCGCGTCGCCCGCCTATCGGCGGTCGCACCGGCCTGCGGCACGGCGGTCTCGGCCCGCTCGGCCGGGCTCATCCCAGGCCCCCAACCGTCGTCAGCGCCGGCGCCCCGCCGATGCGCCCAGGCAGGCGCCGTAGCCACGTCGACACCGCGCGGCGCTGCACGTGCGGGTCACCGGCCGCGGTCTCCGGGCCCGGGTCCAGCTCCAGCACACACGCTGCGCACGGCACCCCTGCCGCCGACGCCAGCGCGGCCGGGGTGATCAGCGCCCCGCACACGCTGCGATAGACACCTGCCACGCGCCCGGCACTGATCTCGTCATCACTGACGTCGTGCTCCCGGCCTGCCCGGTCAGTCATCGGCGACGTCGACCCCGCCACCCACGCCCGGCGACGCAACTCCGCCACCGCGGGCCGTGCCCGCCTCACGACAGCCACCCAGCCAACGACGTCAGCAACGCCCCGCTCGCTCGCTCCTGGCGCACTTGCGGCAGACTCGTCATGGGTCGTACCTCCCGGTCCTCGAAACCCTGGTCGTGCGATCCACTCCGCCCCGGCAGGTGTGCCATCACCTGCCGGGGCCCGCTTCTTCCTCAGCACTCGACTCATGCGGCTGGCTGCGCATACGGCGCGCTTCACCGCCTTAGCCGCTGTGCACATGACTGTGCTGCATGGACAAGTATGGACGCTCGACCCTCTATATGCAATGTCGGTTTGGGTATTGAGGTCGAGCGGGCGTGGCACGCTTGCCGAGCCTCCCCGGCGGCGATACCCGAAGCGGGATTGACTACAGTCCGAGCTGAACCGGACACTGGACTTCTTGCCGGCTGCGGGAGGGGAAGCCCGATGTCTAGGAAGCTGCCGATCGTCACGCTGTGGACCGCCGCCTGGAGGGAGAGCAACGTCAAGCGCACGTGTCCTGGTGAGCATCTGCTGCCGCAGAAGCCCGATCGCCACTACGTGATCAGTCGTAGGATCGACGACCCGGACGTCGTAACCTCGTATCTCGCGGCCAGGGGGATCGAGCTCCGTGCTGGGGACGCGGTTGGAGCGGTGCCTGAGCGGATGAGCGCCGACGGCTACCTCATATCAACCCTCGTCCACGACCCAGAGGATCTGGCCCTGTTCGCAGACCTTATGGCTCCGGACGAACAGCTCGGTACCGTTCCCGCGGCCGAGCGCGCGCCGATCTTGCTCACAGAGGCGGAGCTCGGGGACCTGATCGATGCACACCACAGCAGGCCAGGCGACGTTCTCTTCCATAAGGAGGGCCTGCCTTGGTACGACGTCGCGTCCCAGAATATGGATCGCGCCGCCTGGCTCAACGACCTATTTGACCCCGCCCAGGTCATCGCCTGGGCCGAGCACCTCGCTGAGGAGCGCCGACGCGGCATGCGGTCTCAACGGCTGCGGATCGTCTCGGGCCCGTTGACCGACGATGAACGGATGTCCCTAGAAGCCGCACTGCCAATTCTCGCCCGCGAGGAGGAGGTGCGGATTCTCCACCGAGGCGAGCACGCCGTTCCAGACCTAGTCGACCACGACTACTGGATCATGTTCCCCGCGGACGGAGCGCCCGTAGTGGCAGCGATGCGCTACAGCGATAGTGGCGCCTTCCTCGGGGCGGAGGTCGTGCCGCCCCATCGGCACGGTCCCTATCTGGAAGAGAGGGCACTTGGCTGGCGGACCAGCGTTGACTACGCCGAGTGGTGGGCAACGCATCCCGACCTGCACCAGAGCTCGGTGGCCTAGACAGGTGGTGCGTCGGTCAGACGAGGAGGTGAGCAGGCGCGGTGAGATGCCGCGCCTGCTCGTCGAGATCCGTGGTGACCGGCGCCAAGTTGACTTCGCCCGCCTGGTCGGAGTCACCCAGTCGAAGCTATCGCGCCTAGAAAAGGGTGTTGGACCACCACTAGATGCGGACGCGGCAGCCGCCTATGCGGCTGCCGCTGGTGCCTCTCCAGGCCAGGCCGCGCGTCTTATCGAGCTAGCCGAGGTCAACACTGCAATCCACCAGGTCCCGCGCGCTGTCATGCTGCGGAACGCCCATGTAGTTCAAGGCCGCGTTCGTGACTATGTACGGGCCTCGTCCTACGTATGGTCATGGACGAGTGATGCAGTTCCAGCGGTGCTCCAGACACGCGAGTGGACCACCGTGATGCTGGAGAGCGACGGCGATGGAGACCCCGGACCGGACTGGTGGGCCGCCCGCAACGAGCACGTGGCCCTGCTTGATGACAGGTCCCGTCCGTGGCGGCTGCTGCTCGCCGAAGGAGCACTCCGCTGGATCGTTGGGTCACGACGAGTACAAGCAGACCTGATCGAGCACATCGCAGATGTCAGTCTGCTCGAACACGTCGAGATAGGGGTCGTCGACCTGGCTACCCCAAAGCCCTTCATCGCTAGCTACGGGTTTCACCTCTACGGTGACCAGGCCGCCGAAGTCGCGTCGGACCTCGGAGCAGCATTCACGACACACGGCGACGACCTCAGCTATCTGCGGGGCCGGTTCGAACAGCTGTGGGCGCACGGGCAGCGAGGTGACGACGCGCGAACCTTACTCGCACGCATCGGACGGGCCATCCGTCACTGAGTATCGGCACCGGCCCGGCGACCGAGGCCGGGGACCACCAGCCCTGGCGTGGCAGGGAGAGCACGACCTCGCGCAGCGGTGACGGCTCGACCGCGAGCTTCTTCGGTCGCTCCCGCTTGGCCTGGACCTGCTCGTCGACCGCCGCGGCACGATAGTCGGCACGGCCACCATGTTGTCGGCGGACCTCGCGAGAGATCACCGAGGGCGACGCCCAACGCGAACGCGATCTCCTTGTACTGCAGGCTTCGGCCCGCCGCGGGAGATCTCCTCCCGACCCGACTCTTGTTCCTCAACATGGTCAAAGTGCGCGGCTCGTGCGAACCCGCAAGGCGACGGTCAGAGCGGCGATTGCGACATCGGTTCTCGTAACGCGAGCGCCCTCGTAGCGCTCAGCTACCCCGGCGGCCAGATCGTCGAGGTGCTCGCGCTCAGAGTGAAGCAACTGCAGAGTGACAGGAGTCCGGTCTTGTGCAAGCTTGCGGCCGCGAGGGATACGGTCCGTGGGGTTGGGCAGGCTGGCCTCCACCTGTGCGGCAACCGCTTGGCGGTGATCCTCCACGGTCCACATTACGAGCTGGCCATAGGACGGACGTTCCGACCCAGACAGCAGTACGTCGTTGACTTGACGATAGAGATCCACGGGTAGGCGCACCGCCGTCGGAATCCGTCCACGAGCGGAGCGCTGTTGCCTCATGGTCGGAGTGGTGCGGACTCCGTTGGTCGCTGGTGGGCGCGATCGCCCACCGGGCCCCCCGCGCTCCGAGCCAGTGGCCGCCGGGGAGTGGGCAGGGGGACCTGAACGCGCGGTGACCGCAGCAGAGGGAGGACTCGTCGCCGGCGGCCCGGCACGCGTCGGCTCCTCCGGCTCACCGACCTCGGTCGCCGGGTCACCCTCTGGCCGGCTGTCAGCCGGCGCTGGCGCGGCCTCGGGTGGAGCGAGCGTCGCATCGAGATCGTCGAGCGCCGTGGGGTCAAAGACAGCCTTCCGGCGAGGGGAGGCCGGCCCGGTCATCGCCCTACTCCTGTCTGTTCTGCGGCCGCTACTCTCTCGAGAACCTCACGGGTCAACGCCTGGTAGTCGGTGGCCAGAGCACTCGGGTCACGACTATAGAGCCGCAGCTCGGCCTCCTCGGCCGGATCGCGGCGCCGGTGATTGCCGCCTCGCAACTTCGTCAGTCGAACCCGCTGCTGTTCCTGGCTCGCGGAAACCAGCTCAGTGATCGTCATGTGCGCGGCCCGAAGATCCTTCGCCGCAGCCTTGTCGTTGCGGATCACCGACTGAAAGGCAGACGTCCCTGAACCACCGAGCATGGCATCGATGTCGCCAAGCACCTCGCCGTTGCGGGCAGTGGCACGCGGATTGGCATCGAATAACACGACGCCAAGCAGACGGACCAGAGCACCATTGCGGCGGGCGGCCATGAACCGTGCGGCGAGCTGCTCGACACCGTCCAGCCCAGCGTCGTCTTCTTTAGTGGGCACCAGCAGGTAACGCACCGACTGCAAGAATGCGTCGAGCAACGGGACGTCTCCCGGCCCAGTATCGATCAGGACGAGAGTGTAGCCCCCCCGTCGGCAAACCGATGCGAGCGCCCGACGCAGATTGCCGCTGATGTCAGCACCAGACTGCCCGGCCGAGGCGATGATGGCACCGACCGAGGCCAGGTGCGCTCCACCAGCTACTAGATCCAGGCCAGGGCGGACATCGGGCAAAACCTCCATCCGGTCGCCGTACTGCAGTGCGTTCATGAAGCTACGGCCCTCGTCACCTGAGACGCCCAGGTCTGACTTCGTCGCGTTGCCCTGCGAGTCCGAGTCGATCACGAGGACCCTGCGGTCGGGTCTGGCGATCATGCTAGCGACAGTGGTCACGACCGAGGTCTTGCCCACCCCGCCCTTGCGGTTAGCCACAAGCACGGTCCGACGAAGGTCGTCGAGCTCAGAGTCATGCGGGTCGGCCATCGACTGACCCATCTGCGGGTGCTCTGCCGCGCTCATCTCGGACCTCCGTAGTCGTCTCGTGTGGGCCAGCGTCGGTGGGAACGGCATAGGCTTCTGCAGTGTCTCTCGCGCCCGGCCTCCCACTGGGGTAACGACACAGGCCCGTCTGGCGACACGCCGCTGGATGTATCACTGGCCACAGGCAGACCATAGCCACTGGCTACAGCCGGAGAGTAATCAGATGTAGCTGCGGGCAACGGCTGACTGCCCTCAGAAGAGTGTCGCTGTACTCCTTCCTCTTGCTGGTCCGCTGAGTATGACGCACATGCCTCGCATGCCAATACGGCTGTATAAGCAGCAATTAGCACATGGTAAGGAGCAGAATAGTCCAATGATCTTAGGGCGTGTCGATGTTCACCGCGATCCGCACGGGAGGCAACACAGACGCACGGACCTGTAGAAGCTGCGGTGACAGCGTATGGGACCTCATATGTGTGTCTGTATGAGATTATGACCTGGGTGTCTAACTGGCATGGGGTCACTTCTAAGTCGGCGAGCGACGGTCGCCGAGTGAAGGAGTCCTTCCGGCCTAGAGCGAGCACACTGCCCGCTAGGGCGGACCTGCCGGGCCCACAGCCGACCTCCCCGTGAGAGATGTGACCTGCTTCGGTCGTGAAGATTCAACGCTGCCGGTAACCGTGGGGGGTGATGTCGGGGTGGTGGTTGCGGATGCTGTCTCGGTCGTGTTGGAGGGTTGGCCAGTCGGGGCGGTTGGAGACGTCGATGGTGCGTGCGGCGAATACGGGCAGGTCGCGGTAGATGACCCAGGTGTTGCCGCGGGGGAGTTCGCGGACGTCGGCGGGCCGCAGTACGGGAGCGTCTTCGGTGCTCCAGCTGGCGCGGCTTGTGCCGAGGGCACCGCCGTCGGTATGGGATTGGCGGCGCTCGCGGCTGTAGTGCCCGGACAGGGTCGAGACCCATTCCAAGGTAGCGGGGTCTTTGATCCCGCCCCACACGCTGAGACAGGTGGTGTTGTCGCGCAGGGCGATCATGCCGGGCCGCCCGTAGGTCTCTTCGAGCTGGCCCAGAGACTGGGCGGCCCAGTGGATCAGGACACCTTCGCCAGCGGACTTGGCGATGTTCTTGGGCAGGGTGGGTAGCGGGGTGGCGGTCGTGAGCTCGTCGAGGACGGCGGTAGCCGGCGGCTCGACCCGCCGGTTCGGGTAGCCGGGTGCCATCGCTCGCGCAGTGCTGATCCAGTGCCCGACCAGTGCGGTCAGCAGTGGAGTGGCCCCCGGGGTCTGATCCGGGTCGGCGACGATGCACAAGGTGCCGCCCTGCCCGATCAGGGACCGCATGTCCAGCCCGGCGCCGACAGGCGGGGTGATCACCCAGCGCAGCTGGGGGTCAAGCCACGGCTCGATCATGCGGCGCACGCTCATCCACACCCCGTCGGCGGTGCGCGGGTTCATCGACAGCTCGGCTTTCAGGTTCCGGGACAGTTCGGGGTTGATCGACGCCAGGATCTGGACGGGTTCTTGTTCTTCGGCACTGTCGGCGCGGTTGAACACCCACCGCAGGATGTCTTCGACCCCGCCGCCGTGGTGCGCGGCGGCCACGAAGTAGGCGGCCATGACCATCTCAGCGCGTTGCTGGAAGACGCGGTCCAGACCGTCACCACCGCCGGCCTCGACCTGGGCGGCGGCGGCTCCCACCAGTGAGTGTGCTCGGGCGGTCGCGGTGGTCACGTCGGTGCAGTCGGCTACCGGAGACCAGCGCGGGCGGGCGGGCCAGTACAACTGCCCGGTCAGGTCAAGTACCCACACCGGGCCGGCCAGCGGTCGCCGGGCCCGGGCCGCGGCGATGAACTCGACCAGGTCCGGTTTCGTTGTCGAGACCAACAGTGGCCCGGGGGCGTCGAGAGCTTTATGCACTAGATCAGTGCGGGTCTTACCGGACTGGGTCGGGGCCAGCGCCCCGGTCGGGTTCTCCAGCGGCACCCATAGCCGGTCGCGATGCCCCCAGCGGCCCCCGCCAAGGACCGAGAACCGGGGCCCGCTCGGGCCCGGGCCGCCGCCAGACCGGGCTGGCAGGCGGTGCATCGGCACCGCGAGGTCTTCAAGCGGTGCGCAGCGTCGCTCAGCCTCGGACAGCGACGGCCGAGTCACCGCAGCGGTCGGCCGGATCGCGCGCGCCGAGAGCACCGCGGCGATGTCGGTGCGATCCGGTAGTCCTTTTCGGTGGGCGGGCGAACCTGCCCGGGTGCGGGCCCGGCGCACCATGATCGCTCGTCTGGCCAGGGCCACGCCCGCTCCGGTGGCGGCCAGCAGCGCGACCACGACCAGCGCGGGTAGCCATGGCGCGGCGGCGAGTACCGCCCACCGCGGCGGGACCTGCGCCCCGGGTGCCCCGGTCAGCGCGGCCGCAGTGATCGCGGTGTCGCGCAGGCTCGGCCATCCCCACCCGGCACCGCCCAACCAGCCCGATACCGCGATCGTGGCCGGCCCGACTACCACCAGCAGCACGACCACGACCACGACCCATCCCAGCCACCTGGCCTCCGCCCAATCAAGGATGCTTCCGCGGCCGTCAGTACGGCGATCAGCGCGGCTGCTCACAACTGCCTCTCCTTCGTGACCTCGCCCGGCCCGCACTCAGGCTGCGGACCGGCGGTCTGCTTGCTGGACGTGTGGTCTGTGGTTACCGGTCGCCATCCGGCGGGTCGGGTCGGCGCCAGCGGCCGCCTAGCTGTGCGACGGGTAACCGGAGCCGGGTGGTGTGCGCGGGGCTGCCCAGTGCGGCGTGCAGCCACCGCGGCGGCGCCGAGCCGGGCCGTCCGGGCACGACGAAGACCTCGGCGATGTCGCGGGCCAGTGCGGCCGGGGCGGCGTGGGGGCCGAACGACCACGGCTCGAGCGCTTGCTGTCGCGGGAGCCCCGGCAGCGGGGTGAGTCGGCCGTCGGGCCAGTCGACATACACCGGCCGGTCATCCGGGCCGGCATCGGCGATCAACACCGCCTCGGCCAGCCCGGCCGGGTCGTCCCAGTCCCGCAGCTGTGGCCACTCACAGGCATAACACTGGAGCCCGGCCCCGGCCCCGGCCGCGGGGTTGGCGACGGCAACCATGTGTCCGTGCGGGTCCAGCCCGTAGACCAGCACGGCGGAGACGTCTGCGCCGGCCAGCGCGGCGGCCAGCACCCGTGCGCGACGGGCCAGCCCGCTGCCCGAGCCGGCGCCGCGGCCGGGCTCGGACACGGGCTCGAGCGGGGTGAGCCCGTCCAGGTAGGCCTGGTCGATCGGGCCGCGGACGGTGAACGTGCGTATCGCGGTCTCCCGCACCGGGTGCGGCTGGTAGTGGTCGCGGACCCGGTAGCCCTGCTGCACGCGCAGGTGAAATCCCAGCAGGTCGGCGGCGACGTCCAGGGCTGCATGCAGCGGCGGGTCCGGCAGGTCGGCGTACGGGCCGGTGGTGTCGGCCCAGGCCCACAGCCGCCGCAGTAGCGCCTCCTGGGTCGGGTCGGGCGGGTGCGGGTGCAGGGCGAGCGCGAACTGGTCCGGGTAGCGCTGCAGAAGCCGCTGCTCGGCCGGGGAGGGCTCGACCGGCACCGACCGCGCCGCCCACCGCCGTGGCCGGTCACGCTCGTCCCCTGCCAGGCCGGCACCGTCGTCGTGGAGCGCGGGCCGGGCCGGGAGCCGGCGGCGGGTCTCATTGGTCAGCAGCGTGCACGCGGTCACGGCGTCCGCGCGCCGATCGGGCCCGAGCCCAAGACCCTCGCCTGTCTCATCGCCGAGGCGGGCGTCGAGCACGGAGGCTGCGCCGAGCAGCTCGCCCAGCATGATGTCGTCGTGCACTGCATCGACCAGGGCTCCGGAATCGCCGTGGCGACCGGCTCCGCCGGCCTGGTGGAACCGGGCGACGGTGGCGCTGGTGTAGACCGGTTCGGGGTAGGCCTCGACGGGGCCACCCACGACCATGTCCAAATCTGCGTAGCCGGCCGGGCGAAGGCGCCAGTCGGGCGCAGCGGGGCAGCCCACCCCGTCCTTGGTGCCGGTCAGCCACTCGAAGCGGCCCGGCGGCGGGGGCCAGGAGAACACCAGGTTGCACAGCGGGTAGGTGTCGCCGGGCCAGTACCGAAACCACACACAGTCCATCGGCGGGACCGGCAGCCACCGCCGGGCGATCTCCTCGCAGACCAGCCCCGCCGGGCCTGGCCCCGCAGAATCCGCAGGTCGACAGCGCTCGGGTGACGATGAGTAGGCGATGGCGCTGAACACGCCCAGAACGACCACCACACGGCGGCCCTCCGGGGCCGGGCCGTCCCAGACCCGCAGATGCAGCTCCAGCGAGCGTCTTCCGCCTGATGTAAGGCCCGGCGGCAGCTCGTAGTCGATGACCTGATCGACCAGCCGGGGCAGCGGCGCCGGCGGCGAGAGCGCTGACGCCAGCCCGCTGACCGTGCGGCCCTCGAACCGGGCCAGCAACGTCGCCACGTCGGCGGCGGCCCACACCCGGGTACGGTCACTGCGCGTGTGCGGCCACGGAAGCTGTCCGGTACGGGTCATCTGCTCCACGCGGGCCCGCCGCACCCCCAGCCGCCTGGCCACTGCGGCCGCGCTCATCCATCCGTCCTCAGCCACTACACACCTCCTGCTTCGTTCTCGGCACACCGCCTGTCCTGACGTTGACCGTCATCGCGAGAACAGATCGCCCTGCAAGTAGGTCGCCCAATCTGTGTCGGTCAAGCCGTGCTCCCCAGCGCGCAGGTGGTAACTCATCCCGGACCCGCGGAAGCTCTTGCCCGTGGCCGGTGGCCAGTTGGTCGATGGCAGGCCGGTGTCGTCGAGGCCGTAGAGCTCATAGACCGGAGTGGCGGCGAGGTAGGACAGGAACTCGCCGTGGGGGTCGGCGTTGCCGTCCTCGGTGGCGCTGCCGACCACGACCCGGCCAGGCGCGACCAGCGCCAGCAGCTCGTGCTGGTCGACCGGCAGCGAGGCAGCGTCGCCGGCATAGGCCTGGTAGGTCTTCGGAAACCAGTGCGGAAACGCATCGGTGATCGCAGCGATCGACTCGCCGGCCTCGTCGCGGCGAGCGAGCTTGGCGCCGGTCGAGCCGGAGTTGTTCGAGACCACCACCGGGAACCGGGTGTCCTGCGCCCCAGCCCACAACGCGGCCTTCCCACCCCGCGAATGCCCGATCACCGCCACCGCGGCGGGATCGATATCGGCATCAGTCTGCAGGTAGTCCATGGCCCGACTCGCGCCCCAGGCCCAGGCGCTGATCGTGCGACCGGCGTCGTCGGGCAGCTCCTGGCCCGACGGGTAGAACGCGTCGAGCACGCCCTCCCGATACGAGCCGGGATCGTCCGGGGCGACCTGTTCGGCGTCGAGCGCGGCGAACGCGTACCCCTGATCGAGGATCTGCGACACCGGGGCGTAGCCCGACGAGCCGTGGGGATCGTCGCCAACCGAGCCGCGGTGGTCAATCAGAAGGAACGTGCCCTTCGGCTCGGCGCCGGCGGGCACGAACAGTCGCAGCGTGAAGCTCGCCGAGCCCTCCGGGCCGGTGACCTCGATGGTGATCTTCTTGCCGCCCTCGCCCAACGCCTGGTCGTCGAAGGCGATGTCGGTGGGCTCGGGCAGGCTCTGGCCGTAGACGTGCTCCTGGAAGGCTTCCAGCAGCTCGGGGCGCCGCTGGCGTTCCCAGGTCTGCACGCTGTCGACGGTGTCGCCGTTGTCGAGCACCAGCGGGTCCGGAACCCGGGTGCCCTCCACCGTCATCGTGGCATCGCCGTCGGTGGTGCTGTCCTCGGCCGGCTCCTCGGCTGCGATCAGGGCGAGCGCCGCACCGCCCGGCGCGGAGCGCTCCGGAGCCTGGCCCGTACCCGGCGGCCCGGCGAGAATGAGTGCCGCGGCCGACGCCATCAGCCACGCCACAGCCCTCGCGCAACCGCGCACACCGCTATCGGGCGTGGGCCGCCCGTCCTCGTGCCGGTCGCGCCCGATCATGCCGTGTCCTCGACGAGCAGGAGCCAGTCCTCGACGCTGGTGGGCGGGCTGTACTCGTTGGCGACGTCGACCTCGTCGAAGTCACCGGTGCGCGGGTCGAACCAGTAGGCCTTGGGGCTGCCGGTGACGACGCTGGTGTCGACGGAGAAGCCCTGCCCGGCGGGGGTGTAGACCAACAGGTACGAGCCGTCCGAGGCGACGTTGGCGACGATGCGCTCGGCCCCGGAGCCGGCCTTCGAGGTGAGCACCGACTGGTCCGGCTCGCCTCGGGTGAACGGCAACGACTCCATCAGCTCCCGCAGATGCCGCATCTGCCCGGCCGCGGGGAACTCGAGTGCCTCGGTCCAGCTGCCGCGCGCGCCGAGCTCACCCTCGTCGCCATCGTTGAACTGCCACACCGCGTGGTGGCCGTAGGTGTGCCCGGCCGCCCCACCCAACACCGACCAGTAGGCATCCCGGCGCACATCCAGCGCGGTGGAAAAGCCCTGCTCGGGCTCCCAGCAGTAGGGGTGTTCCTCATAGATCGGCTCGCCGTCGAGGAACGGCTTGGCCGGATCCGCGGCGTAGGTCGAGTCGACGAGGCCGGCGCGCACGTCGTAGCGCAGGCAGTGCCCGCCCTGGATCATGTGAAAATCCAGCCAGTCCGCATCGGCGAACCAGTCGGCCGAGGACTGGTCGCCGCGCGGGTGGTAGGTCTTGATCTGTGTGCCGCCGGTCGCGTCAAGCCCTTCGGCCAGCTCGGACCAGAGCTGTTTCTCGCCGTCGGCGGGGTGGTCGCCGCCGAGGGTCCAGGTCACGTTGTCCCTGGCGCCGAACCGCTCGCCGAGGAACTCGCCGTAGCCGCGCGCACTCGACTCGGTGATGACAGAGCCGGTTTGCTTGTCTCCCCACACCGGGTGGATCGCCAGGTACATGCCGCGCGCGTCGGCGGCGTCGATCGCGAACTCGACGTTGTCCCAGTACTCGTCGTTCTCCGCCGCCGCTTCCACCGTGTCGCCCGGCGACTCGGCGCCGGCCTGCGGGAACATCGCCACCGTCTGCACCACGTTGAAACCCTGCTCGGCGCGGACATCGAGGTAGGCGGTGATGTCGTCGGTGCTCAGCTTGCCGAGCATCGCCCACGCGGTGTCGGCCAGCCAGAAGAACGGCTCACCGCCGGCGGTCAGGAACCGCCCATCGACCTGCAGGTAGGGCAGGTCGCCCGCGGAGCTGGACTCGGCCGCAGCGCGCACCATCCACCGCTCACTGCTGGGGACGAGCAGGCCGGCGCCGAGGCCCACCACCGCACCGACCGCCACCGCGGCTCGGACCAGACCGGCGCGGCTCATTCGCCGCTCCTCCTGTTGCGGGTCTCAGACCGCGAGGTCGCGGATGTTCCCCGACCATCGGCGGCGCTGCCCGAGCCGCGGGCGCCGGTTCCCGCCGCGGTGCCCTGCTCCCAGGGGCCGGTGATGGCGAAGAGGATTCCTGGCTTCTGGATGCCGGCGAACAGCACTCGGCCGTCGGGGGAGAAGGTGGGTCCGGTGAACTCCGAGCCCATCTGGCTGCGCGCGATCGGGTAGGCATCGCCGTCTGCGGTGACGCCGGCCAGGTGGTTGTCGCCGTCGCCGTCGGTGGCCACGATCAGGCCACCGTAGGGGGCGGCGACGATGTTGTCCGGGGCCTCGACGGTTTCGCCGTCGGCCTCGGCTGCGAACGTGGTGGTCAACCGCAGCGTGGACTCGGCCGGGTCGTAGAACCAGATCTGGCCGCGGTGCGAATCGGCGTAGCTGCTGACCAGGTAGGCGCCGCCGTCGCTCCACCAGGCGCCCTCCAGCTTCTGGGCGCGGCTGATGCCGTCCATCGACCGTAGAGATCCGTTCTCGGCGCTGCGGTCTTCGACCGGGACCCACTCGACCGTGTAGACGGTGTCGACCTGCTCGGCGTGCTCGAGATCGTCGACCAGTGATCCATCCTCGTCGGTGCACGACATCGCGGCGAGCTCACCGTCGGTGTCGTCGAGCTGTTTGAGTTCCCCGCTACGCCCCCGGAACCCTGACGGGGGCAGCCATCGGTACACGGTGCCGTTCGGCCCTTCGGCGTCCTCGGTGAGGTAGATGACCAGGGTGTCGGGGTCCACACAGAGGGCTTCATGGCGGAACCGGCCCAGCGCCGTGATTGGTCGCGGGTCCTGGTTGGCGTCCAGGTCGTGCGGGTCGACCTCGAACACCCAGCCGTGACCGTCGTCCTCGGTCTCCTCACAGGTCAGCCAGGTGTCCCACGGGGTGACACCGCCGGCGCAGTTGGTGGAGGTCCCGGCGAGCCCGACCGTCTCCCAGAGCAGCTCACCCTCGCCGGTGGTCTTGATGATCGTGGCGCCGCCGCCGGCGTCATCGCGGTACACCAGCCCCTTCGCGTGGGCGACGGCGCCGTCGTCGCCGGGGCCGCCGCGGACCTCGTGGTTGAGCACGATCAGGACGTTGCCGTCATCGGCGGCGAATGCGGCGGCGCCATCGTGGATCCCGGGGCTCGGGTCACCTTCGTAGGTGCTGGTCTGGCCGGCTTCGGTAACCACGCGGTAGGAGAACCCGTCGGGCAGGGCGAGCATCCCGTCGGGATCGTCGACCAACGGCCCGTAACCGGTGACATTCTGCGCGGGCGCGGCGGATGCGGTCGGGGCGGAGCGCAGCGCCTGCACCGACCCGAACAGGCTCACCCCGAGCCCGAGCTGCCCGCAGCGGCGTAGCAGCGTCCGACGGTTGATACCCACAGATGTTCCCCTCCCGGGACGTGCTCACGAACGTGACCAGCGGCGAGGTGCGGTCACATGGCCAGCCGCGACTTGGTCGGCGCGCCGACGTGCGGTCGGTAGGTAGTGATATGCCAGTCCGCGGCGTCGATCGCGGTGTCCGGGTCGGGGTAGGCACCGCCCTCGCGGACCGCGCCGATCACGACGAGCGCGGTGGGAGAAACGCGCCGGTAGGCATAGACCTGGTCGTGATAGCCGCCGTGGGGCGGGTAGTGGCGGATCGCGCCTTGGCCGGTGGGGTGCCCGAGCAGGTCCTGGACGGCGCGGGGAAGGATCTCGATCGCGACCTCGGTGACCCG
The DNA here is from genome assembly GCF_058448985.1 of Pseudonocardia sp. DxW. Taxonomy (NCBI): domain Bacteria; kingdom Bacillati; phylum Actinomycetota; class Actinomycetes; order Pseudonocardiales; family Pseudonocardiaceae; genus Pseudonocardia; species Pseudonocardia sp. DxW. The sequence goes on along the minus strand of NZ_JBZFLK010000016.1, from coordinate 99,120 downwards.
CGCCGCGGCCGGGGAGCCGGTCGCGCCGGCGGGCTGTGGGTGCCGGCTCCAGCGCTGCCCGGTCGGGGGGTCGCCGGTAAGGGGGTGCGCGGCCAGGTGCACGGTCCCGCCGCCGGAGCGGGCGCGACGCAGCGTGGGCCGCCCGTCCGGTCCGGTACCGAGATGATCCAGGGCCTCGCGTGCGCGGACGGTCAGGAACGTGGCCTGGTCGATCCACCAGGCATCGGTGTCGCGCCAGTAGCGCCCGGCCGGGTCACGCCGCGTCGTCGCCGCGTGGGCCCACGCCGCCAACGACGCAGTGGCGGCCCACCCGGCGGCGGCCAGGGCGGCGCGCGCGGCCTCGGGGAGCTTGTCCCAGCCGAGGGCGCCGTGGTGGTGCCAGTTGATCCGCGGCTGCCCCTCGGGCACGGCGGTCGCAGGCTGCGCCGCTGGGGCAGCAGGGCCCGCTGGGGCAGCGGGAGCGGTGGTGCGGCGGGCGAGGAACCCCATCAGCATGTCTCCTTCGCAGTGCGACGGTCGCGGGTATGCAGGACGGCGCGGGTCAGCCCGCGCAGCGCCCAGCAGCTCAGAGCCAGCGTCGAGAGCGAGCCGAGACAGATGGCCTCGACCGGCATCGTGTGGCGCGAGGCCACGGCGATGGAGGCGACGGCGAGCGTGCCCAGCACCGTGAGCACGGCGGCGAGGCGGTGTCGGGGCAACGGCGCCAGCCGCCACACCCCCAGCAGGAACCGTCCGAACAGCCGCCCGGTGTTGATCCGGCCGGTGGGCCAGCCCCCGGGAACCTGCACCCCCGTGCCGGACGCCGGTGCGGGTGCCCGTGCCGGTGTCGGTGGTGGTGGTGGTGGTGGGGCGTAGCCGTCGGCAGGGGCGTAGTCGGTGTAGGGGACGGGGTCGCTCGCCGGGGCGTAGTCGTCGACGCTGCCCGGTTCCGCAGCCGCCGCGGTGGGCGGTGTAGCGCGGACGTTGTCGTAGTCGGCACGCCGGGTCGGGTCGGCCAGTACCGCATAGGCCTCGGTGATGGCCCGGAACCGGGCGGCGGCGGCTGGGTCCGGGTTGCGGTCGGGGTGCAGCTGTAGTGCCAGGGCGCGATAGGCCCGGCGCAGCTCGGCGGTGGTGGCCTCGGTGCCGAGCCCGAGGGCGGCATAGAGGTCACGATCCGGCGTGGGAGCCATCGTCACAGGTCAGCACCTCCCACCGACAACAAATCCGAGGCTGTGCGGGTCATGGCGCGGCCTCGGCGAGCGCCGCATCCGGGGCAGGCTGCCCAGCCGGTCCGGCGATGTGGCGGACGTGGGTGATCTCGTCGGCCCAATCCGAAAGCGGCTGCACGATGACGCCGGTCTGTTCAGAGAAGGCGTTGATCACCATGCCGTGTCCGATGTACATGCCGACGTGGCGCGGGTTGGACGGAGAGCCAAGTGAGCCGGGGATGAACACCAGATCGCCGGGGGCGATGGTCGCGGGGCTGGCGGGCGTGCCAGCGTTCTTCTGGCTGACTGTGCCGGCGGGGATCGGTACGCCCGCGTGGGCCCAGGCGGCGAGCATCAGTCCGGAGCAGTCGAACGCGTCGGGGCCCTTGGCGCCCCACACATACGGTTTGCCGAGCTGGGCCAGGGCGTAGGTGACCGCGGCCCGCTGGGCCGGGTCGGTGGGCGGGGTGAACCCGGGCGGCAATGCCGTGGGGTCGATGTTCGACGGCGCCAGCGGCACCCCGGCGCCGCCCTGATCCGGGCAGGCGAACACCGTCGAGGCCAGTTGCACATTGGGGCCGCCCGGCGTGGTCGGGGCGGGGACGGGGTTGTCCGGGCCGACCCAGAACCGGTCGACCAGCGCCGCGGCCGGTGCCTCTTCGGGGGCGTAGCGGTCGGGAAACGCCGAGCGCTGCACCGCCTGGGCGGCCTGCCCGGGGGGCATGGTGGCCCAGCCGGGGAGCTCGACGAGGCGGTCGAGGAAGGTGTCGGTGGCCGCGGCCGGGTTGAGGATCTGCGCTGGGGTGCCCCAGCCTTGCGAGGGGCGTTGTTGGTAGAGGCCGAGGGAGTCGCGGTCGCCGTGGCCGACGTTGACCAGCTGCGACTCGACGATGGTCGTGGAGATCGCGATGACCGCGGCACGGCGGGGCAGGCTGCGTTGCACGACGCGGTTGACGATGGTGGCGGCGTTGGCGGTCTGCTCGGCGTTCCAGTCGGTCCCGCCGATCGACTGTGACCCGCCGCCGAGCCCGCCGTCCCCGCCGCAGCCGCCGGCAAGTGGGCCGTCGGTGACGGCGGTGAACATCGCGATGCCCATGCTGAGCACCGCGGCCAGGAACGTCATCACCACCGCGGCCGCGGCGAGAGCGATGGTGCCCTTCTTCTGGTCCACGACTCAGGTCACCGGTGCGTAGCCACGCCGTTGCCTCGACCCGGATTCTGGGTGGCAGCGTCGGATGCGGGCCGGGGCGAGGTCGGAACCGCCTGCAGCCTGCGGCCAGTGGCGGCGGGGCCGTCAGGATTGCTGAACTCACCAGCTTTTCCGCGGAGTCCGGCGTTGGTGTCGAAGATCGACTTCTCGGTTGCCGACAGCACGGTCTGGATCTTCATTCCGGGCGCGTTCTCCATCTTCCACAGCGCCCGGCCCGGGCCTTCCATGGCCCAGCCGGTGATCACAGCCTGCTCCCGCTCAGAGAGCCCGAGCTCGGTAGCGAGCTCGTCACCGACCCGGGTGGACTGGCCGAGCAGGATCCGCGACGAACACAGGGCCAATAGGTCCTTGGCGATCGAGACCTCCTGCGAGCCCGCGGCGCCGACCGAGAGCAGGTCGGAGGGCTTGTGCATGACCAGCAGCTGGATCTTGCGCTCGGCGCGGGACAGCCGCAGGTCGGAGTCGACGGCCTGCACCGCGCGCAGGCCGAGGCGCATCTGACGCCAGACCTCGTCGCGCACGACGATGCGCACGTCGCCGTCGTCCTGCAGGTCGGTGATCATCGACGACCAGGACCCGAGGCAGGTCAGCGCGACCGCGATGGCCTGGTCTCCGCGGGAGCGCAGCAGCGAGAGGTCCATGGACTGGACCGGGGCGTCCCAGTCGAGGTCGAAGTTCGTCGGCTCGTCGAACAACCCACTCAGCGGGCCGACGACGAGGTTGGACAGGGCGTCGGTGATCTGGCGGGTGTGGTCGACGAACTGGCGGTGCGAGGCGAAGCGGGTGGCCTGCCACAGGTCCTCGTCGGGGTCGGAGAGCTGGGCCACGACCTGCGGGATCGTGATCGGGCGAAGCTCGGTGTAGCCGTCTGCGGCGCCGACCAGGCGGCGCAGGACGGTGGAGATGACCAGCTCGTCGGTGACCGTCGGCGCGTAGCCCTGGGCTTCAGCGAGGGCGGTGAGCAGTCGGGTCCAGCGGGCCAGGATCCCGGTGAGCTCCTCGTTTTGGCGCTCCGCGCTCCAGGTGCTCCAGCGATTCCGCAGCGGCCCGAGGTCGAGGGCGTTGAGGCGGTGCGGGCTGCCCCGCCCCAGCGCGATCGGCGTGATCCCCAGCGAGCGCAACAGCGGCGTGTATTCGCCCTTCACATCACCGGAGATCAGCGAGCGGACACCGAAGAGCATCATCCGCAGCATCAGCGCCACGACCGTGCTCGACTTGCCGCGGCCGGGTTCGCCGAACACGACCAGGTTCGGGTTGGTGACCATGCCGCGTAGCACCCACTCGGTGGGGTGGACATAGAACGCGCCCCCGGACTGGGTGTCATAGCCCAGCCGGGCCCCGATCGCAGGAACCCCGTTCGACGCGAGGAGTGGGAACAGGCCGCCGACCTCGGCGGTCGTGGCCTTGTAGACCGGGGCCCGGCGGGCGGCGTCGACCGCGGCCCACCCGCGGCCGGGCTCACGGGGCCCCTGACGGGGCGCGGTGGTCTGGTTGACCCGCGCACGACCGCGGTGAGTACTGGTCTCGTCGTCGGCGGTGTCTGGCACCGGTGGCGTGGTGAGTGGGATGCCGCGCAGGTCGGTGAACTGGCTGAGCAGCTCGTTGGTGCTGCGCGGCTCGACCCGTCGGCGGCGACCCGAGGTGAAGGGGTTGAACAGTCGGCTCATGAGTCGAAGGCCCTCTTCTCTCGCGGCAAGCCGATCCCGACCGGGAGGGCGGCGGCGACGAACGCGGAGTCCTGCGCCAGCTCGAGGCGCAGCAGGTGGAACCGTCCGGAGGCGTCGTTCTCCAGGCGGGCGGCGTGGTCTTCGACGTTCCAGTCCGCGGGCACGGTGATGGCCGAGGCGACGGTGAACCGGACCACGGCGTGCCCGGCTGCCACGGCAGCCTCTTGGTCGCGGGCACCGCGCTGACGTCGCGAGTCGATCGCGGTGGTGTTGAACCCGCGTTGTGCCTTGGCGTCGACCAGGACGTTGTTGCGGAACCGGTCGGACTTGACCACGCGGGCGCCGGCGGCGGCGGAGAGGATTTCGTAGTGGATCTGCAGAGTGCGCCGCTCCCCGGCTGTGCGGACCGCGAGCAGCGGGCCCAGCGAGCCGAAGATCGTGCCCGACTCCGGGGGCTGCACGGCGTAGGCCACCGAGGAGTAGCCGTCGTGGTGATACGCCCGTGCCGCGGGGGTGGGGGCCAGGGCGGGCCCGGCCTGGGAGATCGGCAGCCCGACGGTGCCGTCGGGGTCCGGGCTGGTCAGGTGCCGAAACGACAGCCCGGCTGCGGCGGCGGGGTTGAACCCGGTCTTGATCGCCTCGGCGATCCCGGTCGAGGACAGCCAGGTCACCGACTGCACCCCGAGCCCGCGCAGCCCGTCGGCGACGCCCTCGAGGAGCCGGTACAGGGCATAGGCGCGCCCGGCGATCCCACCACCGGCGGCCTTGGCCGGGCGGCGCAGCGCTTCCTCGGTGCCCGACACGGTCACGAACAACTCCGTACGCACCGACACCGAGGCGACGTCGCGGTCGATCTCCGCGGTGACCTGCCGGGCCAGGTCGGGGGCGCCCGCGCGTTGGTGGCGTTCACGCCACACGGCGTACTCGGTGCCGTCATCAGGGACGGTGCGCACCAGCAGCGAGACGCGGTCGACGACCTCGCGGTGCCCGAGCCCGACCAGCATCGACCCGAGTCGGGAGGCGAGGCGTTCGCACTCGTCGTCCGACAGCATCCCGACCCCGGAGTGGGTCAGCTTCGCCGTGGCGCCCCACCGGCCTTCGGCGGTGTCGTGGATCAGGCAGATCCGCGAACCGTGAAACTCCGGGCCGTCGGGGAACTCCAGCCGCGCCAGCACACCGGGCAGATCCGGCTCGGTGCGGTCACCGGCCAGGCCGGCGGCGGCGCGGGACTGCCAGGGAGACCAGCGCATCAAGACTCCTGTCTGGAACATGACCAGGTCGGCCAGCCACCGGAAGGCGGGGCGGCCGTGGATCGGGACGAGGATCAGTACGGCGACGATCGCGGCGAACACCGCCCAGCTCAGAGCCTGTGACCACTGGTTGCGCGACATCGCGATCAGCGCCGGGGCGCAGACCCCGATCAGCAGGAACGCCTGGACCGGGGTCATCCCCGCGATCCAGCCGATCCCCTCCTTGTGGTTCAGGCCCCGATATACCCGCGGGCCGGGAGACGGGCTGGTCGTCATCAGAGGTCACCTCCGGGCTGCTGGGTCGACGACGGGTGCGGTGTCGTGGTCGTCGTGGCGACGACGACGGTGTGGTTCATCGGCTGCCGTCGGCTCGGTCGGTGGCGGGCCGGGCCGGGCGCTCGGGTTCGGGCGGCGGACCGGGTGAGGACAGGCCGGGGGTGTCGGGTGCCGGCGTGGTCGAGGCCCCGTCCGTGCCGGCGTTGCCCAGAGGGGGCTCAGGAGGGTCCTGCGTTTCACCGCCAGCGGCGGGGTTGCCGCCGTCAGGTGGGCCGGGCTCGGGTGGCCCGGGATCCACCGGAGGCGGCTCCGGACCACCATCGGAGTCGCCGCCCTCTCCGCCTTCGCCGGCGTCTCCGCCTTCGACCGGCCCGCTGTTGCTGCCCGCGAACTGCCCGATCCGATTGGAGGTCGAGCTGTAGGCACCCCCGGCCGCGGAGCTGATCTGTCCACCGCTGGCCCCCGCTGCGGGGGCCGGGCCGGGATGCCCGATCCCGGTCTGGGCCATCTGCGACGAGCCGTAGCCACCCGCCGCCTGCCCGAGAGCTTTGGTGGCCAGATAGCCGCCGACCACCGCCGCCGCGGCCGCACCACCGGCGACCCCGGCACCCGCAGCCGCACCGCCCGCAGCGCCACCACCAGCGCCGCCACCGGCCGCGGCCCCGCCACCAGCGGAACCACCTGCCCCAGCACCGGTGCCCGCGCCCCCGGTCGCGGTGCTCCCACCGAGCTCGCCACCTGCGGCGCTGCCAGCGCTGGAGCTACCGCTGCCGATGTCGTAGGCCTTCTGCGTCGCCCGCGCGTTGTTGATCATTTCGCTGGCGCCGTTGTCGCCGCCCGGCTCACCGCCGCTGCGGGATCCGCCGCCGGAGCGCACGGCCATCCCCGCGCCCGTGCCCGGGTCGACGAAGGCCAGCAGCCGGTAGAGCACCATCGGGCAGAACAGACTGATCAGCAGCACCGCCGTCCCGGCCAACAGCCCGGCCACACCCTCGGTGCGGGACATGATGTTCACTCCGATGACCACGACCAGCGCCAGTGCGGGTTTCATCAGCACCGCGGCCAGCAGCCAGCGCACCACGCGCCAGAACATCGACGCGGTCGAGTCGGAGATCAGACACGCGGCCGCGATCGGGATGGTCGCGATCAGCACCATGATCGCCGCCGCGCGGAAGATCATCGCCAGGGCGAAGCCGAGCGCGGCCGGGATGATCCCGAACAGCGCGGCGATGCCCAGGATCATCGACCGGACGCCGTCCTCGACGTCCGCACCAAGATCGGGATTCTCTCCGAAGCGGTCGGCGACCGCAGGGTTGTCCAGGACCGCGGTGAAGCTGCCCTGCTCACCCAGATTGGACAAGAACAACTGGGTGAGCCCGTCGGCGCCGGTGAGCAGGACCGCGACCGCGCCGGTGGTCACCGCCAGCGCGATCCCGAACTGGACCGGGCCGGTCACCGCGCGGAACATGCCACGTCCGCCCCGCACGGCCACCGAGGCGAGCTGGTAGAAGAACAGGCCCAGCGCGATCAGCGCGGCCAGCCACACCATCGTCGACCACAACGAGCCCAGATCGACCGCGCCCTCGGCGCCTGCCGGCGGGGCCGGCGGGGCAGGGGCCCCGGAGACGGGGTCGGGGTTGTCGGCGTCGTTTCCGGTCAGAGCACCCGGAGAGACCTGCGAGACCGTGTCGGCGAGCTCGAAGCCGCCCTTGAGCAGCCAGATCGCCGAATCCCACACCGCCTGCATCGCCGAGCTGAACGCCGACGCGGCGGCCGAGCCGATGGGGTCCGACAAGTAGTCGCCGACCCCGGGGCCGCCCCCGCCTTCGCCGCCGTCGTCGGGTGGTGGCTGGGTCGGGGCGACGACGTGGGTGGGGGTCATCGCTGGATCTCCCGCCACCCGGCGGCCACGGCCTCGTCGCTGCCCGGCCAGGCCGAGGGCGCCGGGGCCGCGGTGGGCCCGGATGCGACCCGCCATTGATCGCCGACGCGGCGCATCGGCAGGCAGTTGCCCCACCCGGCGTTGACCACGCGGCCGTTGTTGTCGGCGACGAACTCGCCGAGCACACAGGCCACGGTGTAGGAGCCGTCGTCGGTGCTGCCCTTCACCATCGCGCCGGTCGGGGTCCAGGACATCGTCATCCCGGAGCGCAGCGGCCCGGTCTCGCGCATGTTCGCGCCGCGACGCAGGTCGACCAGGTCCCGGTACACGCGGGTCTGCTCCGGCCGAACAGCCCCCGGCTCAGCGACCGAGGCATAGGCCCGAGCCCAGGTCTGCGGGTCCCCGCCGGTCAGGCCGGTCTTGGTCAGCTCGGCCAGCTGTGCGAGGGCCCCCTCCTCGCTGTCGTCGAACCCGGTCGCGACCAGGCTGCCCACGACCTGCGAGGGCTGCGGCAGCGTGATCGGGGGGCCGGCGGTGCGGGTGCTCAGTGTGCGCGGGCTGACCGCCTCGATCGGTAGATCGAGCATCGGGCGACGGGCCAGTGCTGCCTCGGCCTCCGGCCCGCTACCGACACTCGCCCCGCCCGGAGCGGGCGCCGTCGACGTCTCCGGCCCCGAGGAGACCGAGCCGTCGCTGGTGAACATGCTGGTCACCGACACGACCACGCCGACCAGCAGCGCCAGCACCAGCACTGCGGCGCCTGCGAGGGTCAGCAGCGCGCGGCCCCGACTCCCACCGGCAGAATCCTGGTTGGTGCTCATCAGGCGGGCCATCACGCGGCGGAGCCTGCGAACTGCGAGACCAGGGTGTAGCCGAGCCCGAACAGCACGGCCAGGGCGAGGCTGCCGACGATCATGCGGGCGCCGAGGCGTCCGGAGCCGTGGTGGTCCCAGAGTCGCCCGGCGGTGGCGGCGACGATGCCGCCGAAGAACAGGCCGAGGATGCAGATCCCGGCGATCCAGCGCACGTAGCTCACGACGTCCTCGATCGCGCCCGCCCCGGGCGGGGCCTGCGGCCCGGGGTTCGGAATCTCCTGGGCAGGCAGCACGTGGACCTGGCTGAGCTGGGTGAGCAGGGTGTCGGTGAGCAGGTGGGGGATAGACATCGGGTGCCTCCGCAGGCGGTGGGGGGTTTCGGCCGGTGGTGGGCCTGGTCAGCGGCGTCGTGGGGACGTGACCAGGCCCCATGAGGCGAGCAGGGGTCGCAGAGCGTCGATGGCGCGGTCGGGGCTGGGGTCGTCGGTGACCCCGGCGATCTCCCAGCTGCGTTCGTGGGGGACGAACAACGCCTCGTCGAGCAGCGCGGCGACCCGGGGTCCGGCCGCGCCCGCGACGCCGGCGGGCCATTTGCGGGCGCCGTTGACCACCAACTGATAGACCGGGGTGGCTACGCCGCGCTGCACCCACGGCTCGAGGCGGGCGAGGAGCTGCTCGGCCTGGCGCAGCGAGGGCCGCGTGGCGCGCACGACCAGGATCGGGCGCTGCGAGGGCAGGCCACGTCGTAGCCAGCCTCCGGCCCCGTAGATCGGGGTGGCGGCGGCGCGCCAGCCGCCGTGACCGAGGTCGACCACGGTGGCGTGCAGCGGGTCCGGTACCGGATCCGGGAGCCAGGACGGCGGGATCGGCACCATCCCCGGGGTGATCGTCGGGAGCCGGGTTTCCAGGCGGGCCAGCAGCGCGTCTTCGCGCCAGCTGTAGCGCACCGACACGTGCTCGTTGACTGGGCGCAGCCACGGCCCTTCCTGCGACGAGGCACAGGCCAGACCGGAGCGGGCAGGGTCGTCGGCGTCGACGAGCAGCGCACACCGCTGATCGAGCTGGAGCGCGTCGGTGATCGCCGCTGCGACACAGGAGGCCCCGGCACCGGCGGAGCCGGCCAGGACCGGGACCAGCGCGCCGAATGCCGCCCAGGACACCGGGCGGGTGTCGGGGAACTCGAGGCGGGCCCGCTCCTGCGCCGTCTCGGTCGCCGCGCCGAGATCCGCGGCCGTGTCAGCCGGGTCCGGGCCGGGACCGCCGGCGACCGCGGCAGCGGAGGTGGCGTCGACGATGGCCTCGTTGTCGACTGCGCCCAGATGAGGGGCACGCGAGCGCGCCGCAGCACCGAGCCGGTGGTTGAGCTCGAACGGGCTGCGCGGTGCTGCGTGTGGCGGTCCGGCCCGGTTCTGTTCGGCGGCGGTCATCGGTTGCTGCCTCCTCGTGGGGCGATCTGGGCAGACATCGAGTCGGTGTTGGCTGGGGCGGGTGGGGTGGTGATCTGGGAGGCCGAGTCGGCGGCGTCGTAAACCTCACGCGCGACCGGCCCGAACCGGGGAGAGACCAGGGCGGTGTCGTCGCCGCCGGAGACCACCCCGACGACCTGGCCCCGACCGGCGGCGGCGTCCGGCCCGGCCAGCCACGGGCCGCCGGAGGCGCCCTCGGTCATGTCGCAGTCCAGGGCCAGGACCTCACCCGGAGCCGGGGCGGTGGCCCGGGCGAACGGCTCGACCACCGCGGAGCCGGTGCAGCCGCGCAGCGACTGGCCGTCGTAGGCGCCCAGCGAGGGATAGCCCAACGCGGCCACCTCGACGGTGTCGGGCACCGACCAGCGAATGCCCTGCGCGCCGAGGGTCTGCTCGGGCAGCACCCCGTCGCGGGGCAGCAGGGACACGAACGCGAAGTCGGTGTCCGCGGCGACATCCTCGATCGGGGAGTTGGCGTCCTGCCAGGCCGGGGGGACGTAGGCGGTGTCGACCGCCCAGCGGCCATGGGGCTCCTCACCGCCGGCGTAACCGGGGATGAACGTCGCGCCGTCCACACGCCAGTCGCCGTCGAGCCACACACAGTGCGCCGCAGTGGCCAACAGCCGCCGCGACGTGGAGGCGACCACGGTGGCCGAGCACTGGTGGCGGCCACCATCGACGACCAGCACCCCGACCGAGGAGGCTGACAGGCCGCCGACGATCGGTCCGGCCTGCCCCCGCACCGGCGGTGGGTCCTGCAGCGGGGACCTCGGGTCGGCCGACCCCCACGGCACGACCGACCCGAGCCCCACCATCCGGCCCCCTACTGGGGCGCCGGAGGACCACAGCACGACTGCCAGGGCCACGGTCATCACCGCGGCCACCGACACCGTGCTCCACCTGGACATACGCATCGGCTCAGGCGATGCCCAGCTTCTTGGTGCAGGCCGGCCATGCACCCCAGCCCTGCTCGGCCTGGACCTTCTCGGCCACGGCGATCTGCTCTTCCTTGCTCGCCTCGGACGCCGAGCCTTGCCCGCCGTAGGCCTGCCAGGTGGACGGGCTGAACTGGAGACCGCCCTCGTACCCGTTGCCGGTGTTGGTGCTCCAGTCGCCGCCGCTCTCGCACTGCGCGAGCTTGTCCCAGGTGGCCGTGTCGGTACCCGCGGTCTCACCGCCCGTGGCAGCCGGGCCCGCCTGGGCCCCCTCGGGGTCGCGTGGCTGCTCACCCTCGCCGCCCTGCACCGGCTCCGCGTTCTGCTCCGGCGCGGCCTGCTCCGGGCGTTCCTCGCCCGGTCCGGCCTCATCACCCGACGAGGAGTCGCCGGGCTGGTCACCGGAACCACCCTGCTCGCCCCCGGACGACTCCTCCTCGGCACCGGGGCCACCGCTGGCACCCGGACCGGCACCGGTCGAGCTGCTCTCACGGCTGATGCCGGAGTCGCTACCGGCGCTGGTGCTCTCGTCCGGGCTAGCGCCCTCATCGGGGGAGCCCGACTCGTCCGAGGAGGAACCCGACCCGGAGTCGCTACCAGAACTGTCGGACCCGGTGCTGTCGGTGCTGCTGTTGTCGGGGCCGGAGCCGGAGTCCACGACCAGGTCGATCGCGTCGAGCTTCTCCGAGAGCTGCTCGGCCACCGGGTCGACGTCAGCGGCCTGCTTGACCTGCTCGGCGAGCTTCTCCGCCCCGGCCTCCCAGCCCTCACTCGAACCGCCCGAGCCGGCGCCGGAGCCCGAGTCGCGGGTGGTGGACGTGCTGATGTCGGAGTCCTGTGCCGCGGACCCGCCGGAGTCGGGCGAACCGGACTCGCCCGCGGCCGGGGAGTCGCTGCTGTCGGAATCGCGGCTGATCGAGTCCGAACCGCCGGAACCGGGGGCATCCGAGCTGGGCGCCTCCCCGTCGGAGCTGCTGGTGCTCGACGAGCCCGAGTCGGGCCGATCCGAGGTCGACGAGCCGGTCTCAGCCGGGCTCGAGGAGCTCTCCGGCGAGCCCGCGGAGCCGGCGTCGCCGAGGTTGAGGTCGTCGAGCTTGTCCAGATCCGCTGGGTCGGCGCCGAGCTTCTCGAGCTGGTCGCGATCCATCACCTGCAAGACCGAGTCCCGCACAGTGCCGGCCTCGGCGTCCTGGCTGGCGCCCAGGGTCTGCATCAGCTCGCCGAGCAGGTCCATCGCGGCGCGTGCCTTCTCCATGTCCTGCCCCGAGCCCGAGCCACTCGACGAGGTCGAGGAGCTCGACGAGCTGGAGTCACTGCCCGAGTCGCTCTCCGAGCTCGACGAGTCCGGCGCCGATCCGCCGTCGGAGTCGCGCTCACCCGACCCGGAGCCCCCCGACCCCGAACCACCCGCATCGGACTCGCCGGACTCTCCGTCGTCCGGGGAGCTGCTGGTGCTGCCGGAGTCGCGCGACCCGGATGAACCGCCCTCATCCGAGGCCTCGTCGTCCGCGCCGGACGACGGGGAATCGCTGCTCGATTCGCGGTCGGTCTCCGACGACGAACCGGCATCGGAGCGGGACACGTCCTCGGAACCCGTGCTTGGGGAGTCCTCACCGCCCGGGCCGGTGGAATCGTTGGAACCCGCACCGGCCGAGTCATCGCCGTCCCCGGCCGAGGACCCCTCGCCGCCAGAGCTGGCGGAGTCCTCACCGTTGCCGCCAGGGCCCGACGCCTCCTCACCTGCGCTGCTGTCCTCGCCGCCACCCGCCGGTTCGCTGCCGGCGGACTCCGACGCGCCGTCGCCCTCGTCCTCGTCCTCGGGGGGATCCTGAGCGGGTGCAGCGGGTGCAGCGGGTGCAGCGGGTGCAGGTGCTGCGGCGGGGGCGTTGACGGCCGGGGCGGTGGTGGCTTCGGCCTGGTCCATGCAGGTCTGCGGCAACGGCGGTTCGGCCTGGCGGTCCGGGTTCGCCGCCGCCGCGGCGCCCTCGCCGGAGCTGCTCACCGCCGGGGGTGGCGCGACCGCGTTCTTGGCGGCCTCGCCCGCGGATTCGACCGCGCCGACCGCGCTGTCCGCGGCGCCACCGAGGGACTGGCCGATCCCCTCCAGCGGGCCCCCGCCATCGTCGGGGGGTGGGGCCTGTTTGGGCAGCAGATCGGCCGGGGTCGGGCCGTAGCCGGCCTTGGCCAGCCGGATCGCGACCTGGCGCAGCTGCGGGTCGGTGGTGCCGTTGAGCTGGTCGGAGACGTCCACGGCCTTCTGCCGCCAGCCCGGTTCGTGGGTGGCCGGGGTGAACCCCAGGCCGCTGATCTCGCGGGCCAGGCCGTGGGCGCGCGGGTCGGTACTCACCGCCAGATCGGTCAACAGCGCCCGGGTCTGGGAGCGGGTTTCGCGGGCGGCGTCGAGCTGGCGCATCGCTTTGCCGGTGTTGCAGGACTCGGCGGTCAGGCCCAGCTGCGCCGGCAGGGGGCTGATCGAGAACGCGGTCAGCCCGAGCATCGCCCCGGCGGTGAGCATGGCCACGGTCGAGCGGCGCAGCGCCGGGGCGTGCGAGCGGCGCGGGACATGAGCGGCCCAGGAGGGCCGGCGTGTGCGGGGACGAGGCATAACAGGACTCCGACGTGTCGGGGGGACTCACCAGAAACCGAAAAGGGGTCGAACGGGCCGCGCAGCGCGGCTCACCGGGCTGCGGCCATACGCCCGCCCTTGCTGTTTTCTTCCTCGGTCAGCGAGGTGCTCGAATCGGAGTCGGTGGACCCGTCGCTGCCCTCGGAATCGGTCGAGGACTGCTCGCCTTCACCGACCGACCACTGCTTGACCCAGTCGTAGTGGACTTCGCCTTCGCCACCACCGCCGCCGTTGTCGGGGAACCAGTCCAGCTGCAGGCACAGGTGCATCGGCCCCGGCGGGAGGATCGAGGTGTCGGTGGTCTTCCACCACTGTTCGCCGTCGAGGAATGCGGTGATCCCGTCCGGGGTCCACTCGACGGCGTAGTTGTGCCACTCGGTCGCGTCGACCTCGACCTCGCCGTGGACCTGGCTGTTGTCCTCGCCGTAGTGCAGGAACAGCTCGACCTTCTGCCGGCTCGAGTCCATGATCTCGGCGAAATCGACCTCGCCACCGACCGGGAAGTTCTCCGCGGTCGGCCACAACAACGCCAGCGCGTTGTAGGCCTCATCGCCCTGCGGGGCCTTCATCCGTACTTCCCACCGGCCGTACTGCTGGGAGTTGCCCCAGGCCATCCCACCGGTGGTGCCATCGGCGGTGCCGTTGATCGTCAAGATCCCGTCGGACACCGACGCCGCATCCGGAGACCGGACACCGTTACCGGCGTGACCGGGACCGTCATAGAGGTTCCAGCCCTCAAGCCCGGCGGATTCGAAGTCGTCGACGACATCGGGTTCACCCCAGCCGAACGCCTCGGCTGCGGTCGCGCCCTGCTCCCCCGAGCCCGAGCCACCACCCGAACTCGAGTCGTTACCGGATCCCGAACCCGAACCAGAACCGGCCCCAGAACCCGGACCACTCCCGGAACCAGCGTCATCGCCGCCGGAGCCGCTGTCGGTGCAGGACTCCGGCACGAAGTCCGGCTCGTCGGCACCCACGTCGATCAGTGCTTCGCGCAGCTCCTGGGCACGCGCGGAGTCATCCCCGTCGAGCTCGGCGAGTACGTGGGTGGCGGTGATCCGCCACCCACACTCGACGTCTTCCTCGGCCGGCGCGGCCGGGGCCAGCGCCGAGGCGGTCAGTGACGCCGACAGTGACAGCGCGGTCCCGAACCGCGCCACGAGCAGGGAACCCATTACCAGGCCACGCCGGGCCGACGTTCACCCGCGGGACGGCCCAGCGAGGTCGGGCAGCCGTAGAAGCCCTCGGCCACAGTTGCGGCGATCTCGCGCGCGGCGGCGCGGGTCGCCGGCTTGAGTGCGTCGAGGTCGATCTGCCCGCCGGCCTGCAGGTGCGGGTCCGGGGGCAGCGTGAGGACTGCGCGGCAGCGCTGCTGGAAGTGATCCAGAATCGGCTGCTTGTCGATGAACGTGCTGTCCCGATCCTGAGACAGCACAACTACGGCCTTCTTCGCCAGATCCGACCACTGGCGCGCGGCCAGCCAGTTCAGCGTTTTCGCCGCCCGCGAGGCCGCATCCTGGGTCAGTGACCCCACGATGACCAGCGAGTCACACCGGGCCAGACCGCCCTGCATCGCCGAATGCGTAATGCCAGTACCACTGTCGGTCACCAGAACCTGGCAGAATCGAGACAAAACGGACACGATGGCCTCGTAGTCCTTCTGCGAGAACGCCTCACTGGACTCGGGTTCCTGCTCGGAGGTCACCACCTGCAACCGATTGATTAGGTGCACATAGCGGGACAGGTCGCTGAAGCTGCGGATCTGGTCGAGGTTGTTGAGCAGCTTGCGCACGGTCAGCTGTGCGGCTTCGGTCTCACCGACCAGGCGGTCGCCCAGCGTCCCGGCGTCGGGATTGGCGTCCACGGCCACGACCCGCTCGCCGCGCCCTTCGGCCAAGAACAGGGCCAGCAGCGCCGAGACCGTCGTCTTCCCGACGCCGCCCTTCAACGAGCTCACCATCACCGAATGCGAGCCGTCCATCGGCGTGCGGATCTTGCGCTGTTGCCCGATCAGCAGCTCTTCGGTCCGGGACAGGCCGGGGTTGAGGCCCGTGGTCCGGTACAGCGCGGCTCGCCAGCCCTGCTTCGGCGCCGTCGCCCGCGACCGGACGGCGTTGACGAACGGTTCGGGGGCCCCACCCGGAAAGGGCGGGGCCGCGCCATAGTGCTCGGTCGGCTCCTCGTGCGCGGGGCCACGGGGCGGGCCCGCTGCCGGCGGGGCCGCCGCGGGCGCACTCGGCGCGGTCGCGCGGCCGGGCTCGGCCCTGTCCTCGCGGGGCGGAGCCTCGCCAGGGGGAGCGGAGACCTGGGCCGGTTCACGGGTCCGGCGGGCCTCGGCGGCGGGAGGCGCCTGCTGCGCCTCGTCACGGGGGCCGCTGCCCGATGACGGAGGGGGAGTGGACATCCACGCGAGGCTGGCGCTGTCCGGGGTCCACGGTGTGTCGTTGTTCGTCTCGGGCCGGGTGTGATTGGTCGATGTCATGAGCGGCTACCTCGCGGGATCAGGCGGACGGGTCGGGGACCAGATGGGGGTCGACGACCAGGCGGCCGTCGTCAGGGGCGCGGGTTATCGGCACGGTCATCCGGACCCAACTCGAGCCCCCCGCCACCCACCGCGGGTCCGCGGCCGAGGGAGCACTCGACGGACCCAACAGCCCCGGCGGGTCCGGCGTCTCCTCCGGCTCCGGAGCAGGGTCAGGCGAGGGGGAGGCGAGCGCATACGGCGTGATCCGCACAATGACCTCGACGAACACCACGACATCCGAGCGCCGGTAGATCCGGTTCGGCTGTGGTGAATCAGCGCGCTGCCTGCCCTCGCCCGCCCACCCCCAGGTACAGGCCTGGGGGTCGGCGAGCAGCGGCTGCAACACCTCCGCACGGCGAGTGGGCCGGTCCTGGTCGTAGGACTGGAAATCCGCCGCGAACCGGCCGGCGAACGCGGTCGCCTCCAGATCCGAGATCGGCTCCAGCGACCGCACCGACCGGGAGAACGAGTCCTCGCCCGCCACATACCGGGTCACCGAGGCCCGGCCCGGCTCGGGCCGGCGTGCCTGCTCGACCGGACGCCGACCGTTGAGAGGAGGCTGCTCTGGCAACTCCACATTGAGTGGGACCTGCGGGGCCGCCAACTCGGGCTCCGGGGCGAGAGCACGCATCGCCGGCGGAGCCGTGCTCGCGTCGGCGCCGAAGCCTGGTGCATCCGGCGGCAGATCTGCCAGCCCGGTGACGGGCGTGGCCACCGCCTCGTGGCCGGGCGCTCCATCACCGAGGTTCGGCGTGGTGTGGGTGTAGAGCTCCTGCTCGCCGCTGCCGGCGTCCGCGGCGGCCTCGGCGGGCGGGGCTGGTTCCGGCGCGGTCGTCGAGTCGTGCGTCGGCTCTGGCCGACGGCGCGACTGTGGGCGAAGCCGCGGGGAAAGTTCCTGCCGGGAGGCCGCATCAGGGGAGTCAGGGGCACAAGAGTCGTCCCCGGCGGGTCCTGTGCCGAGGCCCGGCGCCGTGCGCCACTGCGGGCCCGGCCGGGTCTTCGCCTTGGGCATCGCTACCGCCCCGCCCCTCGGATGAGGTCGGTGTGCGCTGCCGCTGTCAACCGCTCCGAGTGGTACACGCCACGCCTTGGCACCACTTGAGCTCCCTTCCTCGACCGCAACCGCTCCGGAACCCGCCGGTCGACGCGGCTGTCCCACAGGCGGCACACAGTCGCCCGGAGCACACCCCCGCGATGGCGGTTCGAGAGGAGACCTGCCCGGGGAGGGGCAAAGTTCCCGACAGGAGGAACTTTTTCGAGGAACCGTGCGGGCGGGGCCCGGCATCCCCGGGGACTCACCGCCCCGGAGTGCGCCGCGGTTGGGACGATCGAGAGCAGCCGGTGGCGGGCGGTAGCGTCGTTCTCCTGCCTGCCGCTCTGGATGGACCGCCCCGCCAGCGGCCCTGAGCACAGACACGTCCCGCGACGATGAGAAGGGCACCCTGTGGACTGGCTGGATGAGAGCCGCTTCGCCGACATTCACACGTTTGTCTATTCCGGGATGCGCTTCGAGCCGGAAACCGGCGTTGCGGAATTCGACTTCGCGCACGAGGGCAGCGCCCAGCGACTGTCCTTCACCGAGACCATAGAGTTCCCGCTGCCTGCCGGCGGCCCGGATCCAGCGGTTCTCGAGCCCCTCACACGGGTGCTCGAACTGCTCTACATCGCCGTCGGAACGGTGTACTACAAGGCAGTGGCCCCGGAAACGGTGGCGGTGGACTCCGTGCCGCTGTCGCCGGCTGCTGCTCAGTGGGCCGAGCAGCTCTATCACCACGGATTGGCCGAGTTCGCCTACCGCTGGACGCTGGAGCACGTACTGGACGTGCCAGTGCGCACCCACGATAAGGTGCCAGCCCGCCAGCACCACGACCACGGCGAGGGCGGGCGCGTTCCCGTCGTCGCGATGGGGGGCGGCCGGGATTCCATCGTCGCGCTGGAGACACTCATCGCCAGTGGTGTGGAGCCGGCGACGTTCACTGTGACGAAGACCCCGACAGCGTCGATCGCTGAGATCATGGCCCAGGGGCCGGGCCCGACACTATCGATACTCCGCCGCCCGGACCCGCGGATGACCCGCATGTTGGCCGAGAACGTGTTGCGCATCGGGCACGTCCCGGTCACCGCGATCAACTCAATGGCGGGGGTTGCCCTGTCGGTGTTGCACGGGCTCGGGCCCGTGGTGATGGCCAACGAGCGCTCCGCCGATGAGGTCAACATGACCTGGCGGGGTCGGCAGATCAATCACCAGTGGTCGAAGACCCGGGCCGCCGAGAAGCTGTTTGCCGAGGCCGTGCGCGAGCACGCGGGTATCAGCACTGCGTGCTTCTCGCTGCTGGGCGGACTGTCCGAACTGGCGATCTCTCGGCTGTTCGCCTCGACAACCACCTACGATGCGCTACTGACCAGCTGCAACGTTGCGGCGCGCAGAGTCCGGGAGGATTGGCAAGGGCGGTGGTGCCAGGACTGCGCGAAGTGCAGGTTCGTGTTCCTGGGCTTGGCACCGTTCATGGACACGGCTCGACTGGTGGGGATCGTCGGTCACAATCTCCTCGACGACCCGGCTCAGCTTCTCGGTTACCGAGAGCTGGTCGGGCTGGCGGATCACAAGCCGTTCGAGTGCGTCGGTGAGGTCACTGAGGCGCGAGTCGCGGTCGCCATGTTGGCCGAGGATTCCCGGTGGCGGGACGCGGCTGTGGTCGCCGACCTGACGGCCCGGCTACCGCCGGTACCGGAGGCAGCAATAGCTCAGGTGTGGCAGGCCGATCAGGCGCACGGCGCGCCCCGAGCTTATCGCCACGCGTTGGAGCGGTGGTCGGCCTCGGCGAAGGCGACACAGGGCGGCTCGTAGGACCGGTCCGGGGACACGTACGCGTCCCATGCCTCGGGCGTCAACGTGCCGGGTGTGGCCGCGCACACCCGCCCGATCACGCGGTCGACGTCGAGGTGCCACAACCGTGCGGTTCTGTCGCGGCCCCCGCTGGCGAGGACGCCGTCAGTGCCGAAACTGGTGGCGTAGATGTTGTCGGTATGCCCGGTGATCGGCTCGCCGATCGAGCGCCCACCGTCCGGGTTGGTCATGTCCCACAGCGCCACGGTCATGTCGCTACTGCCCGTCGCCAAGGTGGTTCCGTCCGGGCTCCACGAGACACCCCCGACCGACTCGGTCTGTTTGAGCAGTGGCTGTTCTTCGCGTGGCCGCCTCGGATCGCTGAGATCCCAGATTCGGGTGGTGTGGTTGGCGCCGACACTGGCCAACCGCGTCCCGTCCGGGCTGAACGCCACCTGATAGATGTCGTCAGTGTGCCCACGGAGCGGACCACCGATCGGTCGCGGCCGCGCCGGGTCGGCGACGTCCCACAGCCGAACCTCATGATCGTTGCCCGCGGTGGCCAGGACCCGCCCATCCGGGCTGAAATCGACAGCGGACACCAACTCGTCCGGAGTGGAGGGCAGCGGTCCGGCCAGCGCGGTCGGGCGGGCCGGGTCCGCGAGGCTAAACAGCCGAGTCAGGCCTTCGTCGGTGCCCACAGCCAACGTCTGCCGGTCGGGGCTGATGGCCACGCCGGCGCCCACACCGGGCAGGGACACGTCGGCACCGATCTGACGAGGGTGGTGAGGGTCGCGGATGTTCCACATCCGGACGGTGTGACCGCTCACGGCGGCGAGCACGTCATCGGTAGTAATCGCCAACGAGTCTACGGACCCGCTGCCCGGCAGCGGCAGCGGTGCGGCCGCGCGCACCGGAGCTGCGGTGTCGGTGGTGTCCCACAAGTGCACAGAGTTGTCATCGCCGCCGCCACCGACGGCGAGGGTATCCCCGTCGTGGCTGAAGGCCACGGAGGTCACGTTCCCGGCCACCCCGGACAGGCGAGTAGCGGGCAACGACCACACCCGCACGGTGTCATCAGCCGTACCGGTGATCAAGGTGTGCCCGTCGGGGCCGAATGCCAGTACACCGATGCCGCGGGTGTGCCCGGCCAGCGGCCGCCCGACCGGGCTCGGCTGGGTTGGATCGCTGATGTTCCACAGCGTGACCGTGTTATCCGCGCTACCGACCGCGACCGTCTGCTCATCCGGGCTGATCGCTACTGAGAGGATCGACGGCGAGGCATCCAGGCCGCTACGTGTTTGTCCGATCAGGCGTGCACGGGCCGGGTCGGCGAGGTCCCACAGCCGCAGGACGCTATTGCCGCCCCCGGTGACCAGAATCCCTCGGTCCGGGGCGAAGGCGACCGCGTGGGCGATGCCTGTTCCGCTGGGCAGCGGCGACAGTTCGACCGGGCGGGTCGGGTCGGCGATGTTCCACAGCCGAGTGTTGCCATCGGCGCCGGCCACCGCCAGAGTCCGGTTATCCGGGCTGATCGCCACGTGGCTCCCGTAGACATCTGCGGTCGTACCGGGCAGTCGCACCCCCAAGTCGACCGGGCGGGTCGGGTCGGCGATGTTCCACAGCCGGGTGGTGCCATCGGTGACCGCGACGGCCAGCAGTCGTCCATCCGCGCTGGTGGTCAGGCCGCCGATACGTTGGCCGGCCTCGACCGGCAGTTGCGGAGAGAGTGGGACGGGGTGGCGCACATCGCGGATGTTCCAGAGGCGAACGGTGCTCTGGCCGGGCCCTTCTCCGCCCGCGCCCGTGATCATGAGGTGGCGGGCGGGATCGATGTCCAGGCTGGTCACAGGGCCCGGCGCGGTCAGCGTGGACGGCGGCGGCCCGTCGGGTCTGGTGGACCACAGCCGGATGGTGCCGTCCTCTGCCGCGCTGATGATCGTCGAGTCGATCTGACCCACGCCCCGCACGTTGTCGGTGTGGCCGTGCAGCGGCCGCGACAACGCCGTGTTTTGGGTGCTCAGCAGCGCGGTGTAGAGCTCGGGACTGGGCTGCATCCGATAGGCGGTGAGCCAGAGCTGGGCGGCCAGCGATGTGTCGGTGGGCGTGAGCTGCTTGGCCTGGGCGATGACCTCGGACAAGATGGCACGTTGTGAGGCCTGGCGTTCGGCCACAGCTGCGATGACCGCGACGGCCCCCGCAGTGACGATCAGCACCGCGGCCACGATCGCTGCGGCCCACTGGCGTCGGCGGCGGGTCGCGGCGAGGTGTTCCTGCCTGTCGCCGGCGGCGAGGAACTCGCGCGATACGTCGTCGAGGTGGGCGACGCTGCCGGCCGTGACTCGGTGCGCGTCGGCGAGCACCGTGCCCCGCAGAAGCTGATCGGGAGACCGTCCGGCCTCGTCCCATTGCCGAGCCCGTAGCGCGATGTTCTGGCGCAGCACATGGTCCGCGCGTTCGCTGTCGATCGTGTCGCGCAGCCGTTGCCAGGCCCGGATCAGGGCCTCGTGGGTGATCTGGACGGTGTCCTCGCCGATGGTGACCAGGCGCGCATCGGCCAGGATCTCCAGCGCCCGCCCGGTGCGGCCGTCCCCGGGGCCGGGCAACTCGTCCCGGTCCAGGTGGCGCCGAGTGTCATAGCCGGGATAGTCCCCGACCCGCACCAGTCGTACGAGCAACGACAATGCGGTGTCCTCGAGCCCGGCACGCTGGAGCTCGTCCCAGGCCGCTGCGGCGGTATGGGCGACGGCTCCGTCGATCCCCCCGACCCGCTCGTAGGCGCGGACAGTCATCGGCCCGGACTGATTCATCAGACGCAGCACGTGCGAAATCAGGGGCAGTTTGCCCTCGATCATCCCCCCGTCGCTCACCCCAGCATCGGCGAGCAGCCTCTCGACGAGACCGGGGCCGACAGTGATGCCCGCGCGCCGGGCCGGTTCCTTAACCGCGTCGGTCAACGCCTCGCCGGTGAGCGGATCCAAGTTGAACGGAGCGTCGAGCGCCAGCTTCAACGACGGTATCCGCCGCAGGTCCGGATAGAACTCGTTGCGACAGGCGATCACGACGACCGCCGCGCCCGCGCCCGCGTCCTGTGGCGTGGCCGCGTCGACGAGGGCGGTCACGAACCGATGCCGGACCGCCTGGTCAACCTGGAAGATCTCCTCGAACTGGTCGACCACCAGAATCATCCGGCGGCCGGGGGCCGTCGGCAGTCCGGCCTCCTCCGCATCCGCCGTCGCACCGCCGCCGGCGTCGAGGGCCTCTGCGAGAGTACGCAGCGGGTTTGGTCCGGGAGTGACAACTGCCGCAGGCCAGCCGGTGACCGTGGTGTCCGTGCCCAGTCCGTGCCGCTCGAGGGCGGGCAGCAACCCCGCCGCGAGCAGGCTGCTCTTCCCGATCCCGGATTGCCCCAGAACGATCAGGACGCCACCGGTCGGCGACTGGTGCAGACTGCCGAGCCGGGCACGCATCGCCTCGATGTCACGGTCGCGGCCGAAGAACCGCTCGGCATCGGCGCGGCCGAACGGCTCCAGGCCTTGATAGATGATCTGTGGTGCGTGGCCGTCAGCGGTGTTCCCGCGGCCGGACTCGCGCAGCGCGCGTTCATAAGCGTCGTGCCACCACGCCGGCCGCAGCAGTGTTTCCCGGACTTGGTGCGGCGGGTTCCTGCTGTGTTCCCGGACCCCGAGCACCGTCAGCTCCAGTGGGCGGAAGCTGGTGGGCAAGGTGGTACCGCTCAGCCAGCGGTTGATGGTGGGGCGCGACGGTGCCTCGTCATCGCCGACCTGTGCTGCCCACTCAGCCAGCGCTCGTGCCGATGCCGGCCGCGAGCCCGGCACCCGGCGCAGCTCGTCCAAGTACGCCACGAACCACTCCGGTGCAGCCACCTACACCCCCACAGAATTCTCACTGAGCAACGACTTCACCCCTACTGACCTGGGCAAACGCTCCACTTCCGACACGTTCTGCCCACGCTGGGTCGCCGCTGGCGTACAGCGTCGAAGTACCCCACGAGCCACTGCGGTGCGCCCACGCTGACAACCCCACGGGGATGCTCACTGATCAACGAATCGACCCGTCCTGACCTGGGCAAGCGCTCCACTTCCGACACGTCCGGCCCACGCTGTGTCTCCTTCGCGCCACGCTGAGTCACGTCTGAGGGGAGCATCGTATAAGCCGAGGTGTCAGCTGAATGTCCGACTGCGCGAATCTGACCGCGTCGACTCAGAACAGCGATCCCCCCGCTGGGTCGATCCCGCTCACTCGACACGCACTCGCACCGGCCGCCATCCGGGGCATCAGGGGCACGTCCACTATCGACAGCGCCGGCCCCAGCCGTGCCACTGGCGCGCGGGTCCGAGCGCTCGACTCGCCCGCAGACGCCGACCTGTTGCGCGCCCATCTGGACGGCGACCCACAGTCGTTCAACGAGCTGATCCGACGCCACCGCACCCTGCTGCGCATCGTCGCCCTACGGGTCCTCGAAAACCACGACGACGCCGACGACGCGGTGCAAGACGGCCTCCTGCGAGCCTTCCGTAGCGCCCACACCTACGCCGGCCGCAGTTCGGTCGGAGCTTGGCTCCGCACGATCATCGAGAACACCGCCCGCACCGCCGCCCGCCACCGGCAACGCGACCAACGCCGCGTCACCGACATCTCCGCCAGCCGCCTGGCCGGTACCGAACAGGTCGGTGCCGACCCCGCGGAGGCGGTCACAGACCGGGCCCTCATCGCTGCGGCGCTGGCCCAGATTCCCCGCCCGTGGCGCCGCACCTTCGAGCTGGTCAAGGTCAACGGGCTCTCCTACGCCGAAGCCGCTGAGGTCCTCGACGTCCCCATCGGGACCGTCCGCAGCCGCATCAACCGGGCCAACGCCGCCCGGGCACAGCTCCGGGCGCAGGCACGCCAAGATAGCGGGAACCTTTTAGACTCCTCCGCGAGTCTCCTCTACTGACCAGCGCATCGGAGCGGCTGTGACCACACCGCCCGAGGACCCCAACTCCCAGGCACCGTTTAGCTGGGAGGACCTGGCGGACCTGCGGGCCGGCATACTCACCGCCGGAGAAGAGGAACGGCTACGCATCCTGATGGACCACAACCCTGACCTCGCCCAGCGCATGCTGGCCGACCTCGCCGCAGTCGAGACCGAGTTCCCAGACCCGCCCAACGCGCACGACCCGCTCCACGTCCCGCCCCACGTGGCCGCCCGATGGCAATCGGCGATCGCGCGCGAGGCCGAACGCCGAGCCCACGGGTACCGCGCCGACCCACCCGACTCACCCGACGCGCCGGATAGTGTGGGGATCACCGACCCGGCTCCGGAGGACCACTGCCCCGAGAGCCCTGGGGACGACGAATGAGAGTGCCCGGACCCGGGCCAATTCCGCTCGGCCGGGTCCCGCGTGTCGCCTTCCAGGTTTCAGAAGTATCGGTGAGGATGGCTGGCATGTCCCGTAGATCAACCGGTGGCCGGGGAGGACGTCCATACAAGGGTCCTCGCGTTGTGCGCTTCTCGCGGCTCCCGCTCGCCGCTGAACGGCCGGTGAAAGACCTCGCTGCCCAGCGCGGGATCACCTGGTCGGAAATCGGTGCCGAACTCCTCACGATCGGACTGCAGCGCCGTGAGGCGCTGGTCGACCCGCTGCCACTGCAGCTGCGTCGCGCGGAGGTCGCCGAACTCACCGTGCGGATCCCGCCGGCGATCGATCAGCAGGTGCGGGAACTGGCTCTCGACCTCGACCGCGGGATTGGGATCGTGTCGGGGGCGTTGATCCAGGTCGGGCTCCGATACGCAACCGACCTGACCGGGCAACTCCCGGTGCAGTACCCCACACACTCGGAGGCGCGCCTGACGACGGCCTCATAAACGAGAACGAGGCGGCCCCCGCCACAGGGGCCGCCTCGGTTCGTTCTCTGCGTCGCTCGGTCCAGCACCCGAGGTGACGCCGTAGCCCCGGCGAACCGGGGCCCATCCCCAACCGCTCAAGAAGGGGCGCTTTCGCGTGTCCAGGATACATCCTGGGCCGGAAGCCAACCACCACAGACACGGGGTGAGTTCGTCGTGCCCAGATCCGGGGCGCTCGCCGGCGGCGGGCTCCGGGTTCTGCACGCTCTGCTACGAGCACGGCGCCGTCACCCTGGCCTCCGGCCCCTCCCAGCTTTGCCTGCTCCACCAGCTCCCCCTCGGTGAGCAGCCCCACGCGGACTCCTTCGGGATCCGCGCCAGCCGCGCGCCGCGGCGCACCCCCCGCGGCCGCGCCGGCCGCCACACCAGCGGACCCGGGCGGACGAGCCGAGCACTGCCACCGCCCGCGCGGGTACGCGCCCGCGGGATCGCCCGCGCCCGCGCCCGGCACGCGCGCGGGTTCACCCCGCACCCGGGCTGGCGGAACTTCATCGACCACGACTACCGCGTGCTGACCTCCCAGCCCGAAGCCCTCGAGCACCTCGCCCGCCTGGTCGACGACGAGGACTGGCGCGCCGACAAACGCGCCAGCTGGTCAGCGATCCTGCGCCGCCTGGTCTGCCACATGGACTGGGAGACCGGGCTGATCACCGGCCTGACCACCGGCCACCTCGCCGCGGCCGGAGCCCGGGCCGCGCGCACCGTGTCCCGGGTACTGGCCTGGGCCCGTGAGATCGGTCTGCTCGTCGTCGTCGAACCCGGCGCCAGCGCCGAGTTCCTCGGCACCGACACCGGACGCACCCCCACCTACGCCCTCGTCACCCACACCCCGCTTCCCCGCTTCCCCGACCCCCAGCACGAGGAGGGGCCCGGCACGGTGTCCGCAGGTCAGTGCACTGTGGAAGAAAGTGGCGACCTCCCCACTACTCCAGTGGGTACTAAGCCCTTGACGGGCGGCCGACGGGCTTACCTCACCTCCGAGCCCAGGTGGCACCCCTACGACGTCCCCGACACCCCCGGCGCCAGAAACGCAGCAACCCGCACCCTGCTCTCACATCTCGGCCTAGGAGGCCGAAAAGGCGGCAAGATCGAGATCTGGCGCGCCCGGGCCCTGCTCAAACCGTGGTGGGACCAAGGCGCCACCGTCGCCGGGCTGCTGCACGCCCTCGAATATCACCCCGACCGGCCCGACCACCGCCGCGGCGACATCGCCTCCAGGGCACGGGACCCCCTGCGGATCATCGGAGCACGGCTACGGCCCTGGCACGGGCGTCTCGGCGAGATCCGGGCCGTCCAAATCGGCCGCATGCGCGCCGGCCCCGGTGCGAAGCCCACAGCCAAGCCCACCGCTACGCTCGACCCTGCACTGCTCGACCGGCCCGCCGGCCGCGGTGCCCGCCGCGCCGCACAAGAGGCGCTCAGCGAGCACCTGCGCCACCTGCGCGAAGCCCGCGGCACCCAGCACGGCCACCGCCCGGCAGCGACCGTGCTGCCGCGTAGGCTGCGCCGACCCCGGATCAGACGATGACCTCGGCGACGCGGTCGAGCAGGCCCGCGGGCTCAGAGCCGAACCGCGGCCCACCGAGGACCGCGACGACGGCGGGGTGATACCGAGCGCGATCGGCTGGGCGCCGCCGGAGGTTTGTGCTGGTCAGCGCCGCACTTCTCGGGGGATGCCCGATCCCCGACAGCCCCAGGACCCCGCCGACTGTACCGATTTGTGTGTTCCTGTTCGCGCAACGACATCTGTAATCTAGGCTCACCACTTCGAACACGGCGAAAAGAGAGCCAGTGGTACAGATCCAGACCATCCGGTTCGTCGATGACCTCGAGGGCGGGCAAGCCGACGAAACCGTTTCGTTCACGCTCGACGGAACACACTTCGAGATCGACCTCTCGGCCGGAAACGCTGGACAGCTCCGCCAGACACTCGCCCCGTTCCTCGCTGCCGCCCGACGCGCCTCCCCCACTGCAGGTCGTAGCGGCACCGCCCGTGGCCCCCATCGTAGCAATAGAGCCGAGGCCCGGGCACACAATCGAGCACTGCGGGCATGGGCCCGCGAGAACGGCTACACCGTCTCCGAACGCGGCCGCATTCCGCACGAAGTTCTCTCCGCGTACGACACCGCCCGCGCAGGCTCGACCCGCTCCCCGCCGAGTACCGTCCAGTTCAGCGGCTAAACGGGCCGCGGGATACAACGTGGCCGAATCAGCTGACCCCGCTACGCCACGGGCACCAGAAACGACTTTACCGGCGAGAGGTAGACGTGTGGACATCGTGACCGACCTCTTCGACGACAGCCGCGACGCATCCCGCCGCCGCACAGTCGCCGCACAGCGCGCCACGCAGGACACCCCGCTCGACCCCGCCCAGGAACACCGCGTCGTAGCCCTGCTGGACGGCCACTACACCGCCGACGACATCACCGCGATCGGCCCAGCGCTCCAACTACCGTCCGACTACCTCCACAACGCCGAAACCACCGACACAGTCGACCGCCAGGTCACATTACTGCTACTCGAAACAGCAGCACGGCTCTGCGGAATCGGCGCCTTCCGGATATGTCGAGGAAATTTCGGGGCTACCGTTTCGAGCGGCGACCCCCACACTGCGATGATCCAACAGCAAATACAATCGTATCGATTTGTCCTGAACCCAGCAGTACTCGATAGCATCGAACAGCACAGCGATACCTCCGGCGCCGAACGGTTCGACCCGCGTTGCGTATCGGTCGCCTGGCTGCTGTCCACCACACCTCCAGAACACCCCGCCCCGCGACCGCTCAACAGCAACGTCGAGCAGAACTGGGCGGGCGAACCGGAAGCGCCATCCACTGCCCGCCGGACCGCGCCGAGCTGGTGGCGGCGCTGGTTTACCTAAAGACGGTGTGACCAGAGCAATGAGCCGGGCCGAGGGTCGGCGGCCACCAAGGATCCGGGGGACTCAGCTGCCGCCGCGACCTGTCGTGTCGGTGGACTGGCCGGCGGCGTAGAAGGTGGATACGGCATAGCTGGGGTGCCGGTCCAGGTTGTGCCGCGAGGAATCGTACCGGCGAGTGGTTCGCGGGTCGCGGTGTCCGGCTCCGTCTTGGACATCGCGCAGGGACACTCCGGTCAGCGAAGGTCCAGGCGGCGCAGGATCTCGGCGAGCACCTCGCCGTGCTGGGCCTGGGTTGCTCGGATCGCCGCCAGCTCACGCCCGTGCGCGTCCAGGGTCGCGGTGTGCCGATCCACGGTCTCCTTGATCTCCAGCACGGTGTCGGAGATCGCGGTGACATCTTCCTCAGCGCGCTCGACGCGGCGTGATAGGTCCGGACCAGTCATGGCGTGCAGACTACCGGCGACCGGCGCACGCATGGTCACCGCCGGCTCGGGCTGATCGGACGTCGCCCAGGCCTTACACCACCCGCGCCCGGAGGCGGTTCGGAAGGCGACCTACAGCCGTCGCGAGCAGGGACGCCGAGAGCTGTTCCAACGGCTCGCCGAGGAGGACGGTGGTTGACGACGTGTCCCCGCTCAGCCGCCACGTCTGGGTGGGATGTTGCTGGTCATGGCGGGTCTCGCTGTTCTTCCGCGGCCGCGTCCAAGCACGAGCAGCTCGACGCCGGCGCGGCACCCGAGCACCAGCGTGTCGGGCACTCCGGTCCGGGCGCGGCACTGAGCGGGCGACCGCCACGTCGTGCGCTGGCGGTTGCGCAACCACGTCGAGCACCGTGAACCCGAACAGGCCGTGGACCCGGCGGACTGGACCACCCTGGCGGCGCCGACCGACGGCGAGGTCGGCGGGTACCCCTGCAGGCCCGGCCGTTCAGCTTCACGGGAACGGCCGCGCCCGTGCCTCGGGGGGTGGGGCAGGGACGCGGCCGTGAGTCTGCCGCTGAGCAGGCCGGTCGCCACGGTACAGCTCCGTTCGGGCTACCGTCGATTGACCGTTCGGCTGACGCCGGCCGACCTCGTCCGCGAGGCAACCAGGCGGAGCACCTACCGGCTCCCTTGCGCGACCAGTGCGCTCCACAACGGAGACTGATGAGCCGCGACGAGGCGCTATCGCCGGCCGCGTAGCCCCGCCCCCACTATGCCTACCCGGCGGTGTGCAACTCGCCCTTGTCCGGGTCCGGGTCCTGGTCCTCGGGCAGGCATTCGAAGTCGTCGCGACATGAGCGGGCGGAAGGGCGCCCCTCTGGGGGGACCCGGGGGACGCTCGCTGGTGCCTCTGTCCTCTGCCACCGTCTCGGTTTCGGGCCCGTGACGGGCCCGAAACCGGGGCAACGACTATACGGTGCGCGGTCAGCGCAGGGCGTCGCCGCGTTGCGGCCAGAGCTTCGCCCCGGCCATGCCATGCCACCGGGCGCGGCCGCACCGGCCCCCAGCCGACCACAACGCGCGTGCGCTCGCCGCCAGCGCCCCGAGGACGAACGCGATCAGGGCAATAAGAAGGGCACCGAGGAAGCGGACGAACCTCACTGCCGAGGCTGGA
The DNA here is from genome assembly GCF_058448985.1 of Pseudonocardia sp. DxW. Lineage (NCBI taxonomy): Bacteria > Bacillati > Actinomycetota > Actinomycetes > Pseudonocardiales > Pseudonocardiaceae > Pseudonocardia > Pseudonocardia sp. DxW. The sequence goes on along the minus strand of NZ_JBZFLK010000016.1, from coordinate 70,067 downwards.
CACCACCGGCCGTGTCCCGCGAGGTCTGGAGAGTGGCACGGCCGGTGTACACTCGAGCGGGGAGCTCGCGCAGCTCGTCGGGCCAGTGCCAAGTGCCTTTCTCCGGCTGGTCGGGCTGCCAGCGCACGAGCACCTGACCATGGGCTGGGCCCAGACCGTGGGGCGTGTAGATCTCCCGCGCGTAATCGAGATCAGCAGGGGTCGGCTCAGCGACCAGCCCGACCAGGCCGGGTCACGCCCGGGCGGGAGCGAGCAGGGTGACTCGCCGAGGAACTGACTCCGTCACACCACGTAACGTAGCAGCCACACGACATGACGATCGGGGAGGTTGACGGCGGATCCAAAGCCGTTCTCGGCCTGGACCAGGCCGAGCTCTCGTGGGTTGAGACACCAGCCGTGGGGGCCGAGTCAGCGCACGACATCGCGGACCTCGGCGCCAGTGGCCGTGCAACCGCCTCCTTTTGCCGCATCCCGGCGCTGGTGGCGCGCTCGCGGGCCGCATCGCTGAGCACGGCGTGTCGATCGCCCCGAGCAACTACCGCGCGGTCCGGGCACGGCCGCCGTCGTCGCGGGCGCTCGGGGACGCCGCGTTGGCGGCGTTCATCGAGGCAACGTCCCGGGGCAGAGGTAGCACGACATGGCTGATGGCGAGGCGGGTGGAGGTCTCGGCGGCGTCGTGAGCGTCCCCGGGTGAGACGTCGGGTCGCACAGTGATCATCGCATCGGCGAGTTTCCCCGTGTGTCAATGGCACTGATGACCGCGCGGTGACGATGGTGAGCAGTAGGCAGTTCGTCGCGCCCATCGGCGGTGAGAACACGTTATGAGGCCCGGCACCAGGTCCGCGCGGCCCGTCCGAACTCCGCTGGCCGACGCCGCTTCGGAAGCTTACGCGATGACCCTGTCTGTCTTGACAATAGGTGGGTTCGTGTCCACGGTGGTGTTGGTGCAGGTAGGGACTCGGCGGTCGCGCCGCGCCGGGCGACGATAAGGATCGGAGCGTCCACGATGACCACCAGCACTTGACCCGCTCGGCGGCTGGATCCCGGATCTGCTGGCGTTTTATCTCCTCGCGGGCGTTCTGGGCCACTTAGGCAGACGCTGTTGGCCGGGCTGCTCGCCCGGGGCCCGCGCATCGAGTCGATCGGTGCGTGGCCTGCCGGTTGGCCTCGACTGACTGAACTCGCGCACACCTACCACGACGAACAGGAAAAGTCAGCCATGCGTATCCATCTCGACCTCGACGCCTGCACTGGACACGGTGTCTGCGAGGCCCTCGCCGAGGACATCTTCGAAGTCAACGACGACGGTTACGTCGACCTACTCGACGCCACTCCCGGCGAAGATCATCGCCCGGCCGTCCAGGAGGCCGTCGCCCAGTGCCCGACACGGGCTCTGCGCCTCACCGACTGAGAACGTGTCAGGAACCGGCGGCCCACCGAACGACCCGGATCGATCCCACACGCCGAGCCCGGGGGTGTCGCGCCGTTGTTACGTGAAAACAGGCCTGGAGATCCTGGCCGCCGACGGCCCCTCTGATCTCAAGATCACCACACTGTGCGCGGCTCTCGGCACGACAAGCGGGTCTTTCTATCACCACTTCGGCAACTTCCACGGCTACACCCAAGCCGTGGTCGGGCGCTGGGAGACCCAGCACGGAAATCAGGTGCGTGCCCTTGGCCTGTCGGACGGGACATCGCGCACCGGGCTGCTCCGCCACCGCTCCAGCGTGCTCGCACTCGACCACGCCGTTGATGCCGGCATGCGGTTATGGGCCGCGACCAACGCCACAGTGGCAGACGCCCAGCAACGGGTGGACGAACTATGGCACTCTGCACTATTCGCCCTGCTGTACGACCTGATCGCCGAGGCTGGCACCGCCCGACGACTCGCCGTGCTCGGTCGCTCGGTGATCACCGGCTACCAGCTGGTCGCCCCAATTCGCCACAGCGATGAACTCAACGCGATCCTGCTCGACTTCGAACAAATCGTCGGCACCCACTACCGCACCGACTCGACCCAAAACCGTATCGACAAGGAGAGCGCATGCCGACAACTCTGATCGTGGGCGCCTCGGTGGGCGGGATCCGCACTGCGCAGGCACTGCGGTCCTCCGGATACGACGGCGAGATCCTCATCGCCGACGCAGATTCCACACCGCCCTACGACAAACCGCCCCTGTCCAAGTCGCTCCTGGCCGGCGACCAGCGCATGGACGAGATCAGACTGCTGTCCGCCAGCGAAACCGCCGAGTCCGACTTCGAACTGCTGCTCGGCCACCGCGCCATGACCCTGCACGCGGCACAGCGCACCGTGACCATGACCCACGGCCGCACCGTCACCTATGACGACCTCGTCGTCGCCACCGGCGCCGCAGCCCGCCCCTCGGTCTGGGGCGCACCGGCAGGCGTGCACCTCCTGCGATCCGCCTCGGACGCCGTCGCCCTCCGTTACGCCCTGCAGGAAGACGGCCCCGTGGTCATCGTCGGAGCCGGCTTCATCGGTACCGAGGTCGCCGCCACAGCAGTGTCCATCGGCCACACCGACGTCACTCTCATCGACCCCGCTGATATGCCGCTGACCCGAATCCTGCCCGCAAACGTCGCACGGTCCGTGTTCGACCTGCACCGCGACAGGGGTGTCAAGACCCGCTTCGGAACCGGTGTAACGAGAATCATGCCCCACCCACCGGGAGTGCAGGTCCACCTCACCGACGGGTCGGTGCGCCGCGCACGCACCGTCGTCCTCGGTATCGGAGCCGTACCGAACGACGAGTGGCTGGCCCCCAGCGACGTAGCGGTCAATGACGGTGTTCTATGCGACGAGTTCGGCCACTCGGCTAGCGCACCACACGTCTGGGCCGTCGGCGACGTCGCCCGCTGGCGGCGACCCGACACCACGACAAGCGTCCGCGCCGAACACTGGACGAACGCCGTCGAACAAGCAGGAATCGTCGCTCACAATCTCACCCATCCTGACGATCTCCGTGCCCATGACCCGGTCGACTACGTCTGGACCAACCAGTACGACTGGAAAATTCAGGTCGTAGGCCAGGCTGGCGCCGCGAAACGCTGTCTGCGAGTAGCACGACAGGGCAACAACCGTTCCTTCGCCGAGATCGCCATCGACCAGAACGGCACCACCTGCGGCGGCGTAGCCATCAACTGGCCACGCGCCTTGACGACGTGCCGGCGTGTGCTCCGTGAACCGGTAGCCACGAGGCAGCCAGCACAGGAGCTGGCCGACACGCTGGCCTCGACCAGCCGCTGAGCCCGGTAAGTCGAACCGGCCAGCGGGGTGTGAGGAGGCGAGCTCCAGTGCTAGCACTCAACCGCACTTCGTGATGACGATCGCGCGCAGCTGGGCGGCGGTGACCGCGGTGGCGTCGTCGTCGCGGGCTCCGATCCGGACACGTCAATTAGCGCCGTCCACGAGCTGCGGCCCGGTTCGAGGGCGGCGACAAACGTGTACGGGATCAGCTGGGCGTTGCCCTTGCCGCGGCCGTAGACGTGACAGAACCGCCGGTCCGCGCTGGTCGGAGCATCCGAACGCAGCCACGGCGACACATCCACCGCCAGCACGCTCCGCCCGATCGGCGGTCCGCGGCAACGGCAGCGCGGTCAGTGCCCGGCGGCAGCCGCACCGGACTGATCACCCCGGCCCCCAGCGCGCCCTACAGCGCGCCATGTCCACGCCGGTGCTCGGCCACCAGGCTCAGCTCGACCAGCGAGCGGACGCTGAGCCGAGCCCCTCGGTCGGCACGTCGACGCCGGGTTCGGTGAGTACATCGCTCGTATCGCCCCTCACATCTCCGCGGCTACCGCCGTCGCCGGCGGCGGCACCGACTCATCCGCCACGGGCGAGACAGCCCCGTGACGCCGCCCTCTCGACCGGCGGTCCCCTTGAGCGGTCGATATCAGGGGTGCCCTCGCCGGTGGCTGGGGGCCGTCACAGGCTCCGGGAGATGATCTCCTTCATGATCTCGTTGGTGCCGCCGTAGATCTTCTGGACGCGCTGGTCGGTCCAAGCCCGGGCGATCTTGTATTCGCTCATGTAGCCGTAGCCGCCGTGCAGCTGCACACATTCGTCGATCACACGCATGGCGCGCTCGCTGGTCCACCACTTGAGCATCGCCACGGTGGGGATGTCGAGCTCTCCGGCCAGGTGCTTGACGATGCAGTCGTCGAGGAACACCCGGCACACGCGTGCCTCGGTGGCCGCCTCGGCCAGGGTGAAGCGGGTGTTCTGGAACGAGAACACCTCGCGGCCGAAGGCGGTCCGGTCCTTGGTGTAGCGCAGGGTCTCGCGCAGCGCCATCTCCATCGCGGCGACCGAGGTGATGCCGATCAGGAGCCGTTCCTGCGGTAGCTGCTGCATCAGCTGGATGAACCCCTGGCCCTCGGCCTCGCCGAGCAGATTGGCGGCGGGGACCCGGACGTCGTCGAAGGACAACTCCGCGGTGTCCTGGCCCTTGAGCCCAACCTTGTCCAGGATCCGGCCCCGGCCGAACCCCTCGCGCTCGGCTTCCACGACCAGCAGCGAGATGCCCTGAGACTCGGCAGTGGGGTCGGTCTTGGCGACCACGAGGACGACGTCGGCCTGGCCGCCGTTGGTGATGAACGTCTTGGCGCCGTTGAGCACGTAGTCCTCGCCGTCGCGCACGGCCTTGGTCTGCACGTTCTGCAGGTCCGATCCGGTGCCGGGTTCGCTCATCGCGATGGCGCCGACCCATTCGCCGGTGGCGAGCTTGGGCAGCCAGCTGTTCTTCTGCTCCTCGGTGCCGTAGGCCAGCACGTAGTGGGCGACGATCGCGTTGTGCAGGGCCACCCCCCAACAGCTGTCCCCGCTGGCGGCCTGTTCCTCGACCAGCACCGCCTCGTGCGCGAAGTTCCCGCCGCCACCGCCGTACTGCTCGGGGATCGACAGGCACAGCAGCCCGACCTCACCGGCCTTGGTCCACAGCTCGCGGTCGACCTGTTTCTGGTCCATCCATCGCTCCTGGTGCGGGGCGAGTTCTTTGTCGCAGAAGGTGCGGGCCATGTCGCGGAAGTCGTCGAGGTCGGTGTTCATCCAGGGGGGTCGGGTGGCGGTCATGGGGTCCTCCGAGCTGAATCGAGCGGTCGATGAGTCGGGTCGGTCAGGCCGCGACCGGGGGCCCCGGACGGAGCGGCAGGTGTGATTGCCCGCGGAAGGACAGGCCGGTCCGCCACGTCGACGGGCTCGCCGACTCGAGGCGCGGGAAGCGCGCCAGCAGGCGAGGGAACAGCTCCTCGGCTTCCATGCGCGCCAGCGGCGCGCCGAGGCAGAAGTGCAGCCCGCCGCCGAACGACAGCGACGTGGCCTGCGAGCGGGTGATGTCGAGGACGTGGGGGTCGGTGAAGACCGCCGGGTCGCGGTTGCCGGCGCCGAGCAGCAGCAGAACCACCTGGCCGTCGGCGACGTCGAGGTCGCCGACGGTGGTGTCGGCGAGCGCGGTCCGGCCGTCTGTCTGTACCGGGGCGTCGAAGCGCAGCAGTTCCTCCACCGCCGGGCCGGCCAGGTCGGGCCGGTCACGCAGCAGGTCGCGCTGGTCGGGTGCGCCGAGCAAGGCGGCGAGACCGTTGCCGACCAGGTTGGTGGTGGTCTCGAACCCGGCGGCGAACAGCAGGATCGCGGTGCCAACGCACTCGTCGTCGTCGAGCTGGTCGTCGCCGCGGGCGGTGGCCAGCCGGCTGAGCAGGTCGTCGCCGGGTCGTCGGCGCTTGTGGGCGAGCAGGTCGGCGAAGTACTCGGCGAGGTGGTCTTCGGCGTCCACCGCCGCCTGCACCGCAGCGAGGTCGGCGCTGGGTTCCAGCGGCGCCACCAGGTCGCGCACCCACGGCGCCGCGGCGGCGCGGTCGATGTCGGGGATGCCCAGCAGGTCCCCGATGACCGACACCGGCAGTGGCAGCGCGAGATCACTGATCACGTCGACGACGTCGCGTCCGGTGAAGCCGTCGAGCAGCTCGTCGATGCGGTGCACCACGGCCGGGCGCAGGGCCTCGACGTGGCGGGCAGTGAACACCGAGGACACCAGTCGCCGCAGCCGGGTGTGGTCGGGCGGGTTACGAAAGAGCATGGTGCGCCGGAACCGGCGCAGCGCCCGACGCTGCAGCTCCTCCGGGACCCCGGCGAGCTGGAACCCCAACGATTCGTCGACCTTGCCCAGCTCACGGTTGCGCAGCGCGGCCTCGCAGTCGCCGTACCCGCTGAGCACCACCAGCCCGGCCGAGGTCCGCAACCTCGCCGCCCGTTCCCGCAAGCGCCGATACCCCTCGTAGGGGCCAGGCTGCCCGTGGTCGGTGAGCAGCACCTCGAACAGGGCCTGCTCCGCGACCGGGTCTCCCACCACGAGCCCCCGGGGTGTCACGACGGCTCCGGCCGGCCGGCGAGCGGGCTCAGGCTCAGCGGGAGCCCGTCGGCGGGCACGGGCAGCGAGGTGTTGTCCCAGCGCGGCCGATAGCCCGGGTCGACGCTCCAGCGGTAGGTCCGCAGCATCTCGTGCAGGATCGCGGCCACCTCGAGGGTGCCGAATGCCATGCCGATGCACTTGTGGACTCCGCCGCCGAACGGGATCCAGGCGTCGCGGTGGTTGCGGTCCTCGCGACGGTGTTCGGCGAACCGGTCGGGGTCGAAGGTGTCGGGGGCGCTCCAGCACGTCGGGTCGAAGTGGTTGACCGCGCCGGCGACCATGACCAACGTGCTCTCCGGTATGTGGTAGCCCTCCAGCGCGGTCGGGGCCACGGTTTTGCGCATGACCACCGGGACCGGCGCGACCAGCCGCAGCGATTCCTTGATCACCAGATTCAGCGTGCCGAGGGACTCGAGCGCAGCCATGTCCAACGGGGCCTCCCCCAATGCGAGCGACTCCTCGCGGGCCCGTTGCTGCCACTGCGGGTTCGCCCCGAGGTAGTAGACGACCGCGGCGCTGGTGATGGTGGAGGTGTCGTGGGCGGCCATCATCAGGAAGATCATGTGGTTGACGACGTCGGCGTCGCTGAACTCCTCGCCGTCGGCGGTGCGGGCCTGGCACAGCGCCGAGAACAAGTCCTCCCCAGCGCCGGCCCGCTTGGCGGGCAGGTTCGCTTCGAAATAGCGCTCCAGGATCGCCCGCCCACGTAGACCGGCCCGCCAGCGGGTGCCGGGGACGTCCCAGCGCACGAGTGAGCTGGCGGCCCGCACGCAGTCGACGAAGGCCTTGTTGATCCGCTCGGTTTCCGGTCCGGTGTGTTCGTCCATGAACACTCGGGTGGCTATGTCCAGGGTCAGTCGCTTGAGCTCCGGATAGAGCCGTACGGGCCGGTCGGTCGGCCAGGCAGGCACGGTGTCCCGTACGCACGGCACCGTCTGCCCGATGTAGCCGGCGAGCCGTTCGGCGGTGAACGCCTGCTGCATGACCCGGCGGTGGGCGCGGTGCTCGGTGAAGTCGAGAAGCATCAACCCGCGATGGAAGAAGCGGTCGATCAGGAACTGCCAGCCCTGCTGGGAGTAGGCCTTGTCCGCGTTGGCCAGTACTGTGTGGGTGGCCTCGGGCCCGGCGACCTGCACGATCCGCTCGCCCAGGAACCCCGTCCAGGACACCGGCCCGAACCGTGCCCGGCGGGCCCGGGTGAACTCGGCACCGAAGCGGATGTAGTCGAGGGTGTGTCCGAGCAGCGGAAGTCCCCGGTTGCCGGGAACGGACCGCAGGCCCGAGCCTTCCGGCGCCGGGGCCAGGTCGGCGACGCGGCCCCGGCGGGCCCGGCCGAGCAGTTTCTCGTCCACCCGGGTCGGCAGCGGGGCCAGTAGCACCGACGAGAGGCGCTCTCGCGCGGCCCGGGTAGCGCGCTCCATCACGACGCTCACAGACGCCCTCCAAGGTCAGGTTGTACGCCAAGTGAGGACACTGAGCGCTGCTGGATCTGGTAGTCGGCGAGGTCGATGGATGCGGTGTGTTTGGCGAACTGGGTGGCGAAGCCGGGGTACATGGTGGTGTTGCGGCCGTCGGCGGTCAGATACCAGCTGTGACATCCGGAGTTCCAGGTGGTACGGGCCAGGCGGCGGGCCAGCCAGCGGTTGTGGTCCTGCTCGCGGTCGCGACGGACCTCGAGGGCGCGCAGGTCGCGGTCGACGAGCACCTTGACGGCCCCGGTGATGTGGGCGATCTGGGATTCCATGTAGACCAGCGCGGAGTTGTGCCCGGGTCCGGAGTTCGGCCCGAAGGTCAGGAACAGGTTGGGGAACCCGGCGGTGGTCACGCTGCGGTAGGCGTGGGCGCCCTCGGCCCAGGCGTCGTCGAGGCTGGCGCCGTCGACCCCGTGCACGGGGAACGGGGCGCTGGTCTTGCACACGTCGAACCCGGTGGCGAACACGATGGCGTCGAGTTCGTGCTCGATGCCATCGGCGGTGCGGATGCCGCGGGGCGAGAGGCTGGCGATCGGCCAGGTGATCAGCTTGCAGTTGTCGCGCTGCAGCGCAGGGTAGTAGTCGCTGGAGACCAAGATCCGTTTGCAGCCGGCGCGGTAGTCTGGGGTGAGCTGGCGGCGCAGCCACGAGTCGTGCACCTGGCGACGCCGGTAGGCGCCGGCGAGCCGCTCGAGCACGGTGGTGGCCAGCGAGGTCCACACCACTCCGAGCGCGAAGACCTCGTGGGCCCAGAACCAAGCCTGCCGGGCGAGTTTCTGCAGGCTCGGGGCGGCCCGGAACAGGGTCTTCGACGCCTCTGACCGCTGCCGGTCCAGGCGCGGGATCACCCAGCCCGCGGTGCGTTGGAAGACCTTGACCTGCGCGGCCTGCTCCACCAGCGACGGGATGATCTGCACGCCGCTGGCGCCGGTGCCGATCACGGCGATCCGCTTGCCTGTGGGGTCGAAGGTGTGGTCCCAGCGCGCGGAGTGGATCACGGTGCCGGTGTAGGTGTCGCGGCCGGGCATGTCGGGCAGGCTTGCGTTGGACAGCGGTCCGGCGGCCATCACCGCGGCGCGGGCGGTGACGGTGCGCCCGCCGCGGGTGTGCGCGGTCCAGGTCCCGTCCTCGGCGTCCCAGACCAGGCCGGTGACCTCGGTGTCGAACTGGATCAGCTTGCCGAGGTCGAAGCGCTCGACCAGCCCGTGGATGTAGTCCAGGATCTCGGCGCTGCCCGAGTAGGTACGCGACCAGTCCGGGTTCTGGGCGAAGGAGAACGAGTACAACAACGACGGCACATCGCACGCGGCGCCCGGGTAGGTGTTGTCGCGCCAGGTGCCGCCGACCTCGCGGCTGCGCTCGAGGATCACGATGTCGGTGATCCCGGCCTGACGCAGCCGGATCGCGGTGCCGAGCCCGGCGAACCCGGCGCCGACGACCAGCACCGCGGCCGGTGATCCCGAATCGGGGTCGCCGGCGGCGTCCCGGTCGTGTGCCTGGGTCATGAGGTCTCCCCGGGTTCGTGCTGATCCTCGGCCGGGTGGGTGGTCCGGGCGCTCACCGCGACACCGGCTCGTGGGTCAGTTCCCTGGTCCAGGTCGGGGTGCGCCCCAGCAGGCGGGTGGGAATGCGGTCGCTGGCGCGGACCATCAGGTCGGCCATGTGGTGATACGGGTGCGAGCGGTCCGGCACCACGGCGGCGTGGCGCTTGAACACCTGGTAGAGCGGCAGCCGACGGGTGCCGGCGCTGCGGTCGCCGTTGGAGGCGTAGCGCTGCATGGCCCGGTAGAGGTTCTTCTCGGGCAGCCCCATGCCCACGATGTTGTCGCGGACCCGGTTGAGCAGCGGGATGTACATCAGGACTCCGAGCAGAACCTTCGGGCTGAGCACCGAACCCGCCGAGTTGATCACAACCCGGCGCAGCGGCGCGTTGCCCAGCATGTCCAGAACCTGGAAGTCGACCGCGAGGTGGCGCGACTCGTCCGCGTTGATCTTCGCGAAGACCTCGTGGCAGACCGGGTCGGCGACCTCGTCGAGCAGGAACTTCACCAGGGCCCCGTCGAGGGCGACCTCGAGCATCGGGATGATCGTGCCCAGCACCGACAGCGACAGGTCGTCGCTGTAGCGGTCGAGCCACTCGATCGCCAGTCGAACGTTGATGTTGGGTTCGGGCACCTGGCCGTCCTCGAGCATGTCCCAGCGGCGCATCAGGGCGAGCTCGGCATTGGCGTGGCGCTGCTCCTCGGCATGGAAGTACCGGTAGACCTCCTTCAGGGTCGGGTCCTCGGCCTTGGTTGCCATCGCGGCGAACCCGCGAGCGCCGATGTTCTCCACCCACACCAGGTCGGCCATGAACGCCTTGAGCTGATCGCGTTGGGCGTCGGTGATGGTCTCGGCACCGGGGGCGTCCCAGTCGATGTCGACCAGCGCCCACTGCCGAGCCTTGATTTTGGCGAGCATGGCAGTGAAGTCGTGGCTCATGGTCATCCTCCGTGACGGGTCAGGGCGGTCGCGAGCCGGACACACAGGCCCGTCACGCGCGTGTAGGGGCCGGGCAGGGCGCGTTTCGCCCGCCACAGCAGGCGGGCCTCCCACTGCGGCAGGACGTGCAGCCGGCCCCGGTCGTAGGCGTCGAGAGCGGTGCGGGCGACATCGGCGGGAGCGCGGCCGGTGGCGCTCATCAGCCGCGCGGCCAGGCCGCTCGCCTCGCTGCTGATACGCCCGCCCTCGACGATGCCGGTGCGGATGAACGTCGGGCACAGCACGCTGACCGTGACCCCCGAGCCCGCGGTCTCGGCGGCCAAAGTCTCGGAGAGGGCGAGGACCGCGGCCTTGCTGGTGGAGTAGGCCCCCATCCGAGGGGCGGCGGCGAAACTCGCCGCCGAGGCCACATTCAGCACCCCACCCCCGCCGGCGGCGCGCAGCATCGGGGTGAAGACGTGGCAGCCGTGCACCACGCCCCAGAAGTTCACCGCATGGGCGGCGTACCAGTCGTCGAGGTCGTCATCGCCGATCGGGTCACCGCCGGTACCGATGCCCGCGTTGTTGACCACCAACGTGGGTGGGCCATCCAGCCAGGTCCACGCGGCGTCGCCGAGCAGTCGGACCTCGGTGAGGTCGGTGACGTCGCAGCGCACCGCGATCGCCTCACCGCGGCCCGGGCTCCGGCTGTCGATCAGCCGCACGGTCTCCTTGGCCGCGGCCTCGTCGACATCAGCGCAGATCACCCGCCCGCCGCGGCCGGCCAGTTCCAGGCAGAAGGCCCGCCCGAGCCCGCCGCCGGCGCCGGTGACCACCGCCCGGGCCGGGACCCTCGATCGCCCGGTGCGGGGGGTTTCGGCCGGGGTGCAGCCGGGGGGAAGCAGGGTCATGAGCACTCCTCGAGCCGAGGGCGGCCCTCGAGTAGCTGGCGGTGGATGAACGCGGCGGCCTCGTGCAGGGCGCGGGTGGCTTCGGGGACCACGCCGGTCAAAGCCTGGAACACGTGCACCTGTCCCGGCCACACCCGAAGCTGGGCCTCGCCGCCCGCGGCGCGGACCAGGCTGGTCAGGTGCGTGGCGTCATCGGCCAGGACCTCGGCGCCGCCGGCGTGGATCAGCATCGGCGCCAGCCCCGCCACCGTGTCGGGGGTGAATCGCAAACGCGGCGAGGCGGGGTCGGCAGCGCGGAGGTGGAGCGACACCAGCCTCTGCGCCCGCGCCACCGACACCATCGGGTCCCGCCCGGCACGGCGTTCCCGGGCGCGGGCGCGGGCGAACGACAGGTCGATCAGCGGGGAAAACAGCACCAGCCCTGCCGGGCCCGGTCGGCCGGTGCGGCGCAGCTCGGCGGCCAGGTCCACCACCAGGTGGCCCCCGGCCGAGTCGCCGGCCAGCACCACCCGCGCCGGGTCGACGCCCTGCTCAAGTAGCCAGCCGAACGCGGCCTCGACGTCGTCGGCCGCGGCGGGGAACCGATGCGACGGGGCAAGGCGGTAGTCGCACGCGAACACCGGCAGTCCCGTCAACCGCGCCAACCGCGAGGTGATGCCCCGATGGGTGCGCGCGGAGGCCACCGCGAAACCACTGCCGTGCACGTAGAACACCGCCGGCCCCACGCCGACAGATCGCGGCGCCTCGCCCGGCGCGGCTGCCTCCCGTACGCGCACCCACTCGCCGCGCACCCGGGCCCCGCCCGCAGCCGGCTCGTCGATCCGGGTGACCACCGCCTGCGGGTCCGGGCGACTCACCACCGCCAAGAACCCCGCCACCACACGGCGAGCGGTGCGGATCCCGGCCGGGCTGTCGGGCAACACCTCGACCAGCGGGCGGACCCCCACCGACAGCGCGCGAGCGACCCACCGTGCCCGCCAGGAGCCCACACGGTCTGAGGGCACCCGCCGTCTCTGATGGCGCATGGTGTCAGATTAGACCGGTGCGGCGTCCATCCGTCAAGATGGGAAGCGTGCAGACACGGACGCGGACCGGGACCTACGGCGGGCGCAGCGCCGAAGCACGCCAGGCCGAGCGCCACGAACGTCTCGTGGCCGCCGCCGGCGACATCTGGGGCGAGCAAGGGTGGGCCGCGGTCACCATGCGCGGGGTCTGCGCCCGCGCCGGTCTGACCGACCGCTACTTCTACGAGAGCTTCACCGACCGCGACGCGTTACTGCTCGCGGTTTGGGACCAGGGCCGCGATCACCTGGTGGCCCTCGTGCTCGACGCGTTCGCCACCGAGATCGAGCAGGACATCATCGCCCAACTCCGCGCCGCGATCGCCGCGATCGTCGCCCACCTGCAGCGCAATCCCGGCCACGCCCGCATCATCCTCGGCGACAACGCCGGAAGCGCGGCGCTTGAGCAGCGGCGCCGCGACACCCTGCAGACCTTTACCGACCTGCTCGTCGACTACGCAGGACCCCTCCTCGCCCCCAGCACCGACGAGAATGCGCTGCGCATGAGCACCCTGATCGGCGTCGGCGGCTTCGCCGAACTGGTCACCGCCTGGAACACCGGCACCATCACCGCCGACGCCGAGCAGATCATCGACCACGTCACCGACGTGGCCGGTTCCCTGGTCGGCCGCTACCTGACCCCCACGACCTGAACACCCACTGGTCACTTCCCGCCCACGCCTCTCAGGTCCCCCACCCGGCTATCCCGCCGCACCGCGAGTCTGGCCACGCTTCCTCGGACACCTGTTCTGGACAAGCTCGCTGCCGTGACCGGGCTCGGGCTGCCGGGCGGGTTGTTCGCCGGTGCGAGCGAGAAGCTCGTTGACGCCTGGCGAGCCCGCGCCACGCGCTCCTACCCCTCGGACTTGCAGGCCGCGCCCCGGGAGGTGCGGCTCACGCTGCTGACCGCGTTGTGCTGGCGGCGCCAGACCGAGATCACTGACGCACTGGTCGACCTGCTGATCGGGCTGGTCCATAAGATCAACACCCGGGCAGAGCGGCGGGTCGATCGGGAGCTGACCGCAGACCTGCGCCGGGTCCGCGGCAAGGAAGGCATCCTGTTCCGCCTGGCCGAGGCCGCCGTTGAGCACCCCGACGAGCTGGTGCGCGAGGCGCTGTACCCGGTAGTGGCCGAGAGGACGCTGCGCGAACTGGTCCGCGAGGCCAAGGCCAACGAGCGCGCCTTCCAGGCCCGGGTGCGGGTGGTGCTGCGCTCGTCGTACTCCCATCACTATCGCCAGATGCTGCCCGCGCTGCTCGGGGCGATGAAGTTCCGCTGCAACAACACTGCCTACCGCCCCGTGATGCAGGCCCTGGCCCTGCTGGGTCGATGGGCGTCGATCTCGGGCAAGACCCGCTTCTACGACACGGCCACCCCGGTCCCGCTCGACGGTGTCGTCCCGGGCGCATGGCGCGACGCCGTGGTCGACGAGCAGGGTCGGGTCGAGCGCATCCCTTACGAGCTGTGCGTGCTGGTCGCGCTGCGCGACGCCCTGCGCCGCCGCGAGGTCTACGTCGACGGCGCCGGCCGGTGGCGCAACCCCGAGGACGACCTACCCGGCGACTTCGAGACAAGTCGCGAGGTCCACTACGCCGCCATTCGCCAACCCCTCGATCCGTCGGCGTTCATCGCTGACCTGAAGCAGCGCATGACCGGCGGGCTCGAGGGCCTCGATGCCGCCCTCGACACCGGGACCGCCGGCGGTGTCGCGGTCACACGTCGCAGCGGCGAGCCCTGGATTCGGGTGCCGAAGCTCGACAAGCTGGCCGAGCCCCAGAACTTGACCGCGCTCAAGCAGGAGGTCATCGGCCGGTGGGGCACCCTGGACCTGCTCGACGTCGCCAAGGAAGCCGACTTCCTCACCGACTTCACCAGCGGGTTCACCTCCGTGGCCTCCCGCGAGGTCATCGACCGCGCCACACTGCGCCGCCGGCTCCTGCTGGTGCTGTTCGCCCTGGGGACGAACATCGGCATCCGGCAGGTCGTGACCACCGGCGAGCACGGCGAGACCGACGCCGCCCTTCGGCACGTCCGCCGGCACTTCGTCACCCGCGACAACCTGCGCCGCGCGGTCACCAAGCTCGCCTCGGCGACCTTCGCCGCCCGCGACCCGGCCTGGTGGGGCCAGGGCACCGCCTGCGCCTCGGACTCCAAGAAGTTCGGCTCCTGGGAGTCGAACCTGATGACCGAGTGGCACCAGCGCTACCGCGGCCCCGGCGTAATGATCTACTGGCACGTGGAGCGGCGCTCGACGTGCATCTACTCGCAGCTCAAGTCCTGCTCTTTTTCCGAGGTCGCGGCCATGATCGAGGGCCTGCTGCGCCACTGCACCGACACCGACGACGAACGGCGCATCGATACCAATTACGTCGACACCCACGGTGCCTCGGTCGTCGGGTTCGCGTTCACTGAGCTGCTCGGGTTCCGGCTGCTGCCCCGGCTCAAGAACATCGGCTCCATCCGGCTCTACCGCCCCGACGACACCGCCATGTACGCGCATCTCGGGGACGTGATGACCCGCCCGATCCGCTGGGAGCTGATCGCCCAGCAGTACGACCAGATGGTCAAGTACGCCACCGCGCTGCGGCTCGGGACCGCGGAGTCGGAGTCGATCCTGCGTCGGTTCACCCGGGGCGGGCCCAAGCACCCCACCTACGCCGCCCTCGAAGAGCTCGGCCGGGCGGTGCGCACCATCTTCGCCTGCGACTACCTCGCCGACCCCGACCTGCGGCGCGAGGTCCACGGCGGGCTGCAGGTCGTCGAGCACTGGAACTCCGGTAACGGGGTCATCCGCTACGGCAACGACGGCGACCTCGCCGGGCCCGACCGCGAGCACGCCGAGGTCTCCATGCTCGCGCTGCACCTGCTGCAGTCCGCGCTCGTGCACATCAACACCCTGCTGCTCCAACGCGTCCTTGACGACCCGAGCTGGGCCGCTCGGCTCGAGATCGACGACCAGCGCGGCCTGACTCCGCTGTTCTGGTCGAACATCAACCCTTACGGCCGGTTCAGCCTCGACATGGACACCCGCCTTGACCTCGCCGTCCCCACTACGGTCCCGAAAGGAGCCGTCCCATAAGCGGATCGCTCTGCGGGACGCTCAGTGAGGTGTTCTCAGTAGCGCGGTGGCAGGTCGTGCGACACGCCGAGGGCGGTGAGGTGACCGGAGACTGGACAGGACCCCGGTAGATCAGGTCGGTCCGACCAAAGATCGACTCCGCTACCGAGGTCCTGCGTGCCCGATCCTGTCATCTACACCGGCGTACTCCCGATCGGGGAACCCACCGTGCGTTACCTGGCTGAGCTGCTGGCCGGCGAACGCGCCCGTCGCGGCACCCGAGCCGGCCGCCGGGCCCTGGACCCGGTCGGTCAAGCGGTGCCGGTCCTGCGATGGTTCCTCGACGCGACCCGGGTGGTGCGCCTGGCAGCGGACACGAGGTCAGCACCGCGACCGCCTACCGCTACCTGCACGAAGGCATCGACGTCCTCGCCTCGGCCGCGCCCGGGCTCCACGGCGCCCTGCTCGCCGCCCGTGCAGCCGGGCACACCCACGTGAGTCTCGACGGCACCCTGATCGCCACCGGCCGGTGCCGCGCGCTCGGACCCACCGCCGGGGTGGACCTGTGGTGGTCGGGCAAGCACCACCGCCACGGCGGCAACATCCAGGTCGTCACCGCACCCGACGGATGGCCGTTGTGGACCTCCCCAGTGCGACCAGGCCGCGAGCACGACACCCGCTGCGCTCGCACCCACTCCGGTCTGCTCGACACCCTGGCCGCGTTCACCGACGACACCCACGCCGCGCTGGGCGATCTCGGCTACGAAGGCGAGGCCGACCGGCTCACCGTGCCGATCAAACCCGTCCCCGGCGGCGGGCGAACGGTCAACCAGCGCACCGTCAACAGCCTGCACTCGGCCGTCCGCGCGCTGGCCGAACGAGGAAACGCCCTGCTCAAGTCCACCTTCGCGGCGTTGCGGCGAGTCACGCTGTGTCCCTGGCGGATTGGCGCAATCACCGCTGCCGCGCTCGTGCTGCTCCATGTCGAACACAACCGCACAACATGATCACCGCGCTACTGAGAACACCTCAGTGAGCGCGGCGGTCACGAGGCCAAGCCTCGCGACCGTCAAAACTAGCAGTCAGTCGTGACGGAGTCGCGACGCGACTCGGCTGCATCTGCGGCCGCGCCCTGACGTATCCAGCCGTCGCAGGTTCACTGACTGGTGGACGTGTCGATTCGGTTCTCCAGGCGCACAATGATCAGGGGCGACGGCGCATCGTCCGAACTCTGGCCGAACTCGTCGATGATCCGGTCGGCGAGCGGTTGAAGGAACAGCTGCCCGAGCTGCCTGATCATGATCGTGAGGACCTGCTCGCCGATCGGGCTGCGCTGCGAGGCGAGGCCGCGGCGGCGTAGGCCGCCGACCTGGTCCGCGGCAAGCGCGCTGAGTTTGCTCACGAGGTCGCCGCGTTCGCCGTGCGGGTCCAGCACAGCGCGCCGCAGGTAGTCCACGACGGCCGGGCTCGCCGCGAGCATGGCGGCCACGGCATGGTCACGGGCCCCGGCCACGTCCGTGCCCGACCCCTCCGCCGGCGCGGTCGCGATCGCCTCGGCGAAACGGTCGACGATGTCGAGCTCGACCGCCTCGCGCAGCGCCTCCTTCGTGCCGAAGTGGTGCACGATCAGTCCGACCGTGACCCCCGCTCGGGCCGCGACCGCGCGCATCGGCGTGCCGTCGACCCCTCGCTCTGCGAACAGATCCAGGGCGGCGTGGCGGATCCGTGCCCGCGCCGTGAGGTCTTCGGTGCGGGGCGACTGTGCTCGCTCCCGCTCACTCATCTCGCCGCCCGGGTTGCCGTCGTCACGGCACGCATCCTACGAACCCGCGCTTGTGTCGATCACATAGCGAACTATACGCTCACTCCAATCTACTGTACATTCGTACAGCACGGTGGGAGGGGACGACGTGGATCGAGGGTCGGCCGCGCCGCTGGACGGCGTAGGCGTGGTGTCGCTGGCGACGAACCTGCCGGGCCCGGCAGCCGCGGCGCGGCTCACCGATCTCGGCGCCGACGTCGTCAAGGTGGAGCCGCCGCAGGGGGACGGGCTGCAGGCCGCGGCCCCCGGGTGGTACCGCGAGCTGGCCGACGGGCAGGAGGTCGTGCGCCTCGACCTGCGCGAGGCGGCCGGCCGCGAGGCGCTCGAGGAGAGGCTCGCGACGGCGGACGTCCTGCTCACCGCGATGCGCCCGGCGGCATTGGACCGGCTGGGCCTGCGCAAGAGCGTCGCCCGGCACCGGCTGGTGCACGTCGAGATCGTCGGCTTCGACGGCGAGCGCGCCGAGGAGGCCGGGCACGACCTGACCTACCAGGCCGCGCACGGGACGCTGCTGCCCCCGGCCATGCCCACCGTCCCGGTCGCGGACCTGCTCGGCGGGGAGCGCGCCGCCCTCGTCGCCGTCGCCGGCCTGCGCCTGCGCGAGCGCAGCGGTGCCGCCGTGCACCAGCCGGTCGTGCTCGACCGGGTCGCCCGGGACGCGGCCGCCAGCGTGCGGCACGGATTGACCGGACCCGGCGACGCCCTCGGCGGCGCGATCCCCGCGTACGGGGTCTACCCGACGAGCGACGGCTACGTCGCCGTCGGCGCGGTCGAGCCGCACTTCGCCGCCCGGCTCGGCGACGCCCTCGGCCGGACCCGCGCCGAGCTCACCGCCCGGTTCGCCACGGCGGAGGGCAAGCACTGGCAGAAGCTCGGCAACGAGCTCGACATCCCGATTATCGCGGTCGGGCCCACTGTCGCCGACGATACCCTCGAGGAGGTGCGATGACCACCCTCGCCGGTGTCCTCGCCCGCACCGCCCGCCGCTGCCCCGACCGCGTCGCCGTGCGGTTCGGCGACGTGGCACTCACCTACGCCGAGCTGGATCGCGAGGTCGACGAGCTGGCGGCCATCCGCGGTCCCGCCCACGGCGACCGCATGCTCCTGCTGGCCGGCAACAGCGACGCGTTCGTCGTCGCCGTCTACGCCGGTCTGCGCCTGGGCGCGATCGTGGTGCCGATCAACCCGCGCTCGGCCCCGCCGGAGATCGACTACCTGGCCTCCGACACCGAGGCACGGTTGCTGCTGTTCGGTCCGGAGGTCGCGGCCGGTGTCCGGGCGTGGCAGTCGCTTCCCGGGCGGACCGGCGCCGCGGAGCCGCTGGCGCTGGGCCCCTTCGAGGGATACGAGGACGTCCGCGCCGCCGCACGCGACCGCGGTGCTCGCCCCACCCCCGTCGAGGTCTCCGCGGACGACGACGCGCTGATCATCTACACGTCCGGGACCACCGGCCGGCCCAAGGGGGCGCTGTTCGACCACTGCCGGGTGCTGTGGGTGGGGATCAACTCCAGCATCGGCGTGGGTCTGCGCGACGGGGAGCGGATGCTGCACGTCGCACCGCTGTACCACTCCGCGAGCCTCAACATGCTGCTGCTGAACGGGGTAATGCTCGGGGCGACCCATGTGATCCTCCCGGCGTTCGAACCGGCCACGGTGGCGGACGTCCTCGCTCGCGAGCGGATCACGTTCTTCTTCGGCGTCCCGACGATGTACACCCACCTGCTGCGGCTGCCGGACCTCGGCTCGCGCGACCTCTCCCGCCTGCGGATCTGCCTTTACGGCGCCGCACCGATGCCCGCGAGCACCGCCGAGGCCCTGGTCACGGCGCTGCCCGACACCTCGATCGTGCAGGCGTGCGGCCAGACCGAGGGCGGCCCGGGCGGCATCCTGCTGCACCACGACGACGTCGTCGCGCGGCCGGAGGCCAGCGGCCGGGTCGCGGTGCCCAACACCGAGGTGCGGGTCGTCGACCCGAGCGGGAACGACGTCGAGCCGGGTCGACGTCGGCGAGATGATCATGCGCGGCGAGTCGATGATGAAGGGCTACTGGCGCATGCCGGAGGCGACCGCCGAGACCGTCCGCGACGGATGGGTCCACACCGGCGACCTCGCCCGGATCGACGGGGATGGCTACATCACCCTCGTCGACCGCTTGAAGGACCTCATCATCACGGGCGGCGCCAACGTCTACTCCGCCGAGGTGGAGAGCGCGCTGGCCGCGCATCCCTCGATCGGCGACCTGGCCGTCATCGGGCGCAAGCACGAGGAGTACGGCGAGGTCGTCGTCGCCGTTGTCGACCTCGCGCCGGGAACCACGCTCACCCTCGACGAGCTGCGCGAGTTCGGACGCCGGCATCTCAGCGGCTACAAGCTTCCGCGGGAGCTCACGATCGGCACGATCCCGCGCAACCCGTCCGGCAAGATCCTCAAGAACCAGCTCCGGGCGGCCCTGGATGCCTGACTCCCGGACCGTCCTCGTCGTCCACCCACTCGCCGGTTTCCGCGCCCGCTGACCAGGAGCACCCCATGACCCGAGAAGCCGTCATCGTCGACGCCGTCCGGACCCCGGTCGGCAAGCGCGGCGGGCAGCTGCGCGACTGGCACCCGGTCGACCTGCTCGCGCACACCCTGAGCGATCTCGTCCCCCGCAGCGGCGCGGACCCGGACACCCTGGCCGACGTCGTCGTGGGCTGCGCGCTGCAGCGCGGCGAGCAGGCCGGCAACGTCGCCCGCAACGCCCTGCTCGGCGCCGGCCTGCCGATCGGCCTGCCCGGCACCACGCTGGACCGCCAGTGCGGTTCGGGCCAGCAGTCGGTCCACTTCGCCGCGCAGGGCGTGAAGTCCGGCGAGTACGACGTCGCGATCGGCGCCGGGCTCGAGTCGATGTCGCGCACCGACCTCGGTCCGCTGTTCGACCCGAGCGGGCCGCGGGGTGAGTGGTACGGCGAGCGGGTGCTCGCCCGGTTCGACGGCAACCTGCCGGCCCAGGGCCCGTCCGCCGAGCTGGTCGTGGCCAAGTGGGGCTACACCCGCGAGCAGCTCGACGAGTTCGCCGTCCGCAGTCACCTGCGTGCCGCCGCGGCCACCGAGGCCGGGTACTTCGCGTCCCAGCTCGTGGCGCTCGACGGCGCCGACGGACCGATGACCCGCGACGAGGGCATCCGTGCCACGCCCGACCGGGAGCGGATGGCCGCGCTGAAGCCCGTCTTCGACCCCGCGGGGGCGATCACCGCCGCGAACTCGTCGCAGGTCAGCGACGGCGCCGCCGCGCTGCTCGTCGCCGACCGCGCGTACGCGGAGTCGGCGGGCCTGCCCGCGCGGGCGCGCATCGTGTCGATGACCGTCGCCGCCGACGACCCGGTCCTGCAGTTCACGGCCGTCCTCGCCGCCTCCCGCGCCGCGCTCGACCGGGCCGGGCTCGGCATCGGCGACATCGACCTGGCCGAGGTCAACGAGGCGTTCGCGCCCGTCCCGCTGCTCTGGCGCGACGAGTTCGGCTACCCCGACGACCAGCTCAACGTGAACGGGGGCTCGATCGCCATCGGCCACCCGCTCGGCTCGACCGGCGGACGCCTGCTCACCCAGCTCGTCTGCGAGCTGGAGCGCCGCGACGCCCGCTACGGCCTGGTCACCGTCTGCGAGGGCGGCGGGATGGCCAACGCCACCGTGATCGAACGCCTCACCTGATCCCACACGCACCGACGAAGGAGTCCCGCGTGCCCGCACCGAGCCGCACCGTCGTGACGGGATACCCGTCCACGATGGGCGACGATGTCCAGCTCAACACCACCACCCTCATCCGGCACGCCGCCCGGACCTACGGCGACCGCGAGATCGTCCACCGGCGTCCGGACGGCGGCTGGGACCGCTACACCTACGCGGACGCCTACGACCGCATCGTCCGCGGGGCGAACGCCCTGGCCGGTCTCGGCGCCGGACCCGCCACCCGGGTCGGGATCCTCGACTGGAACAGCCGCCGGCACTTCGAGCTCTACTGGGCGATCCCCGGGCTCGGGTCGGTCATGGTGCAGCTCAACCTGCGCCTGGGCCCCGAGGACCTCTCCTTCGTCGTCTCCGACAGCGGGACGTCGATCGTCTGCGTGGACGAGACGCTGCTGCCGGTCGCCGAGGCCGTGGCACCAAACCTGCTCGGCGTGACGGCGTGGGTCGTGCTGACCGACAAGCCGCTCGACGAGATCAGCACGACCCTGCCGAACGTGCACCACTACGAGGACCTCGTCGCCGCCGCCGAGCCGCGGATCGACTGGCCGGAGATCGATGAGCGCTCGGCCTACGGTGCCTGCTACACCACCGGCACCACCGGCCGGCCGAAGGGCGTCTACTACTCGCACCGCGCGATCTGCCTGCACTCGTTCTCGCTGGCCACGAACATCGGCATGACGCTCGACGACTGCACGATGCTGATCACGCCGATGTTCCACGGGCAGGCCTGGGGGTTGCCGCAGGCGGCGATCCTGACCGCCAACAAGATCGTCCTGCCCGGGCGGTACACGGCCGACGACATCAAGCCGCTCACCGACGCACTGATCGCCGAGGACGTGACGATCACCAACGGTGCTCCCGCGATCTTCGGGCCGATGCTGGACTACATCCGCTCACTGGAGGACAAGCCCGACCTGGGACGGCTGCGGATGCTGTCGGGCGCGACCGAGCCGCCGCTGTCGCTGATGAAGGGCTTCGCGGAGCTCACCGGCGCCGAGATCGTGCACGCCTACGGCGCGACCGAGACCACGCCGCTGGTCACCGTGAACCGGTACAAGCCCAGCGTGCGCGCCCGCCTGTCCGGGGACGACCTGCTCGAACTGAAGCGCAAGCAGGGGCTCCCGGCCACGCTGGTCGACGTCCGGCTCGTCGACGGCGCCGGCGAGGACGTGCCCCACGACGGTGTCTCCCAGGGCGAGATCTGCGTGCGCGGCCCGTGGATCACCACGCGGTACCACAACATGACCGACGCCGACGACCGCTTCGCGGACGGCTGGTGGCGCAGCGGCGACGTCGGCACGATCGACCCCGACGGCTACCTCAAGGTCACCGACCGGCTCAAGGACGTGATCAAGAGCGGCGGCGAGTGGATCTCCTCCATCGACATGGAGAACCTCCTGACCAGCCACCCCGCCGTCGCCCAGGCGGCGGTCGTCGGGCTCGCGCACCCCAAGTGGCAGGAGCGGCCGTTCGTGCTCGTCGTCCCGGCCCCCGGCCAGGAGGTGACGCTGGAGCAGCTGCACGCGCACCTGTCGTCGGCGTTCGCGTCCTGGCAGCTGCCGGAGTCGTTCACCACCGTCACCGAGATCCCCCGGACCAGCGTCGGCAAGGTCGACAAGAAGGTCATCCGCTCCACCTGGGCCGGGCACTACGGAGGGGCCGATGACTGACCAGCTCACCGAGACCCTCGTCTCCGCCGAGCGCCACGGCCCGGTCGCGCTGCTCACCCTGCAGCGCGCGGCGTCCCACAACGCCCTGAGCCGGGGCCTGGTCGCCGAGCTGGCCGGCCGGCTCGCCGACGCGGCCGCCGACCCCGAGGTGCGCGCCGTCGTGATCGCCGGCGCCGGGCCGGCGTTCTGCGCGGGCGCGGACATCACCGAGGTCCCGGCCATGATCGGCGCCTCGCCGACCGACGAGCTGCCGTTCGACCGGCTCTTCGACACCCTCGCCGGCTACCCGAAGCCGACGGTCGCGGCCGTGCACGGCACCGCGTTCGGCGGCGGGTGCGAGCTGACGCTGGCCTGCGACATCGCGATCGCCGGCCGTTCCGCGCGGTTCGCCGTACCCGAGGTCAAGCTGGGCGTCCTCCCCGGCGCCGGTGGCACCCAGCGGCTCGTGCACGCCGTCGGCAAGCCGAAGGCGATGCGCATGCTGCTCACCGGCGACCCGGTCGACGCCGCCTGGGCCCGTGACGCCGGGCTGGTCGCCGACGTGGTCGACGACGAGCAGGTCGTCCCGGCCGCGCTCGAGCTGGCCGCCCGGATCGCGCGGAACGCACCGCGCGCGGTGGTCCTCGCCGCGGACGCCGCCCGCCGGGCCCACGACCAGCCGCTGCAGGAGGGGCTGGCGACCGAACGCCGCAACTTCCTGCTCGCCCTGGGCACCGACGACGCCCGCGAGGGACTGTCCGCATTCACCGAACGTCGTCAACCCGCCTTCACCGGCAGATGAAAGGAAGCACCCGATGATCCTCGACGACTACCGCGCCCCCTGGGCCAACCAGGAGCTGGACGACCTGCGCGAGCTCGCCCGCACGTTCGTCGCGAAGGAGGTCGTGCCGCACCAGGAGCGCTGGGCGTCGGAGCACCAGGTCGACCGCGACTTCTGGCGGACCGCCGGGAGCGCCGGCCTGCTGTGCATCAGCATCCCGGAGGAGTACGGCGGCGGCGGCGCGAGCTTCGCGCATGAGGCCGTCCTCGCCGAGGAGCAGTCCCGCGTCGGCGACGACGCGTGGGCCAACATGGTGCACAGCGCGATCGTCGCGCACTACGTCGCCGCCTTCGGCACCGAGGAGCAGAAGCAGCGCTGGCTGCCCGGCATGGCCTCCGGCGACCTCGTCGGCGCGATCGCGATGACCGAGCCCGGCACCGGGTCGGACCTGCAGAGCATCCGCACCCGGGCCCGCCGCGACGGGGACCACTACGTCATCGACGGTGCCAAGACCTTCATCTCCAACGGCACCCACTGCGACCTGCTGATCATCGTCGCCCGCACCGGCGAGGAGGACGGCGGCAAGGGCCTGTCCCTGATCGTCGCGGAGACCGAGGGCCTGGAAGGCTTCGAACGGGGGCGCGTGCTGGACAAGATGGGGCAGCACGGCCAGGACACCCGCGAGCTGTTCTTCTCCGGCATGCAGGTGCCGGTGGGCAACCGGCTGGGCGAGGAGGGCCGCGGGTTCGGGCAGCTGATGAACCAGCTCCCCCAGGAGCGCCTGATCATCGCGGTCGCCGCCGCCGCGGCCGCCGCCGCCGCGGTCCGCGAGACGGTCGCCTACGTCAAGGAGCGCCAGGCGTTCGGCCAGAACCTCATGAGCTTCCAGAACACCCGCTTCGTACTCGCCGAGTGCGTCGCCGACGTGACGGCTGCCCGCAGCATGGTGGACGCGTTCGTCCCCCGCCACGTCGCGGGCGAGCTCGACGCCGCGTCGGCGTCGATGGCGAAGTTCTTCTGCACCGACGTGCAGAACCGGGTCGCCGACCGCTGCCTGCAGCTGTTTGGCGGGTACGGCTACATGAACGAGTACCCGATCGCGCGCATGTTCACCTCGGCGCGGGTGCAGAAGATCTACGGCGGCTCCAACGAGATCATGAAGGAACTCGTGGCCCGGTCCTTGTGAGAAGGCCGCCCACCAGACGGAGCGCCGATATCCCACGAGAGGAACGGATGGCCATAACGATGTCGACACCGGCCCCGCCGAGGGGGCTGACCACCTGTGAGAAGGCCGAGCTGGGCGAGCTGCGCCGCCGCAACCGGGTATTCGAGACCGAGGTGGAGATCCTCAAGCGGGCCGGACGCGGTCTTGAGGCTCGTTCGCCCGCCGCAGCTCGGCGTTCTCCCGACGCAGCCGGGTCAACTCGTCGTGGTCGCCGCTCGTGGTCTCAGGCTCAGGCGCCAGCCCGTCGTCGATATCGGCCTGCTTGCACCAACCCCGCAGCGTGTCCGGCAGGATCCCCAGCTGCGGTCCGATCCGCTTGCACGCGGCGTTGACCGACAGCCCAGGCTCCTGCTGGCGAGCCTGGCCGACCATGCGCTTGGCCCGCTCACGCATCTCGTCGTTGTACTTCCTCGGTGCCGGCACGAAGACCACCTTCCCGTGGCTTCAGCCTCCACCGAACCCGGGGCGCTGCACCGGTCGGTCGGAATCGTTCGCCGACGGCTGCGCGGGTGAACGCCTGGCAGCGTGGGCGTCGCCGACACCGGCGGCGCGCGTGAAGCCTCACTCCGGAGGGGCAGCAGTCACGGCTTCGAGGTCGGCGGCGCCCGTTCCACTCGGCCACGTTGATCACCATCCTCGCTCCAGGAGGGCCCACAGATCGGGTGGGACGCCGCCGAGTGCAGCCCGCCGTTGGTGCCCGACCCTGGGTGCGGGGGGAGCCCGTCACAGGAACGCGAAGCTTCACGAATGTGGCGGGCTCGGCGCGCTCAGTGATCGCAGGAGGAACTCGACGAGGTCGGCGGCGTACTGGTCGGCGTTGGCTGCGACGGCGGCCTCGAGTTCGGGTGGGGTGGTGAGGATGTGGTTGGTGACCCCGCCGACCAGGCAGTCGAGCAGCAGCGTGGCGGAGGTGTCGGGGCCGACATCTCCGCGAGCGATTCCGCGGCGCACGATCTCGCGTCCGGTGCTGACCTGGGAGCGCCAGAGGGTGTCGAAGTGTTCGGCGAGCTCGGGAACGGCGCGTGTCTCGGGCCCCAGGCGCAGGACGGCTTTGCCGACGTCGCCGAGGTAGAACGCGAGGAACTGGCGGGCGAGTTCGAGCAGGTCTCCGTGCAGGCTGCCGGTGTCGACGTCGGTGACCTGCCCGATGTAGCTGTGCAGGGCGTCGACCAGGACGGCCTGTTTGTTGGGCCAGCGTAGGTAGATCGAGGCTTTGCCGGCGCCGGCCTCGACGGCGACGGCGTCGAGGGTGAACCCCGGCCACCCGACCCTGCCGAACACGGTCAGGGCGGCCCGGGCCACCCGGCGCTCGAGTTCGGGGTCCCGCGGACGTCCCGAACCCGTGATCGTCCTGGCCCTGGCCATCGGCACCCTCCTTGCTGAACGGATCACGTTCACCATATCGTCTCCGTTCCGGACACAGATCGTCCGTAACTCGTCGAGGAGGTGCTGGTGGTCAGGACGGCGTTGACCAACATGCTCGGGATCGAGGCCCCGCTGGTGGGGTTCAACCGGTCCCCGGCGGTGGTCGCCGAGGTGAGCAATGCGGGTGGGTTCGGTGTGCTGGGCGCCTCGACCTTCACCCCTGCCGAGCTGGACGCGGCCCTGAGTTGGATCGAGGAGCAGGTCGGTGGTCGGCCCTACGGGGTCGACGTGCTGGTGCCGGGGCACACGGCCCAGAGCGATCCTGCGGACCTGATCGCGTCACTGCGGGCGCAGATCCCGCAGGGCCACCGGGACTTCGTCGAGGGCCTGCTGGAGCGCTACGGCATCCCCGAGCTGCCGGCCGGGACACCGACCGTGGCGACCGACGAGATCGCCTCGGCCCTGGCCACCGGTGGCGGAGGGGTGGAGGCGTTGCTGGATGTGGCGTTCTCGCACCGCATCTCGTTGGTGGCCAATGCGCTGGGTCCGCCGCCACCGGAGCTGGTCTCGCGCGCCAAGGCAGCCGGGGTGCCGGTGGCCGGGCTGGTCGGGCAGGGCAAGCACGTCGCAAACCAGCTCGAGGCCGGCGTCGACGTGCTGATCGCCCAAGGCACCGAGGCGGGCGGGCACACGGGCACGGTCGCGACGATGGTGCTGACTCCCGAGGTGATCGAGCTGGCCGGGTCGGTGCCGGTACTCGCGGCGGGCGGGATCGCCTCCGGGCCGCAGATGGCTGCGGCGCTCGCGCTGGGTGCGGCCGGGGTGTGGTGTGGGTCGGTGTGGCTGTCGAGCACCGAGGAGGTCACCGGCGAGGCGGTCAAGCGCAAGTATCTCGAGGCGACCTCGGCCGATACGGTGCGCTCGCCCACGCGCACGGGCAAACCGGCCCGGCAGCTACGCACGGCCTGGCATGACGAGTGGGACACGCTCGGCGCCCCGTCGCCGCTGCCGATGCCGCTGCAGCCGATGCTGGTCCAGGACGCCTGGAACCGCATCGACGCCGCCGCCGACGCCGGCAACGAGGACGCCCGGGCACTCGAGTCATTCTTCATCGGCCAGGTCGTCGGTGGTTTCCGCCGGCTGCGTCCCACCGCCGAGATCACCCGGGAGATCATCGCCGACTGCGAGGCCCGGCTCCACGAGCTCGCCCGGCTCACCGCGACCCCGGGCGAGCCCTGACGGCCCCCGCTCGACCCCGCCCCCGGGTCTGTGGCGCCACCGGCGCCCGCCCGAACCGTCCGCTCCCGCTCTGTTGAGGAGACCCACGATTGAGGAGACCCCACGATGAGCTTGCCCGACAAATCCGCGGCGCCGGTCGCGAGCGCCCCGCCTGCCGTGCGGGTCGAACGCGACGGCCACGTCCAGGTCGTGACGTTGAACCGGCCCGAAGCCAAAAACGCCGTCAACGACCGAGGTATCCGCGCTGCTCGGCGAGGCCCTCGAGCAGGCCGAGCACGACCCCGAGGTGCGGGCGGTGGTCCTGACCGGCGCCGGTGATCAGGCGTTCTGCGCGGGGGCCGACCTCAAGGCCCTGGCCCGGGGCGAGGACATCACCGCGCCCGGGCACCAGGACTGGGGGTTCGCCGGCTACGTCACCCACCCGATCAGCACCCCCACCGTGGCCGCGGTGGCCGGGTTCGCCCTCGGCGGCGGCACCGAGCTCGTCCTGGCCTCGGCCTCGGATCTGGTGGTCGCGGGCCGCTCAGCGCGGTTCGGGCTGCCCGAGGTCACCCGCGGCCTCATCGCCGCGGCCGGCGGTCTGAGCCGGTTGCCCGAACAGCTGCCCCGCAAGATCGCGATGCAGATGATCCTGACCGGCGACCCTGTCGACACCGAGACCGCGGCGCGGTGGGGCCTGGTCAACCAGGTCGTCGACGACTCCGAGGTGCTGGGTGCGGCGGTGGCGCTGGCCCAGCGGATCGCGTCGAACGCTCCGCTGGCGGTGCAGGCCAGCAAGCGCGTCGCCGCCGGAATCACCGAGGACGACGTCCCCGCCGAGACCGACGCGTGGCAGCGCAGCAACGACGCCATCACCGCACTGATGAGCAGCGCCGACGTCGTCGAAGGCATGCAGGCCTTCACCGAGAAACGTGCCCCGCACTGGCGGGCTCGCTGACCCGCACCCCGGCACCCGGCACCCGGCACCCCCTAGCGCTTCAGGAGCACACCGTGGCAGGACCCCCGAGTTCATCGCCGAGTTCATCGCTGGATCCCCGCACCCCGGTCCTGATCGGGGTCGGGCAGGTCAGCGACCCCATCGACGGCCCCCGCTACCAGCGGCTGTCCCCGGTGGAGCTGGCCGCCGCCGCGGCCCGGGACGCCCTGGCCGATACCGGCGCCGATCCCGGCGCGGTCGCGGCCGCGGTCGACACGGTGGCCGGGATCCGGCAGTTCGAGATCTCGTTTCCCGGGGTCGCGGCGCCGCTGGGCCGCTCGGACAACTTCCCCCGCTCGGTCGCCGCCCGCCTCGGCACCCGCCCGGCCCGGGCGGTCCTGGAGGTCATCGGGGGCCAGGGCCCGCAGCACCTGGTCACCGAGCTCGCCGCCGACATCGCCGCCGGTCGGGGCGAGGCGGCGCTGGTGTTCGGGTCCGAGGCCACCTCCACCGTGCGCCACCTCGCCGACGCCCCGGACCGCCCGGATTTCACCGAGTCGGCCGGTGGGGGCCTCGAGGACCGTGGCTTCGGCCTGGAGGGCTTGGCCACCGAGTACACCCTCACGCACGGGCTCACCGACGCGCCCACTCAGTACGCGCTGTTCGACAACGCCCGCCGGGCCCGCCTCGGCCAGTCCCGGGCGGACTACCTGCGCGGCATGGGCGAGCTGTTCGCGCCGTTCACCACCGTGGCCGCCACCAACCCGCACGCCGCCGCGCCCACCGAGCGCAGCGCGACCGAGCTGGCCACCCCCACCGCGGCGAACCGCCCCATCACCGACCCCTACCTGCGGTACCTGGTGGCTCGCGACCAGGTCAACCAGGGCGCCGCCGTCCTGATCACCTCGGTGGCCACCGCCCGCCGGCTCGGCGTCGACACCGAGCGCTGGGTGTTCCTGCACGGCCACGCCGACCTGTGCGAACGCGACCTGCTCGACCGTGCCGACCTGTCCACGAGCCCGGCCGCGGTGATGGCCACCCGACACGCCCTCGCGCTCGCCGACATCGGCGTCGCCGACCTGGCCACCCTGGACCTCTATAGCTGCTTCCCGGTCGCGGTCTCGACCATCACCGACGCGTTCGACCTGGCCGCCGACGACCCCCGCGGGCTCACCGTCACCGGTGGGCTGCCGTTCTTCGGTGGGGCCGGCAACAACTACTCCATGCACGCCATCGCCGAAATCGTCGACCGGCTCCGCCGCAGCCCGGGCGCCTACGGGCTGGTCGCCGCCAACGGCGGCGTGCTGAGCAAGTACTCGGCCGGGGTGTACTCCACCACCCCGACCGGCTGGCGCGCCGACCGCAGCGCCGAGCTGCAGGACCAGGTGCTGGCCTTGCCGGCCCCCGCACAGGTCGCCGCCGCCGAGGGTCCCGCGACCATCGAGACCTACACCGTCAAACACGACCGAGGCGGGGCCCGGACCGGCATCGTCGTCGGCCGCCTCGAGGCCACCGGCGCCCGGTTCCTGGCCCTGGCCGCCGACGACACCACCCTCGACGCGCTGAGCAGCGCCGACGAGCCGATCGGCATGCCGGTGCACGCCCGGCGCGCCGATCGCCACAACACTGTCGAGGTCAGCCGGCCGTGATCGGAGGGCACCCACGACCGCACCGCCGGCCACCGTCCGGACTGCAAATGTCGGCCGGCGCACACACCGCGCGGCGAGGCGCCGCGCGCCTGGCTCCGAGAGGAGACCGGTGATGTCCTGGCAGGCCCGCGTGTCCACCCTGCTGGTGCGGTGGGGGGTGCGACCGGGCGTCGAGCTCGTCCCCGACACGGTGTCGGTCGCCCGCACGGCGCGCCGACTGCTCTGCGTGTTCACCGATCTGTGCTGCCGCCCGCACCCGGAGGCAACGATCGTGCGGGTCGCGGCGCCGGCACCCGACGGCATCGAGGTCCGCGGCGAATGGGTCCTGCCACCCGGGACCCCGCCACCGGAAACCGTCGGCGGCATCGGTGACGGTGTCCCCGGTGGCGGTGTCCCCGACCTGCGCGGCGGCGCCGTGTTCTACATCCACGGCAGCGGCTACACCGTGGCCTCGGCCCGGACCCACCGCGCGATCACCTCCCGCCTGGCGGTCTGGACCGGACGGCCGGTGTTCGCATGCGACTACCGGCTCGCACCGGTGCACCGTTTCCCCGCCGCCGCCGACGACGTCGATGCGGCCTTCACCTGGCTGATTGACCACGGCGCACGGCCCGACCAGGTCGTCATCGCCGGCGACTCCGCGGGTGTTCAGCTCGGTCTCGCGCTGGCCGCCGAGTACACCGCCCGAACCCAGAGCCCCGCCGTCGCGGCCCTGCTTTTCTTCTCCCCGCTCGTCGACCTCTCGCTGGCCCGGGTTCGGGAATGGGAGAGCGGCCGACGCCGCGACCCGCTGGTCTCCGCGGCCCGGGTGGAGCGGCTGCTGCGCGTCTATCTCGACGGTGCCGAAATGACCTCCCCGCGACTGCGTTTCACCTCCGAGGGTCTGCGCGGTCTCCCCCCGATGCAGATCCACGTCAGCGATGCCGAGTTCCTCTATGCCGACACCCGCCACCTCGTCGAGATGATCGAGGCCGCCGATGGCCAGACCGAGCTGCAGCTCTGGCCCGGACAGCTCCACGTCTTCCAGGCCCTGCCCGGTTTCGTGCCCGAAGCGACGCACTCGCTGCGCGCGGCGGCGACCTTCGCCCACCACCATCTCGAACGCGCTCGCCCGACCGACAACCGACCCGTCACCGACGACCCCGCATGACCCGGGGCCAGCGCCGTCGGGCACCACCGCGCCCGCACCGCTGACCCAGCGCGGTCGACACCCCAGCCTTTCCGGACGAAGCAGAGGAGCGGCCATGACCGAGCTCGAGCAACACACCACCGACACCGCCCAGGGGGCTGCGCAGGACGGTCCGGTCCCGGACCCGTGGAACACGTCCGAACGTCGAGCGCTGCGCGAGCTGGCCACCGACTTCACCCGCCGCGAGATCGTGCCCCACCTGGCGACGTGGGAGTCCGCGGGCGAGCTGCCCCGCAGCCTGCACCGCAAGGCCGCCGAGGCCGGATTGCTCGGGATCGGGTTCGGCGAGGACATTGGCGGCGCCGGTGGCGACCTGCGCGATACCGTCATCATGACCGAGGCGATCCTGGCGGCCGGTGGCTCGACCGGGCTGATGGCCGGCCTGTTCACCCACGGCATCGCGCTTCCCCACATGATCGAGCACGGCGACCCCGACCACATCCAACAGTGGGTCCGCCCCACCCTGGCCGGAGACACGATCGGCAGCCTCGCGATCACCGAACCCGACACCGGCTCGGACGTGGCCAGCATACGCACCACCGCCCGCCGCGACGGGGACCACTACGTGGTCAACGGCGCCAAGATGTTCATCACCTCGGCCACCCGCGCCGACTTCGTGACCACCGCAGTCCGCACCGGCGAACCGGGAGCGAAAGGGGTGTCGCTGCTGGTCATCGATACCGACACACCCGGACTCGGTGTATCCCGACGGCTCGACAAGATGGGCTGGCTCTGCTCGGACACCGCAGAGCTGCACTTCGACGACGTCCGGGTCCCGGTCGCGAACCTGATCGGCGCCGAAGGCAGCGGATTCCTCCAGATCATGCACCAGTTCCAGACCGAACGCGCCTCGCTGGCCGTGCAGGCCTACGCCACCGCCGCGCGCTGCCTCGACCTCACCACGGCCTGGGCCCGCCAACGCGAGACCTTCGGACGCACCCTGTCTTCCCGCCAAGTCATCCGGCACAAGATCGTCGACGTGGCCACCGCCGTCGACGCCGCCCGCACCTACACCCGCGACGCGATCGACCGGGCACTAACCGGTAACCCCGACGTCACCAAGATCTCGATGGCGAAAAACGTCGCCGTCGGAGCATGCGACCTCGCCGTCGACACCGCCGTCCAACTACACGGCGGCATGGGATACCTGCGTGAATCCGAGGTCGAGCGCCACTACCGCGACGCCCGCATTCTGTCCATCGGCGGCGGCACCACCGAAATCATGAAAGAGATCATCGCCAAGCTCATGCAGATTTGAGCGAACCGAAGGTGCGGGTGCAGCCCAGATTCAGGTGGTCGACGCAACATCAAGGGACTGCAAGTACATGTTCTTTCAGTCCCATCTACGGCTGGAGTATTAGGAGACGTGCCAACTGGAGGCTTTATCCCCGAGGAACCGAGTGACGAGCATGGCGATGTGGTTCGCTACGTGCGCGCTGGGGTGCAGAGGTAGTACGACATGGCTGATGGCGAGGCGGGTGGCGGTCTCGGCGGCGTCGCGAGCGTCTTCGGGTGAGACGTCGGGTCGCACAGTGATCACCGCGTCGGCGAGTTTCCCCCGTGCGGCGCTGATGACCGGCTCGGCGTCGGTGGTGAGCAGCGGAAGCAGTTCGTCGCGCCCATCGGCGGTGAGAATGGACTTGAGCAACGGGTTGGTGGCGGCGGTGTCGAGGGTGTATAAGACTGCTGCGCGCCATTGCTCGAACACATCGTCGCTACCCGCGAGAGCCTGGTCGACGCCGTTCAGAAAGTGGTCGGTGAGCTGTAGGACTAGCGCTTGGGCGAGACCCCGCCTATTGGTGAAAGTGTTGTAGATTGTCTGGCGGCTCACCCCGAGGCGGATCGCGACGGTCTGGACTTGCAGGCCGTGCCAGCCGTGCGTGGCGACCTCGTCGGCCGCGATGTCGAGGGCGCCCTGGATGATCCTTTGACGACCGCTGTCGTATGAGGCACGCACGCGCCCCAGACTAGCGATCGCGTTCGCATGGCCGGGTCGGCGACGATGCGCCGGGGCACCAAGGCACCGTCGTCCTCCAGTCGAACTCACTCGCCCCAGCGCCAGAACTTGACAACAACCGGGACCGTGTCCACGGTGACGATGTCAGGTACGGACTCGGCAGTCGCGCCCGGCCGGGCGGCGAAGTTTGGAGCGTCAACGATGACCCAGCATGTGACCCGCTCGGCGAGCGGAAGCCCGGACCGGCCGTACGACGAGCTCGACATCTCCTCGCGGGCGTTCTGGTCCACCTCGGCGGACGTCCGGGAGAAGACGTTCTCGTTGTTGCGCGAACGGGGCACGGTCACCTGGCACCCGCCGTTCCAGGAGCAGCTGCTCGAGGATCCCGACGACTACGGGTTCTGGGCCGTCACCCGCTACGACGACCTCGTGGAGGTCACCAAGCGCCACGAGGACTTCCTCTCGGGGCCGGGCATCCTCATGGAGAACCTGCCCGCGGAGCTGGTCGAGGCTGCTCAGTCGATCATCGGTATGGACCCGCCGCGGCACACCAAGATGCGGCGACTGGTGGCCGCGGCGTTCACACCCAAGCAGATGCGCCGGATCGACGACCGTATCCAGGCCAACGCGCGAATGGTGGTCGACGACCTCGAGAAGGCGCTGGAACGCGACGGCGGGCAGACCGACTTCGTCGCCGAGTGCGCCGAGCTGCTGCCGATGCACAACATCAACGACATCATGGGCGTGCCGGACGGCCAGCGACAGCAAGCCGCGCATGAGATGAAGGTCGGCACCAGCTGGAATGACCCTGAGTTCGTTGGTGAGACCAAAGAGGAAGTACTCGGGAGACTGTTCCAGGCGATGACCTTCTCCCACGGGCTGGCTACGTCGCTGGCCGGGGAGCGCCGGGAGAACCCGACCGAGGATCTGATCAGCTCGCTCGCCCACGCCGAGGTCGACGGAGAGACGCTCACCGACGAGGAGATCGGTGCGTTCTTCGTCCTGCTGACCATCGCCGGTAACGACACCACCCGCCAGTCCACCACCCACGGCCTGCGGGCGTTGACCGACTATCCTGCTCAGCGCGCCTGGCTGCTCGACGACTTGGAGGAGCGGATGCCGGACGCGGTCGAGGAGATCGTGCGCTGGGCAACGCCGATCATGACCTTCCGCCGCACGGCCGGCCGGGACTGCCAGCTCGCCGGCCAGCAGATCACCGAAGGCGACAAGGTCGTCATGTTCTACTCCTCGGCCAACCGCGACGAGAGCCGCATCGAGCGTCCGCACGAACTCGACCTCTCGCGCCACCCGAACCCGCACATCAGCTTCGGCGGCGGGGGCATCCACCACTGCCTGGGCAACCAGCTGGCCAGGTTCCAGCTTAAGGCCCTGTTCACCGAGCTCCTGACGCGTCTCCCCGATCTGCAGGCCGGTGAACCGGAACTGACCCCCGGCAACTTCTTGAACGTCGTCAAGCGGATGTCCTGCTGGCGCCAGAGCTGATTGGTTCGGTAGTCCTCGTCGATTCAGCAGGACAGGGAACCGCCACAGGCACCGCCAGGCGATCGGCCCGCTACTGGGAAGGACTTCTTGTTGAAGGTGCACATTGACACCACCCGCTGCACCGGCCACGGATTGTGTGAGGCCGTGGCGGAGGACATCTTCGAGGTCGGTGACGACGGCATGGCCCACCTGCTGGCCGATCCCGACGCAGACCGGCGCGGCGAGGTCGACCAGGCGGTCGCCGAGTGTCCGACCCGCGCCTTGTCGGCCAGCGGATGACCGGACCCCACAGACACCCGGTCTCACCGCCTGGCGGCCCCGCCGATATCCCCGCCAATGTCCTTCCCCCGCACAGCGAGCAGTGCATGGGGTGCGGCCTCGCCAACCCCGCCGGACTGGCGATGCAGGTCCGCCGGGAAGGCGAGGACGTGGTCTGCGACCACGTCTTCGACAGCCGTCAGGTCGGCGCGCCCGGACTTGCCCACGGCGGCGCGGTCGCCGCAGCCTGCGACGACCTGTTCGGGTTCGTGCTCTACCTGGTGGCTGAACCCGCCGTCACCCGCACCCTCGAGGTCGGGTACCGGCGCCCCGTCCGTCTGGGTATCACCCACCGCATCCGTGCCCGCCTCGTGCACCGGGAGGGTCGGAAGCTCCACCTCGTCGCCGAGGGCACCGACCCCGATGGCGTTCTCTGTTTCGACGCCCGCGCGGTGTTCATCGTGGTCGGCATCGAGCACTTCACCCGCTACGGCCCTGCACGGTTCGAGCACGTCTTCGCCCCCCCCGCCCCACCCACCAGCTCCGGCACGAGCGCCAACGATCAGGAGACGACCTCATGACACGCATCGGCACCGGGGATCATCGCGCGGGCACCTCGACCGACGACATGGTCGGCGTTGCCGGTTACCCGCACCGCCCCGCTGGACACTGTGGCTCCGGTTCGCTGCGCGACCTCTTGGAATGGGCCGGCCTGTCCTGGAGCGAAGACCCTCTCGACGAAGGAACCGTCTTCGGCCTCAGCGGAGAGCTGGGATTCGGCTACACCCGCGGTCCTGGCCTGGGTTCACCGTTCTACCTGGTCGGTCGCGGCCCCGACCTGACCGAAAACCTCTGCCGCCGCCTGGGCATCGGCCTCGAGGTCCGCGCCACGGACGACGCCGAGCAGGGACGCGCCTGGCTCCACGAAGAACTCGACGCCGGCCGGCCGCTTCTGTGCTGGGCCGACATGCGCGAACTGCCCTACCTGCGCGTCCGCATGCAGATGAGCCGTCACGATATCGTCGTCACGGGTTACGATCCCAGAACCGATCAGGTCCGCGTCATCGACAACGATCGCCCCGACCCTCAGCTCATTCCCGCCGCCGCGCTCGCCACCGCCCGCGCCTCGACCGGCTTCCCCCAACCGACTCGTCACACGTGTTACCCCATGTGCTTCCCTGCTGCGCTGCCGGACCGCGCGTCCGCCGCGACCAGCGCCGCCGCGGGTGCCGTCCACGCCATGCGCCACCCCGCGCCTGCACTCCAGTCCGCGACCGAAGGGGTGGCCGCAGCCGGGCTCGACGGCATCGCCGTCTTCGCCGACGACCTCGACCGCTGGCCCGAACTCTTCGGCACCGGGTCGGCCAACGGACCAGACCTCCATACCGCTCTGATGACACTCGCGGCCTTCATCGAGAAGGCCGGCACCGGCGGCGGCTTGTTCCGACGCCTGCAAGCTGACTTCCTCACCTGGCTCGCCGCCACTGACGCCGACGCCGAGCCAGCCGCTCGCGCCTACCGCGATCTCGCCGACCGCTGGACTCAGGTCGCCGCCGCTGCGGTCAGCGACCCAGAGCCATCGACTGCCTCACGGCGTTGGCGGACAACACGCGACCTCGTTTCCGAGCTACCCCACCGTGAAGCGGCAGCTCTCGGCGAGCTGCAGAGTCTCGCAGACCGTGCCACATGACGCGCGGCCGCGCAGGAGAGAAGCGACCGCCCGGGGGCCCTCGCCGATGTCGACCACCTTCCGCACTTCCCGAAGCGTGGTGACCACAACGCCGCTCAGACCGAGTCTTCGTTCCTCCCAGAGAGGTGTGAACTCAGCCGGTCGATGTACTCGCCGAATGCCGCATCAACGTGGTGGTCGAGCGCAAGGGCGAGCGACGCCTGAAGCGCTCCGGCCGTCGCAGGCCGGATGCGGTCGATGAACGCCGCCACTGCCGGGACCTCGCCGGGGGACGGCATCCAGCCCGGGGCCCGACTCCTGAACAGGTAATCGGACATGATCTCGACGAACCGTCGGGCGGTGTCGTCGACGGCGCGGCGGACCTGCGCTCCGAGGGAGAGGACCTCACTGGTCGGAACGCCGGCGGCGATAAGGTCGGCAGTGGTCCGGAGCAGCCGCGGGCTCGGTACGCGAAAGTCGGCACAGTGCTCGGCGAGGTGGCCTCCCGGCGGAAGCTCGATGAGGCCGACGTCCGCGGCGGCTCGGACCAGTTCCCGCACCTGCGCTTCGGACGGCTCGCCGTCCGAAGGAGACAGCAGCGACAGCAGTTCCGAGCAAGTGATGGTTTCCGGAAGTTCCTGGGCGAAGAAGCTGGTGACGACCTGTTCGAGGCCGAGGACATCGGCGAGATCGCGGCCGTCCTGCCAAGCGCGAAGGAGTTCAGCGATGTTGCTGGCGGTGTATCCGCGGTGGAGGAGACGCCCGATCAGCTGGAGTCGCGCCAGGTGGGTTCCATCGTAGATCCCGACCCGGCCCTCGCGTCGAGGCGGCGGGAGCAGGCCACGCTCCTGGTAGGCTCGGACGTTGCGTACGGTGCTGTTTGCTGCTCGCGCCAGCTCGTCGATCCGGTACTCGGACATCTAGCCGTCCTCGCGATGGTCGGAGGTCTGTTCGGCGGACGGTATCGCCCCGGCTGTCGCCTCCCCTCGATCGTCCGGAACCCAGGCAAAACCGAATGCACCGCCGAGCACTCCAAGCACGAGGCCCAACCCGAACCCTCCGAGGTTGGTAGTCACCACCGAGGCGACCGCGATGATGACGGCCCCGACCCCGGCGAAGGCGTGGCTGCGGGGCTGGAACACGAGGAACAGGCCGAGGACACACAGTCCGGCCCCGAAAAGGAAACCTGAGGTCCCGGCGACCCCGGGAAGCAGGACAACCGACAATGAGGCACCGGGCAAGATCAGCAAGCTTACCCCGGCTGCCGCGGTGAGCACGCCGCCGAGAAGCGGCCGACGTCGCCCCCATGACCGCCAGGAGCCGGTGTGCCTGTAGGCCGACGTGGAACGAGTGTGCGCCCCGCTCACAAGCACTCCGGCTGATCGCTGCCCACACGTACCTCGGCGCCAGCGAGCTGGAGTTGGTTGACCGTGGCCCAGCGAGCCGTGGCGCTGACGTCGAGCACAAGCCCGTCGATCGTCGCCGGCACACCTCCGGTAGAGGTGTCGATCGGGGTACCGTCGGGGGCGGTCTGCTCACGGTTGAGCCCAAGTTGCTGCCCCGCCGCGCCGAGACCATCGATGCTCTCGATGGCGAGCTGCAACCGACCAGCGGTCACGTCACGATCCGTCGGGGTCGTCGCCCTCAACACATAGCGTCCAGCGGGAGTGTCGACCGCAGTGGAGGCACACAGCCCAGCAACCCGGACCCGACGTAGATCAAGCACCACGACGGGCTGTCTCGACCCGTCGGGATTCTGCACGAACGAAGGAAGCGCACCGAACGCCTCCCCGTTGAACCGCTGAGCACTGATCTTCAAGGTCTGCTGGCCCTCGAGAGCCAGAGCGACCGGCACCGCACCGGTCAGCGCACCAACAGCCATGGCGCCGATCGACAGGGTTGCGGGCGTCAGCACCAGCACCAACCGACGCCACGAGACCCACCCCTCGCGCCCCGGCGGCTTCTTGCGGTGTCGAGTGACCTCGGGCCAGCTGCGCGGATCGACATCCATAGCGAGCTCCTCGTCTGTGAGCAATGAGCCAACCGTAACAAGGCCATTGATCGATGGTTATGTTGCCTGCTGCCCGCAACTGACAGAACCGTAAGCAGACTCCGGGAAACCGGGGGAACCGAACCTCACACGACGACGCGCTCAACGAACTGGCTCAGTCTGCCCAAGCCGCCGACGCGACTCTTCGTTCCGTTGTTCCTCGACCCCCGGCCAGCTGGTGGCGGCGCTGGTTTACCTAAAGACGTTGTGACCAGAGCGATGAGTCGGGGGCAGCAGGGGGGCGCCCACCAAGGATCCGGGGGACTCAGCTGCCGCCGCGACCTGTCGTGTCGGTGGACTGGCCGGCGGCGTAGAAGGTAGATACGGCGTAGCTGGGGTGCCGGTCCAGGTTGTGCCGCGAGGAATCGTACCGGCGGGTCGTTCGCGGATCGCGGTGTCCGGCTCCATCTTGGACATCGCGCAGGGATACCCCGGCGTCGAGGGCGGCGGTGACGAAGGTATGGCGCAGGCTGTGCGGGTTGATCCGGTCGGCCTGGGGCAGCCCGGCGCGCCGCGCCAGGCGCCGGATGAGCCGCCAGGCGGCGGGTTCGTCGACCCTGCGCCCGGTGCGGGTGGCGAACAGCGGGCCGCTGGTGCGCCCGGCCAGGTAGACGGCCAGGGCGTGGATCACAGGTGGGGCCAGCGGCGCGGTCGCGGTGTGGCCGCCCTTGCGGCGCAGCCGCAGCACCTGGTGTCCGCGTTCGGTCTGCAGGTGTTCGACGTCGCGGGACAGTGCCTCGTCGATCCGCAGCCCGTTGTGCACGAGCAGGCTGATCAGGGCGTGGGACCGGGTTCCGTCGGCGGCCGCGGCGGACAGGAGCCGGGTGACCTCGTCGCGGTCCAGGCCGGTGGACACCGAGTCCTGCCTGCTCTGGGGGCGGATCACTCCGGTCATCGGGGACCGGTCCAGGACGTCCTCGCCGACGCCGTAGGCATACAACCCGGCCAGCGTGGAGAGCTTGCGCGCGATCGTCGACTCGGCGGCCGGGCGCCCGGTGCGCGGCTGGGGCTGGGCGAGCTCGTGGGCGTAGGCGTCGATGTGCACCCGCCGCAGCCGCAGCGGATCCAGGCCGGCCTGGGCGCACCAGGTGTAGAAGTCGCGGATGTCGCGGGCGTAGGCGCGGCGGGTGTGCGGGGAGCGCCGGGAGAGCACGAACGCCGTGGCCAGCCGCCAGGCCGGATCGTCATGCCGGTGGTCTCGGGGCGAAGCCAGCGCGGTGTCGAGCAGCAGGGTGGGCCGGTCGGCCGGGTGCGGGCGGCTCATCGGAGTTGGCCGTGGTAGACGCTGGTGTCGGTGTCGACCAGCCAGGCCAGCACCTCGTCGTGGGCGGCGAGGGCGGTCCGCAGCGCGGTCGCGGCGGCCGCGGCGGCGGCGGTGGCCGAGCCGTCGGCCGTCCGGCGGGCGTGCCCGTGGAGTTGCGCGCGGATCGCGGCGGCGAGGGTGGCGATGTCGTCGACGGTGAACCCGTCCAGGCTCGCGCGGGTCCGGGCCCGCAGCTGGTCCGCCGTGCGCGGATCGGTCCCGCGACCCTCACGCGGTCGGGCGGCCGCACTGCGCTGCTCGACGGCCGGGGCGGGCAGCGACGGGACCACGCGCAGGTGCGAGTGCCTACCCATCGTGGGGCGCTCCTTCGGTGTCGGTGACCGGGGCGGGGGCCGCGGGTAGGGCCGGGGCGCCGGCCGCCCGGGGCGCGCGCAGCAGTTCCCACGGCGAACCGGCCGACGGGGTGTACTGCCGGTGCAGGTAGGCGGCTTCGAGCTCGGCCGGTAGCGCCGCGGTGGCGAACCGGATCAGCCCCGGCACCCGCGGGTGCGGGGTCCAGCCCCGGATCGTGCGGGCGGCGACCACGAACCCGGACACCGCGCCCAGGATCGGCAGCGCCAACCCGACGCACAGGTCGGCCACCACCGGCCCGGTGCGCCACCAGCCCACCCATGCCGACTCCGGCGGCCGGCGAGCGGCATCCCAGCCGGCCACCGCGCGCTGATTGTCCGGATCCGGGTCCGGGGCGGCCGGGCGCAGGCCCACCGCCAGGGCGACCGGCTCGCTGCCCGGACCCTCGGGGCTCTGGGGCAGCCGCGGGCGGGCGGCCAGGGCGGCCAGCGCGGCGGGGTCGAGCAGCAGCGTGCCGCCGCGCCCGCGGCCGTGCACCCCGGCGGGCAGCACCTTCGCATCGATCAGCTTGCGCACCTGGTAGGCGCTGCGGCCTAGCGCGCGCCGCGCCTGCGGGGTCGTCGCGAACGCCGGAGCCGCCGCGGCCGCCACTGTGGTCATGGAAACAAGCTAGCACCGGGTACGGGGTCAGTGAACGACTCCGCGACACCAGAACCACCACTGAGCGCAGAGCAGGATAAGAGGCATTATCCTGTATATATTTCGTAGCGTTGTGCAATAACGTAAACAAACGTTATTGACAAGAACGTAACGCATGCGCTAGCGTCTCCCGCATGAGTGAGGGCGAGCACAGCGGCGGGACCGGAGGCGGCGTCGACGGGGCCGGGCTGTTGGAGCGGTTCGCCTGTCAGATGCCCGGGATCCCGGGCGGCTGCCCGCACGTCATCGAGCAGTACGCCGGCACCGGCGGGCGCAAGCCCAAGTACTGCGGCCAGACCGTGGACGGGGTCCCGCACACCCGCTACACCGCCCTGCGCGTCCGGGAGGGCAAGCTGACCCTGCCCACCCCCGGCTCGCGCCCGGACCCCGAGCCGGCCCCGGTGCGGCCGGTGTCCTACGCCCGCGCCTCGATCGAGGGCCTCGGCGGTGAGCTGCGCGACCAGCTCGCCGCCCACCAGGCCTGGGCCGCCGACTTCGCTGCCCGCCTCGAGGCGCAGCTGGCCACCGCGACCGACCCCGACGCCGCCGCCGCCGAAATCAGTGCCGCGCACCGCGACGCCCGCACCCGTATCGACGCCGCCGAGGCCGCCCGCGACGACGCGGCCACCCGCGCCCGGGCCGCCGAGACTGCGGCCACCACCGCCGCTAGGGCTCAAGCCGACGCCGAAGCCGCCGCCGAGACCGCACTGGCCGAGGCCGACGACGCCGCCGTCGAGCGCGACCAGGCCCAGGCCGAGCGTGACGAGGCCCGCCGGCAGCGCGACCAGGCCCACGCCGACCGCGAGCAGCTCCAGCAGCAGCTCGATCAGACCCGCACTCGGTTGGCCGAGGCCGAGCACACTCGCGACGACACCGAGGCTGCCCGGGCCCGGCTGGCCGACGACTTCGAGCAGGTCCGTACCGAGTTGGAGCGGCTGCGCGTCGCGCACGAGCAGGTCACCGGCGAGCGCGACCAGACCAGCTCCGAGCTCGCCGCCGCCCGCGAGGAGGCCGAGGGCCAGCAGCGCCGGGCCGCGACCGCCGAACACGACCGCGACACCGCCACCGCGGCCCGCGAGGAGCTGCGTGCCGAACGTGACCAGGCCCGCGAACGCGCCGAGCAGGCGGGCCGCGAGGCCGGCGAGGCCCGCACCGCCCAGGCGGTAGCCGAGGCCCAGAACCAGGCCCTGACCCGCCAGCTCGCCCACGACATCGCCACCGAACGCGCCCACGCCCAGCAGCGCCTCGACGACCAGGCCGCCCGCTACGACCAGCAGATCATCGAACTCCGCACCCAACTCGCCGCCGGACCCGATCGGCCACCCCGTGGCGAAGCCGCGCCGGCCGCGACACGGCGCCGGCGCGCCAGCCGTAGCGGCGGGCGGTCACCGGAGGGCACCGACACATCCCAGAAACCGCCCGAGCAGCCGCAGGAGTAGCACCATGGCGACTACCACCCCGGCCCAGACCGACCGTGCCGCGGCCACCCAGCAGCAGGCCCGAGCGCTGCAACTCGCCCACGCCCACCGCGCCACCCAGGCCATCCACCGGGCCGCGCTCGCCGCCGAACACTCCGACCCGCTCGCCGACGCCCAGGCCCGGCTGCAGGGCATCACCACCGCGATCCGTCAGACCGCACACCCCGCATTGGCCGACGCCCTCGACGTCGAAGCCACCAGCGGGGCCGTCCTGCAATGCCTGCTGACCGCCGACGACGACACCTCGGCCGCCGGCCTCGAGGACGCCCTGGCCGATTACCAACATCGCCGTGCCGACGTCGACGCACTCCTGCCCACCACACGCCCGACGGCCCAGTCCTGAGCGCACCCCTGCCCGCTCAGCACCCGTGCGACGGGCGACTCGCCGCGTGCGTTCTCGGCGCTGCGCTCGGCCCATTTCCGCGCGGGGCGAACCCGGGGGCCGCGTAGCAGACGATCTGTCGGGGGACCGTGCGATGCTCACGGCGTGAGCCGGCCCCCGCGTCTCTACCACGCCGTGACCTGCACCGACACGGCCTGCGACCCGTCGTGCCCGATCGGTGATCCAGACCTGACCGGTGCTGACCCGCCACCGCCGGCCGCGTCCGTCGATCCGGGCGACCCGGAGCGCTGGACACCGGGCCGGCGCCGTTGTTGCCCCTGATACACGGCCGTCGAGCACTGCACGCCGACTACGGTCGATAGCGACCGAACGTCTAAACCGGACACCTG
Organism: Pseudonocardia sp. DxW; assembly: GCF_058448985.1. Lineage (NCBI taxonomy): Bacteria > Bacillati > Actinomycetota > Actinomycetes > Pseudonocardiales > Pseudonocardiaceae > Pseudonocardia > Pseudonocardia sp. DxW. The sequence goes on along the minus strand of NZ_JBZFLK010000016.1, from coordinate 27,157 downwards.
CCCGAGGGTGTGACGGTTCAGGAGGAGTGACCCCGTGGCCCTTGAGACCATTGCGTTCGAGCTGGTGGCGCCGAACGTCGACCTCGGTCGGCAGCGCGCCGTCGAGGAGGCAGGCAAGGTGCTGGAGCACTCGGCAGCGTGTGGCATGCAGGATCGTATTGGGCACATTCTGATCCCCGGCATGATCGAGGAGGACGACGACCGTCCGGTGGCGATGAAGCCGAAGATGGATGTCCTCGACTTCTGGTCGACGATCTCGCCCGAGCTTCCGACCCGTTGACTGCACTACTGTGGCGCGCTGTTGATCGTGACTGGGGGGAGACCCGTCAGCTCCGCGCCGAGCAGCTCCACGGCACGCCACGACCAGTCACTGCGACCGCACCCCGACGACCTCACCGTCAACCCGGCCAGATCGTTCTTGTGTGCCATTAACGCACAAGAGTAGAGGCGTGGTCACCGCTCCTCCAGCACCGTGCGCAGCGTGTCGAGCTCGAGCAGGGCCTCCAGGCTGAGCCGCTGCGCAGCCGGGGCCGGGGCGCGGTCGGTCCACGACTCGGGCACCGTGACCCGCCCGGTCGGGCCGCTCTCGCAGACGAACACGACTTCCCCGGCCCGGCGCTTGACGAACAGCACCGGCACCCGCTGGCCGGCCAACACATGGAACGGATGGACGATCAGCAAGTCCGAGGGTGCACTGGACGCGGTCGCGCTATGACGTGACCGTCGGGATACCGAGCGGACGCCGCTTACCGTTCGCCTTGGGGATGTAGATCCGACGAACGGCTCGAGCCGCAGACCGATGCCCGTGCTGCTGGACCCGACGAGCCAGTTCTACCCGTTCAGGGCTCGACAGCGCGGTCCGGCCATCGATCCCGGCGGTCCGTCGCCCCTGGTTGTCCTGCGCGACCCGTCGCGTGCTGAGCAACGCGTTCGCCCGGGACCGCAGCATCAACCGTTGCAGGTTGCGCACCTTGCGGTGCTCACCTGCCCTCGATGCCGTGAAGATCCGCTGCCGCAACCGCCGTACCTCGTCCTCAGCCCGGGCCCAGTTCACCTGGTCCCAGTCCTCGGGGAAGTCCCGCGGTCCGTCCACCACCACCGAAGTGGTGGCGTCCAACGTCCCCGCAGGTGCTGACGTCACGTTCATCGTCGTCTCCACAGACTCACCTGACCCGCGTGGGCTCCCTTTCGGGCCGAGCACACTGCCCGTATCCGGCCGGTTCGACAGCATACGGCCAGGAGGCGGCCGCTACTCGTGCTGTCTTCCCGTCGCCTTTCGGCGTGCCGGCGTTCGCTTCTCGGGTCATCCTGTTCCCGCCCAGGGATTCCGCCTTCCTCGCGGTCGACCTACCAGCCCAAGCGGCTGGACCCAGACGGGGTTTCCACGTTCCACATGCATGAGACACGGACGGAGTGGGCGCCCTCTGTACCCCGGGGACGATGGTGCTCACCCGGCCGCGGTGCGTTTCGCAGCCGGCATTCGCCGCTTCTCAGCGGCCAGTCCCTGATCTCGGCCCGGTCCTGACATCCCTTCCACCCGGACCTTCAAGATGACGAGGCATCAACCAAGGGTTCACTCTCGTTCGCCCGCCCGTGGTCGCGTCCGCGGACGTGGTGGATAGAGATCGACACCACCGTGTGAGCCTTCGTGGTCAATCTAGGCGCTGATCGCGCCGGTCGTCACCTCCACGGTCGTCGTCTCGGCGGCTGGTGGGTTGGTCGCGGCGCGGGCCTTGGCGAGGAGTTCGAGGCTGATGTAGCGGCGGCCTTCGGCCCATTCGTCGGTCTGCTCGGCGAGCACCGCTCCGACGAGGCGGATCACGGCGGTGCGGTCGGGGAAGATCCCGACGACGTCGGTGCGCCGCCGGATCTCCTTGTTCAGCCGCTCCTGGGGGTTGTTCGACCAGATCTGGCGCCACAGCTCCCGCGGGAACACCGTGAACGCCAACAGATCACCGCGAGCGGAGTCGAGGTGCTCGGCCGCAGCCGGGAACTTCTCGGCCAGCCCGTCGACGACCCGGTCGAACTGGGCGTGCACCGAGGCCTTGTCGGGCTGGTCGAAGACGGTGCGCAGCAGCGTGAGCACCCACGGCTGCGCCGACTTGGGCACCTTCGTGGCCAGGTTGCGGGCGTAATGGGTGCGGCACCGCTGCCAGCTGGCCCCGGGCAGCGTGGCCTCGATCGCGCCGACCAGGCCCTGGTGGCTGTCCGAGATCACGAGGGCGACTCCGGACAGGCCGCGGGCGACCAGCGAGCGCAGGAACCCCAGCCAGCCGGCCCCGTCCTCACCGGAGACGACCTCGAGCCCGAGCACCTCGCGTTGCCCGTCGGCGGTGACCCCGACCGCGATCAAGGCGTGCACGATCACCGTGCGCCCGTGTTCGCGGACCTTCTGCGTGAGCGCGTCCAGCCACACGAACGCATACGGGCTGTCATCGAGCGGGCGAGACCGGAACGCCTCCACCTGGCTGTCCAGGCTCTTGGCCATCTCACTGACCTGCGACTTCGACAACCCGGCGATCCCGAGCTGGCCGACCAGCTTCTCCACCCGCCGGGTCGAGACCCCGAGCAGATAGCTGGTCGCCACCACCGAGACCAGGGCCTGCTCGGCGCGCCGACGGCGTTCGAGCAGCCACTCCGGGAAATACGAGCCGGTGCGCAGCTTGGGGATCGCCAGCTCGACGGTGCCGGCGCGGGTGTCCCAGTCCCGGGCCCGATATCTGTTGCGCGAGTTCACCCGCCCGTCGCTGCGTTCGCGGTACCCGGCCCCGCACACCGCGTCTGCTTCTGCGGACATCAACGTCTCGGCGAACTGTTTGATCATCGCCCGCAGTAGATCCGGGCTGGCCTCGGCGAGCCGGTCATCGAGCCAACCGGCAACGTCGTTCACACTGTCTGACGCGGCCATCGCGTCTCCTCCCTCGAGAACCAGAGCACTCGAAGGATCACGCGGTGGCCGTCTCACATCCCGACGCCACGCCGATCACCAGCAACGACGCCGTACACCACATCCGTGGACGCAACCCCGCCCGCCCCCCGTCCTCTCCTCGCCCGTGGCCCCCGGGAAGGAACGAGGGCCCTTCGGCTTGAACCCTGGGCTCCGCACCCCGCAGTTACCCACGACGCACGCCAAGGAGGAGACCGGCCATCGAGCACGAGCCGGGGATCATGTCACCACCACAGGAACCTCCTCCACGGTGATCCACTCACTACATGCGACCTCGTGTCGCACGCGCACGGTCTTGCCCTCCAGGGCCAGACGGATGCACTCGACGCGCACAGCCGCTGCACGAACCCGCCGATCACCGCCTCGAACCGGTCGGCGTCGATCTGACCGAGGATCCGGCGGATCGTCGACTCCGACGGACACCGATGCTCCACGCTCAGCGCGGCGGCGACATCGGCCGGCAGGTCGGTGACCCACTCGGCGACCGCAACGAACGAGCGAGCCCCAGCCGCGACCGCGCACACCGCGGCGGTCAGCACCACGACCAGCCCGTGTCGGACCCCGCGACGCTTGCGCGGATCGATCACCTCGCCCAGAACATCGGCCAGGTTCGGGGCAAGCACGACCGGATCGGGTAGTTCCACCCCGCCCACCTGGTCGGCGACGGCAGCGATCGACAATGATGCAGGCGCGGGCACGGCTCTCTTCCGATGATCAAGGCTGGCGTCAGAACCGCCATGATCACCGCCAGGGTCGTGCCCGCACCCGTACCTACGGCCGCGTGTCGTCGCAGCTCAGCGCCCAGTCACCGCGACTTTGCCGACCCCCTGCGTGACGGCTGGCGGCCCGGGGAACTCGTCGGGGGCACTGAACGCAGCGTCGCCCTCGCCGCGCGGGGCTGACCCTCGCGCGGCGTCTCGCCGTGCTGGCGCCTCTGGCATTCCGTGCAGTACGGTCCGGTGTAGTGATCACTCCATACACAGTGAGGTGTGTTCGCCGCCGCCGTTCCGGGCGGGGCGGACCCCCGGGGAGGGAAACCGTGTGATGACAGGAACCGGATCGCCGTACGTCCAGGAGTTGCTCGCGGAGCGCACCATGACGCCCGAGCAGGTGTGGGACGCCGCGGAGCGACGCCTGGACCGGCCGGTCACCGAGGAACTGAACACCGCGCACGAGGTCTGCGACCGGTGGGCTCGCGACCGGGCGCGGCTGGCGATCGTCGTGCGCCACCCGGGCGGCCGCAGCGAGCGATGGACCTTCGCCGACCTGGCCGAAGCCTCGAGCAGGCTGGCGACCGCACTGCACGGGGCGGGTCTACGGCGCGGGGACCGCTTCGCCTCGCTCTGCACCCAGCAGATCGAGGCCTACATCTGCGCGATCGCCGCGTGGCGCTCCGGCCTGGTGTTCATGCCGCTCTTCGTCGGGTTCGGGCCGGAGGCGCTGGCGCAGCGGCTCAACGCCGCCGAGGCCTCCGCGATCGTGGTCGACCAACACTATCGAGAGAACCTCGAGGCGACCCGGGCGCTGCTCACCGGGGACCCGGTGATCTACACCGTCGCCGGGAACGGCGGTCGCGGGCTCCGCGCGGGCGACCGCAGTCTCTGGGCGGAGATCGACCGCCACGCGGGTGCGGGACCGGCGGTGCGCACCGCCGCGCAGGACCCGGCCACGCTGATCTACACCAGCGGCACCACCGGAGCGCCGAAGGGTTGCGTCCAGCCCCATTCGCTGATCCTGGCCCTGCAGCCGTTCGTCCGGCACACCTTCGCGCTCGAGCCGTCGGACTTGTTCTTCACCGGCGCGAACCCCGGCTGGTCCTACGGCCTCTACACCACGGGCGCCGGGGTGATGGCGCTCGGTGTGCCACGGGTGGTCTACGCGGGAGACTTCGACCCTGCGGAGTGGCTCCGCATGTGGACCGACGAGCGGGTCACCTACGTGGCGGGCGCGCCGAGCGCCTACCGTCGGGTGGTCACGGCGGCCGCCCGCTCAGGCGGCCTCCCGTACGGGCTGCGCGGCGCGACGAGCGCGGGCGAGCCGCTCGACGCCCCGCTCGTCGAGGCGTGGCGGGCCTTCGGCACTGCGAGCGACATCCAGGACGGCTTCGGCCAGAGCGAGGCCGGAATGCCGCTGGCCAACCTGGCCTACCCGGACGCCCCGGTCGTGCCCGGCGCCCTCAGCTCGGTCGTCCCCGGGTTCGAGGTCGATCTGGTGGACGAGGACGGCAAACTCCAGGACGAGCAGGGCATCATCGCGCTGCGCAACCCCCGCTACCTCGCGAGCACCGGCTACTGGAACGCCCAGGAGCGCTGGGACGCCCGGTGGCGGGACGGCCGGTTCCTCACCGGGGACCTGGCCCGCCGCGACGAGCAGGGGCGCTGGTGGTTCGTCGGTCGGGACGACGACCTCATCGTGACCTCCGGCTACAACGTCGGACCGACCGAGGTGGAGAACGTCGTCCTGAGCCGCCCCGGCGTCGCCGAGGTCGCGGTCGTCGCCGCGGCCGAGCCCTCCCGGGGGTCGGTGGTTCGTGCCGTCGTCGTCGCCGACGGCACTGTGCCGCAGGACAGTCTCCTGGCGGACATCCAGTCCGCGGTCCGCGAGCGCCTCGGCCGCCACGCCTACCCGCGCATCGTCGACTTCGTCGACGCCCTGCCACGCACCGAGACCGGCAAGATCCGCCGCAACGTCCTCCGTGATGAGCACGCCGCCGCTTCCTCCTTAGCACCGTAATCGACACCTCGGAAGGTGGGTATGCAATGACGCAGTATCACATCGGTTGCGACATCGGCGGGACGTTCACCGATGTCGCCGCAGTGAACGATCGGGGCCTGGTCTTCACCGACAAGGCGGACACGACTCCGCTGAACCTCGCCGAGGGACTGATCAAGGCCCTCGAGAACGTCGCGGGTCGAATCGGCCTGCCCCTCTCGGAACTGCTCCGCGACACGACCCGGTTCGTCAACGGCACGACCGCGGTCACCAACTCCATCGCGGAGCTCAAAGGGGCCCGGGTCGGGCTCGTCACGACCCGGGGGTTCGGTGACAACCTGCTGATCGCACGGTCCGCCCGCAACGCCCACCGAGACCATCACAAGCAGGCCAACCTGCCGCAGATCGTGCGCCGCGACGACGTCGTCGAGGTCACCGAGCGCATCGACCGCAAGGGCGAGGTGGTGGTGCCGTTGCAGGAGGCCGAGGCAAGGGCTGCGATCGCCCGCCTGGTCGACAGCGGTGTCGAGGCCATCGCCGTGTCGCTGCTGTGGAGCTTCCTCAATCCGGCGCACGAGGAACTGCTGGCCCGGATCGTCGCCGAGGAGCACCCGGCCGTCTTCCTCAGCGTCTCCTCACGCCTGCACCCGGTGATCCGGGAATACGAGCGAACGATGACGACCGTGCTGAACTCCTTCACCGGACTGCGGGTGGCCGAGTACACCGGCCGGATCGAGAACGAGCTCGCCGAGCGCGGTCTGCGCGTACCAATCGCCTTCATGCAGGGCTTCGGAGGCACCCTGTCCGCCGACGAGGCGCGAAGCCACCCGATCACGCTGATCGACTCCGGCCCGGCGGGCGGCGTGATCGGCGCCCAGGCCCTGGCCAAGCGCCTCGACCTGCGCAACGTCGTGACCGCCGACATGGGCGGTACGTCCTTCGACGTCTCGGTCCTCCAGGACGCGACCACGATGGTTACCCAGCGCGTGATGCTGCGGGACCAGTTCCTCACCGCGCTGTCCAAGATCGATGTGTTCCCCATCGGTGCGGGCGGCGGAAGCATCGCGTGGCTCGACGCCCGCGGCATCCCACAGGTTGGACCGCACAGCGCGGGCGCGGAGCCCGGACCGATCTGCTACGGCAAGGGCGGCACGACGCCCACGGTCACCGACGCGGCGGTCGTGCTCGGGCTGCTGGCGCCGGAGGCGTTCCTGGGCGGCAGCCGGCGGCTCGATGTCGAGCCCGCGGCAGAGGCGCTGCTGCGCGACGTCGGCAAGCCGCTCGGGCTGGACGCCCAGCAGGCGGCGGCTGCGGTGTACCGGATGGTCACCGCGAACATGAGCAACGCGGTGCGGTCGGTGACCGTCGAGCGCGGCCACGACCCCCGCACCTTCTCGCTGTTCTCCTTCGGCGGTGCGGTCGGCATCTTCGCCGCCGACATCGCCCGCACCACAGGAATCCGCCGGGTCGTCCTGCCCGCCGACGCCGCGGTCTTCTCCGCGCACGGACTGCTCGCCTCCGACGACGTCCGCACCCAGGCGCGGTCGGTGATGTGGAGCGGCGGCGACGCCTCCGAGGTCGCGCGAAACCTGCGGGACCTGGAGGCCTCGCAGGTCGCGGCACTGCACGCGGCGGGCTACTCCGACGACGACATCGACGTCGAGTGGCAGGGCGACCTGAAGTTCGCGGGCCAGCAGTGGGAGCTGCGGCTCCCCATCCCACGCAAGCCGGACCTCGCCGAGGCCGACCTGGTGGCCCTGCAGGAAGCCTTCCCTGAGCGCTACGAGGCCGAGTACGGCGCGGGCACGGCCTGGGTCGGCAGCCCGGTCGTCCTGATGTCGGTCCGGGTCGTGGCAACGGGACGGGTGCAGACCTTCGAACCGGTGCCCTCCGAGGTCGACCCGTCCGGCGTCCCGGCCCCGACGCCGTCCGGCAGGCGCGAGGTCTACCTCCCGCTCAGCGGCGAGCGCACGACGGTCGACGTCTTCGACGCGACCGGGCTCGCCCCGGGCTGTGAGCTGCCCGGCCCGGCCATGGTCGAGCACCCGCTGACCACCATCCAGGTGCCCGCCGGCTGGAGCCTCAGGGCCGACCAGTGGGGCAACCTCGTCCTCACCGACGGCAGCTCGACCGGGACCGACGAGACAGACACCAGCGAGAGCCGGAACATCCCGGCCCGCCCGACCGCGGAGGCGGCGCGATGAGCACCCCCACGATCCTATCCGACAGCGACGTCGACCCGGTCACCGTCGACATCTTCTCCAAGGCGCTGGAGAACATCGCCTGGGAGATGGGCCTCGTCATGATGCGGGCCTCGGGCAGCCCGGTGATCGCCGAGGCCGTCGACTTCTCGACCTTCATCGCGGACGCCGACGGGGACATCATCTGCTACGGCGGGTACATCACGATGTACCTGGGCACCGCCCGTCAAGCCGTCCGACACGTCCTAGAGACCGTGCCCCGGGACAAGATCCGCCCGGGCGACATGTTCATCTGCAACGACCCCTTCACCACCGGCAACGCCCACCAGGTCGACGTCGGGGTGGTTCGGCCGATCTTCGCAGGCGACGAGCTGATCGCCTGGTGCTGGGCTGAGGCGCATGTCGCGGACTTCGGCGGCATCGCCCCGGGCGGATTCGCGCCGATGGCCACGGAGACCTACGGCGAGGCGCTGCGCCTGCCGGGTGTCAAGATCGTCGACCAGGGCGAGATCGTCGACGACGTCTGGCGCATCATTGAGACAAACATCCGGGTCCCCCAGCTCGTCCAGAGCGACCTGCGCTGCTTCATGGCGGCCTGCAACCGCTGCGACGACCGGATGCAGGACCTGCTCGAGAGCTACGGTGTCGACGCCTTCCGCCGCTACATCGCCGTGGCCAAGGACCTGGCCGAGCAGGCCGTCCGCCGCCGCATCCAGACCCTGCCCAACGGGGTCTACGAGGCCGAGGACTACGTCGAGCACAACGGGCACACCAACGGGCTGCACCGGCTCCACTGCACCCTCACCGTGGCCGACGACCACATGGTCTTCGACTTCACGAAATCCGCGCCGCAGACTGACGGCTTCGTCAACTGCAGCGCGCCCATGACACTGGGCTGTGCCACCACCCCACTGCTGATCTCGCTGCTGGCCGACCTGCCGATCAACCAGGGCACGCTGCGCCCTATCGAGGTCCTCACCGAGCCGGGCTCGATCTGCGACGTGCAGATGCCGGCACCGGTGTCGTCGGGCCACCTCGAGACCGGGCTGCGAGTGTGCAAGGTTGTGACCCGGCTGCTCGCCGAGGTCCAGGCCGAGAGCAGCGACACGTTCGTCCGCGAGCACATCATGGCGCCGTGGCAGGACTCCTGGAACGGCGGCATCTTCTACGCGCCGGACGAGGCCGGTCAGCTCGCCCCCTTCCTCGACATGCACGGCGGCGGCAGCGGCGCCGGGGCCCAGTCCGTCCTGGACGGGATGGACGTCGGCGGGGCGCTGGCCCAGCCGCAGAATAGCGTGCCGGACATCGAGATCAACGAGCTCGGGTTCCCCGTGCTGTACCTCTGGCGTCGGCTCAACCAGAACTCCGGCGGGCCCGGGACCTTCCGCGGCGGCGATGGGGTCGACCTGGCCTGGACACCCTGGTACACCACCGGCGGCCAGGCGCACGTCTTCGTCGGGTGCTGGCAGGTGCCACCGCCCGGGGTCTTCGGCGGCTACCCCGGCTCGACGAGCGGCTTCGACCTGGTGACGGGCGGCGCGGTCGACCAGGGGTTCGCCCAGGGCGTGCTCCCGACCCGGCTCGACGAGATCGCAGGCACCGCCACCGCGCTCGACGGCAAGCAGTTCGGCCTGGTCGTCGGCCCCGGCGACGTGCTGCGGCTGCACGCCGGCGGGGGCGGCGGGTTCGGCGACCCGCTGCTGCGTGACCCGGTGTCGGTCGCCACCGATGTCGCCGCGGGGGCCATCTCCGCCGAGACGGCGCGGGAGGCCTACGGGGTCGTGCTGGCCGAGGACGGGGACGTGGACCGTGCCGCGACCGCACGTCGTCGGGACGAGGTGCGCGCGGAGCGGCGCACCTGGCCGCAGGAGGGCGAGCACCGGGTGCGCCGGGGTCTCGCCGCCGCCCGCCTGGGCGGCTGGGGCCAGTGGTCCCACCCGATTGACGAAGTCGAGGTCGTGGAGATCGCCGACCCGGAGACCGGTGAGCTCTTGCGGGTGGACATCCAGGTCGCCGCCCAGGGCAGGTGACCGCGGTGGGGCGGGCGACCCGCCCGCCCCACCGTCTCACCGCACACACGACGAGGGGAGAGAAGTCATGGCCGGTCCGCTGGGCGGGCTGCGCGTGGTGGAGCTCGCGGGCATCGGGCCCGGGCCCCACGGCGCTATGGTCCTGGCCGACCTGGGGGCCGACGTGGTCCGGATCGAGCGTCCCGCGGCCGCACGGGCCACGCCGGGACGCGACCAGCTGCTCCGCAACCGTCGTGTGATGGAGCTCGACCTGAAGGATGCCGCCGACGTCGAACGGGCCGTGGAGCTGATCGCGGCGGCCGACGTCCTGGTCGAGGGGTTCCGCCCCGGGGTCACCGAACGACTCGGCCTCGGGCCCGAGGACTGCCTCGGGCGCAACCCGGGGCTGGTCTACGCCCGGATGACGGGCTGGGGACAGGAGGGCCCGCGCGCCTCGTCAGCTGGCCACGACATCAACTTCATCGGCCTCACCGGCGCGCTCCACGCCATCGGGCGGGCCGGCGAGCGGCCGGTGCCGCCGCTGAACCTGGTCGGCGACTTCGGCGGCGGCTCGATGCTGCTGGTGGTCGGCGTGCTCGCCGCGCTCCACGAGCGGCAGCGATCGGGCCGGGGTCAGGTCGTCGACGCGGCGATGGTCGACGGCGCGGGGCTGCTGCTGCAGATGGCCTGGAGCATGCGCGGGGAGGGAACGTGGTCCGACGCGCGGGGAGACAACCTACTCGACGGAGCCGCCCCCTTCTACGACACCTACGCGTGCGCCGACGGCCGGTGGATGGCGGTCGGCGCGATGGAGCCCCAGTTCTACGCGGAGCTGGTGGCGGGCCTCGGCTTCGCGCCGGAGGACCTGCCCGACCGCGACGAGAAGGCGAACTGGCCCGCGCTGCGACAACGTTTCGCCGCCGCGTTCGCCACCCGTGACCGGGACGCCTGGGTCGAGGTGTTCGGGGCCCGCGACGCCTGCGCGACCCCGGTGTTGGCCTTCGGCGAAGTCGCCGGGGACCCGCACATCGCCGCGCGCCGCGGCGTCGTCGAGGTCGACGGCGTCGCCCAGGCGGCCCCGGCGCCCCGGTTCTCGCGGACTCCGGCGGCACGACCGGCCGCGCCTACCACGCCGGTCGCGGTCGAGACGGTCCTGGCGGGCTGGGCAGCGGCGGGCGGCGCCGGGCGGGCCACGCTGGCTCAGGGATGGGTGAGATGACGGAGCAAATGGCGGCGCGGGCCACTGGCCGCCGCGAGGAAGCGTTGGAGGGCATCGTCGCCACTGCCACAGCGTTGTTCGCCGAGCGCGGATACCACGCCACTGGGGTGGCCGAGCTCGGTCGCGCCGTCGGCCTGGGGTCCGGCGCCCTCTACCACTACATCGGCTCCAAAGAGGAGCTGCTGCTCACGATCATCCGGCGGCACCTGGAGCAGGTCATCGTCTTCGGCCGAGGGCTGCAGGAACAACCGGGGACGGCACGGGAGAAGCTGCACGAGCTCGGCCGCGAGCACATGCGTCTGGTCGCGGACCGGCGCCTCGATCTGATCGTCCAGCTCCGTGAGGTGGACTCTCTGACGGGCGAACGCCGCGCGGCCATGTTGCGCCTGCGCGCCGAGGTCGAGGACATCTGGAACGACATCGTGCGCCGAGGCCACGCGGACGGCGAGTTCACGGCCGTCGACCCGCTGTTCGTCAAGGTCGCGCTCGGCGCCCTCAACTACTCCGTGCTCTGGTTCCACGCCGACGGACCGTCGACGCCGGAGCAGGTGGGCGATCGGATCATCGACATGCTGCTGTCCGGACAGGGCGGTCCCACCCCGTCGGGGTGGCCGTCCTCCGGCAGCGATGGAAGGAGCCCCAGGTGGGGAAGCTGAGTGGACGCACGGCCCTGGTCACCGGTGGCAGCCGGGGAATGGGCCGGGCGATGGTCGAGGCGTTCGCAGCCGAGGGAGCAGACGTCGTCATCGCGAGCCGCAAGCTCGAGAGCTGCGAGGAGCTCGCGGCGAGCGTGCAGCAGGAGTACGGCGTGCGGGCGCTGCCGGTCGCCTGCAACGTGTCGAACTGGGACCACTGCGACGCACTGGTCGACCGCGCCTACGGTGAGTTCGGGCGGGTCGACGTCCTGGTCAACAACGCGGGGCTCTCGCCCCTGTACCCGAGCCTCGACGAGGTCTCCGAGCAGCTGTTCGACAAGATCATCGGCGTGAACCTCAAGGGGCCGTTCCGGCTCGCCGCAGCGATCGGCACGCGCATGGCGGCGGGCGGCGGCGGGTCCATCGTCAACGTCAGCTCGATCGAGGCGATCCGCCCGCGCGCGGAGTCGATCCCGTACGCCGCGGCGAAGGCGGGCCTGAACAACCTGACCGAGGGACTGTCGCGGGCGTTCGGCCCAACGGTGCGGGTCAACGCGATCCAGGCCGGTCCGTTCCTCACCGACATCTCGGACGCCTGGACCCCGGAGACCCTGGAGTCGTTCAACCGGTCGCTGACCCTGGAGCGGTGCGGCAGGCCCGACGAGATCGTGGGTGCCGCGCTGTACTTCGCCACGGACGCGTCGTCCTTCTGCACCGGGGCCATCCTGCGGCTCGACGGGGGCTACCCGTGAGCAACACGGCGATCGCCGGAATCGATCTCGACCGGCTGGCCCGCTGGATGGACACCGAGGGACTGGGCGGCGGACCGATCGGCCCCGTCACACCGCTGCGCGGGGGCACCCAAAACGTCATGATCCGGTTCGGCCGGGCTGGACGGGACTACGTGCTGCGCCGCGGCCCCGAACACCTGCGGAAGGGCAGCGACACGAGCATCCGGCGCGAGATGCGCGTGCTCACCGCGCTGGCGCAGACCAACGTCCCGCATCCGCGGATCATCCGGTCGTGCCCGGATACCGACGTCCTCGGCGCCAGCTTCTACCTCATGGATCCGGTGGACGGCTTCAACGCCGCGGTCGAGCTGCCCGATCGGTTCGCCCACGACGCCGGGCTGCGTCGCGAGACGGCGCTGGCCGCGGTGGACGCGGTGGCGCGGCTCGGGTCGGTGGACCACGTCGCCGTCGGTCTGGGTGACTTCGGGAGACCGACCGGGTTCCTCGAGCGCCAGGTGGCGCGGTGGTCGGCGGAGCTGGCGGGCTACGCCACCCACGAGCCGTACCGGCGGTCCGGGCCACCCGACGTCGCGGACCTCGCGCAGTGGCTGGAGGCCCGGCGACCCACCGCCTGGGCTCCCGGGTTGATGCACGGCGACTTCCACCTGGGGAACGTGTTGTTCGCCCGCGACGAGGCCGCGGTCGCCGCCGTCGTCGACTGGGAGATGGCGACGATCGGCGACCCGTTGCTCGACCTCGGCTGGTTGCTGGCCACCTGGGCGCCGGAACCGGGCGGCTCCGACCTGCTCGACAGCCCGCTGAGCAGAGCGGGCGGACTGCCCGACCCTGGAGAGCTGGTGGAGCGCTACGGCGCGCGCACCGGCACCCACCCGTCGTCGATCGACTGGTACACGGTCCTGGCCTGTTTCAAGCTCGGCATCCTGCTCGAAGGCACCTACCTGCGGTCGCTGACCGGGCGGGCCGACCTCGCCACCGGCGCCGCCCTGCGGGAGCGGGCGAACCGCCTGTTCACCCGCGCCCGCTCCCTGGTCGAGTCGACCTGACCGACCTGCCCCACTCCCCCGACGCCCCCTGGAGACGACGATGGCATGGGACTTCTCCACCGACGAGGACTTCGAGAAGAAGCTGTCGTGGATGACCGAGTTCGTCCGAACCGAGATCTGGCCACTGGAGACCCTCGACCTGCCCTGGCCGGAGCTGCGCCGCGCGATCGCGCCGCTGCGCGAGCAGGTCAAGGAGCGCGGTCTCTGGGCCGCCCACCTCTCACCCGAGCACGGAGGGCAGGGCTTCGGGCAGCTAAAGCTCGGACTCATGCACGAGATCCTCGGTACCTCCCCGCTGGGCCCGCTGGTGTTCGGCAACCAGCCACCGGACTCGGGCAACGCCGAGATCCTCGCGCTGTCCGGCACCCCCGAACAGAAGGAGCGCTGGTTCGAGCCCCTGCTCGCCGGCGACATGCTCTCGTCGTTCGCGATGACGGAGCTCGACACGCCGGGGTCCGATCCCACCCAGCTGGCCACCACCGCGGTGCCCGACGGTGACGACTGGGTGATCAACGGCCACAAGTGGTTCATCAGCAACGCGGAGACCGCGGACTTCGTCATCGTGGTCGCGGTAACCGACCCCGACGGGCCGCGGCACGGCCGCGTCTCCCAGTTCATCGTCCCGGCGGGCACCCCCGGCATGGAGGTCGTGCGGCCCCTCGGGACGATGGAGGAGCCGCACCCCCGCGCGGGCTACTTCCCCGGCCACGCCGAGATGCGACTCACCGACGTGCGGCTGCCCGCCTCGGCGATGCTCGGAGCGCGCGGCGCGGGTTTCGCGGTCGCCCAGCAGCGGCTCGGGCCGGGCCGGATCCACCACTGCATGCGCTGGCTCGGCCAGGCCCGGCGCGCCTTCGACATGATGTGCGAGCGCGCGACCTACCGCCGGGCCCACGGCGGGGTGCTCGGTGAGAAGGGGACGATCCGGGACTGGATCGCCGACTCCGCCGCCGAGATGCACGCCGCCCGGCTGATGACGCTGCACGCCGCCTGGATCGCCGACACGCAGGGCTTCGCCGCCGCCCGCAAGGAGATCGCCTACATCAAGTACTTCGGCGCCCGGGTCCTCCACGACGTGATCGACCGCGCAATCCAGGTGCACGGCTCGCTCGGCTTCTCCACCGACCTGCCGCTGGAGTCGATGTACCGGGCCGCCCGCGCCGCCCGCTTCTACGACGGTCCGGACGAGGTGCACCGCGACAGCGTCGCCCGGCTCATCCTCAAGGGCTACGCGGCGCCGAAGGACGACGTGCCGAGCGAGCACGTCCCGACCCGACGGGACGAGGCGCGCGAGCGGTTCCGGTGGCTGCTCGAGGCCGCGTCCGCATGACCCCGCTCATGCGTGCCGTCCGGCAAGAGGCCGTCGGCACCGACCCCCGGATCGTCGAGGTGCCCGTACCCGCTCCGCGGCGCGGCGAAGTACGCATTGCGATGCGTGCCTGCGGCATCTGCGGGTCGGACCTGCACCTGATCGAGGGCAGCACCGCGACCGGCTTCCTGCCGATCACCCTGGGGCACGAGCCCGCCGGCGTGGTCGACGCCGTGGGCCCCGGCGTCGAGGATGTCGAGATCGGGCAGCGCGTGGTCGTCAACCCGATGCTCTCCTGCGGGGACTGCGCGGCATGCGGGCGCGATAGGCCGAACCTCTGCGCCCGGCTCGCGATCCTGGGGGTCGGCGCCAACGGGGCGCACGCCGAGTACTTCCTGGCCCCGGCGGCCAACTGCGTGCCGCTGCCCGAGGGGATCGGGTTCGCCGAGGGCGCCGTGGTCACCGACGCCGTCGCGACCCCAATGCACGCTATCCGGGGCGCCGCGGTACGCCCCGGGGAGACCGTCGCGGTCTACGGCGCCGGAGGTCTCGGCGGTCACGCGATCATGCTGCTCACCCAGGTGTTCGGCGCCCGGGTGATCGCGGTCGATACCCAAGACAGCGCGCTGGAGCGCGCCCTCGCCCTCGGCGCCCACCAGGTCGTCGACGCCCGGGTCGGGCGCCCCGCCCGAGAGGTGGTCGAGGCGTCCGACGGCGGGGTCGACGCGGCGTTCGACGTCGTCGGATCAGTGCAGGTCGTCGAGCAGTGCCTGCGGTCACTGCGACCCGGCGGGCGCTGCGTGGCGGTGGGCGTGTCGCCGGACCGGCTCGCGCTCTCGGTACGGCTGGAGACCCTGGTGGCCCGCGAGCTGGGCCTCACCGGCTCGATCGGCTTTCTACAGCAGGACATCGTCGACGTGCTCGCCCTGATGGACGCCGGCACGCTGCACCTCGACGGCGGGGTGAGCCACCGGTTCCCCCTCGATCACTACGCCGACGGCCTCGCCACCCTGCGGGACCGGTCCTCGTCGGCCATGCGGGTCGTCATCACCCACGACCCGCGGTGACCGTCGCGGCGGTCTCCGCTCAGAATGACGTGTCCATGATGGTCCGGGGATTGGTGACCATCATGGCCTCGATGTCCGCCCCGCTCGCGCAGGGCCGGCAGGACGCGGTCGGGGATCAGGCGGTAGTGCCAGTCCGCCGCCATGTCGGCCTGCGGCACAGCTCGTCGGGGACGATGTCCGACACCACGTTGGTGTCGTGCGGGAGCACCATCCCCGAGACGTAGCCGCGCTCGCAGAGCCGGACGACGACGTCGATGCGCTGCTCCAAGGACGCGGCGGGGGCGAACCCGAACCGGTTCATGCCCAGCCAGGACCCCGCGTCGGCCAGCCGCAGCAGGTAGTCGAGGTCCGCGCTGTCCCAGCGTGCCCGATCACCACCCGGCCGAGGTCGACCCCGGCGTCGGCCAGGACCTCCTGCTGGACCAGGCCCTGGCGGGTGCCGGCGTGCGAGTGGGTCGAGATCACCGCGCCGGTGCGCAGGTGCGCCTTCGCGATCTGCGCGGCGATCACCTCGCCGTCCGGCAGCCGCCCGGCCAGCAGGTGCAGCTCCGCCTCCGACATCGTGCCCTTCAACCCCAGACGGCCAGCGCATACTGCCGGGCCGTCGACTCGGATAGTTGCTCGATCCTGGGGAGCCCACCGAGGAGGGCGAGATCTGTGTCGACCTGGCGAAGCGCCGATGAGCCTGCTGACCGGCTACCAGGGCGACCCGGAACGCGACGCGGAGGCCATGGCCGGCGGCTACTACCACACCGGCGACGTCGCCTCCCGCGACAAGGATGGCTACATCTTCTACATCGGCCGCACCGACGACGTGTTCGAAGCCTCGGACTACAAGATCTCCCCGTTCGAACTGGAGTCGGTGCTCATCGAGCATCCCGCCGTGGCGGAAGCGGCGATCGTCCCCGCTCCGGATGAACTCCGCCTCGCCGTGCCCAAGGCCTACGTCGGTCTGGCCACCGGCTACGAGCCGTCGAAGGAGACGGCGTTCGAGATCCTCAAACACGCCCGAGAGAACCTGGCTCCCTACCAGCGGGTCCGACGCATCGAGTTCCTCGAGCTACCCAAGACCCTGTCCGGCAAGATCCGTCGCGTCGACCTGCGCAGCCGCGAGGAACTGGCCGCCACCGGGCAAACCCAGCTCACCGAATGGCGCGACGACCAGTCCCCGCAGCTACGAAGGGTGGTGGTCGTGGAAACAGGGTCCTGAGCGGCGCCGCCTCTACTCCCCACCTACCTGCCGAGACCGATAGGAGAACTCACAAGCCATGCGACATGGTGTCACCCTCTTCGTGAACAACGCATCGGACAATGAGCGTTTCCTCGAACTGGAGGACGGCGACGGGAAGCCGGGCGACCCCGCGTCGCCTGTCCTGATCACGGCGCATCAATGCGCAGGACCGCGCACCACATCTCGGTGAGCAGGTCGAGCAGGCGCTGTTGATCGGCTTCGAAGACCCGCTGAACTCGCCAGCGGAAACAGATCTGATCGAGCTGGACGACGAGGAGCTGAACGCGAGTCCGTGCATCGTCCCGTTCGGCGGGTGGGAGGCGGTCGAGGTATCGCTCAAGCTCGAGCGCGAGTTGATCGAACATTCCTTTCCACCCGGCTGCGATGTCTAGGTCGGCTACCGTGGCCTCCTGCCACGCCGGCTGAAAGGCGGCGTTGTCGTCCCACCAACGCACGGCGATGGTGAGCCATTCCCGGACGGCGTTGCGTGAGTCCTGGATCAGCGCGTCGTCGAGTAGCCGCCAGTAGGGCGCGGTCTCCGCGGTCACCTGCGCGGCCACCGCCTTGAACACCTCTGACTTGTTGTTGAAGTGCAGATAGAACGTCGCCCGGTTGATCGAAGCCTCGTTAGCGATGTCGCCGACCGTCGCCTGTCCGTACCCGGTCCGCTCGAAGACGACCTTGGCTGCGGATACGAGCCGCCGCCGGGTCACGTCGCGCTGCTCGTCGCGCAACGTGAGCCTTGCTCCGGGCCGGTCATGGGGCGATGAAGCCATGGCGGCGACGATACCGGCACCGAAGTCTCACCCGCCCAACACCTTAACGATCACGACAACAAGGAGACGGTTGACACAACAGTATGTCCTCCGAGACAGTTGTGAGAGCTAGCTCACTCGGAGCTGGTTGCAGTTCTCCCTGGTCACGCCAATGACGACGCGCCGAGAGGAAGCTGATCTTGAAGAGCATCTGGTTCCACATGCAGGGGTATCGAGACCTGCCCGCCGACTTCAAGCAACGCTACGAGAGCAGCTGGGTGACTCCGCCCAACCGCGAGCTGTGCGACCCGGAGCAGGTCAGGAAGTACCTGCACTGGAACCTGGACGAGTTGGAGTACGCCGACGATCTCGGGTTCGACGGGATCGGCACGAACGAGCACCACTCCAACGTCTACGGTTTTCCGATCTCGCCCGCGGTCACAGCGGCGACGCTGGCCCGCCGCCAGTCCGATGCGGCGATCTGCATCCTCGGTATGACCCTGCCGACGACCGTTCCCATGCGGGTAGCGGAGGAGATCGCCTGGCTGGACTGCATGAGCGGAGGCCGGATGATCGCCGGCCTGCCGGTCGGGTCGGCGATGGACACGTGCGGCGTCGCCGGTCTTCCGCCGGATCAGGTGCGGCCCCGCTGGTACGAGGGCATGGAGCTGCTGCGTCAGGCCTGGACCCGCCCCGGTCCATTCCCCTTCAACGGTAAGTTCAACAAGATCCGCCACGTCAACCCGTGGCCGGTGCCCTACCAGAATCCGCACCCGCCGATGTGGCTTGCGGGTGGCGGGTCTCTGGAGACCTACCAGTACGCCGCGAAGTACGACCTCGCCTACAGCTACCTGAGCTTCAACGGCGCCAAGTACGCGAAGTCGCTGATGCAGGGGTTCTGGGACGTCATCGAGGAGAGCGGGCTCGACGACAACCCGTACCGGGCCGGTTTCGCCCAGTTCATCGCTGTCGCCGACACCGACGCCGAGGCCGAGCGGCTCTACGGCAAGCACATCGAGAACTTCTACAACAAGTCGATGCACATCCCGCAGCACTTTCTGATGGCACCGGGCTACGTCACGAAGAAGAGCCTGGAGAACATGCTGGCCAAGGCGGGTAGCTCCAGCCCGTTCCTGACGAAGAAGGATCCGAGTTTCAAGGACTCGATCGAGTCGGGTGCCGCGATCTGTGGCAGCCCGGACACCGTGGCCGAGCAGCTGATCGAGGCGATCAAGGACCTGCACATCGGCCACCTCATCGCGCTGATGCAGATCCAGTCGATGCCGACTGAGCTCACCAAGAGCAGTACCAAGTTGTTCGCCGAGAAGGTGATGCCGAGGCTTCGCGAGGTCTGGAAGGACAAGGGTTACGAGGACCATTGGTGGCCGTCCGGCGCCACGCGCAACCAGTCGGCGCCCGCCGCCGTGTCCACGGGGGAGGCACGATGACCACTGCGTCCGACCGTGTCGCGCTCAGTGGCGCGTTCAGCCCGAACCCGGTGATCGGTGAGGGCAGTGGATCACCGGTCGTGTTCCTGCACGGTCCGTTCGGTCAGGAGTGGCCGGGCTTCCTCGAGGATCTCGCGGGTGCACACCATGTCCTGGCTCCGGCGAACCCGGGTGCCGAGGAGCCAGGAGACCTCGAACTCCTCGACGACATGCACGACCTCGTCCTCTATTACGACGAGCTCTTCGAGAACCTCGGCCTCGACGTCCCGTTCGACCTCATCGGGCACTCCTACGGCGGGATGATCGCCGCCGAGTACGCGGCGGCCCACCCGGCAAAGGTCCGCAAGCTGGTTCTGATCGACAGCATGGGACTGTGGACCGACGAGGTCCCGGTCGAGGACTTCATCACCGTCTCACCAGAAGTCCTGCTCTCGCAGCTCTGGTCGGACGTCACCAAGCCTGA
The DNA here is from genome assembly GCF_058448985.1 of Pseudonocardia sp. DxW. NCBI lineage: Bacteria > Bacillati > Actinomycetota > Actinomycetes > Pseudonocardiales > Pseudonocardiaceae > Pseudonocardia > Pseudonocardia sp. DxW. Next base: position 7,366 of record NZ_JBZFLK010000016.1, on the reverse strand, counting down.
GGTCGCCGAGCGCATCACGCCGTCCGACGACGTCGCCGAGGCACAGACGCAGGTCATCAAACAGTTTGTATCTCTGTCGAGCGTCGCTCACTTCACCTCACCGATCCCCGAACGGGGCCTGGCCAAGCGTCTCCGCCGGGTCCGGGCCGAGGCGCTGCTGCTGTGGGGTGCTGAGGACGGGCTCGTTCCTCCGCGCTACGCCGAAGAGTTCCGCCGCCACCTTCCAGCCGCGCAGGTCGAGATCGTCGAGGGCGCCGCCCACTACCCCCACGTCGAGCAGCGGGAATCGGTCAGTCGCCGAGTTCTCGACTTCCTGGCCTGAGCTGAGCCGACCGAGTACGAAAGGAGTTCCTCCATGGCGCTCGACCCTGATGCCCAGGAACTGGCCGAGAATCTGTCCTCGCTCATGCCGGGCCCGCTGTACTCACTCGGTGTCACGGGGGCCCGCGCGTTCGTCGACCAGCTCGGCGAGCAGAGCCCACCTCCCCCGCCGCTACACTCCGTCGAGGCCCGGACGGTCCCCGGCCCGGGCGGCCCGATCCCGATACGCGTCTACCGACCAGGTCCGACCGAAGGCCTTCCGGTACTGGTCTACTACCACGGAGGCGGCTGGACCATCGGCGGTCTTGACGGTGTGGAGGCGCTCTGTCGCACACTGTCGGCCAAGGCTGGCTGCGCAGTGGTGTCGGTCGACTACCGCCTCGCACCGGAACACAAGTTCCCTGCGGCCGTCGACGACTGCTACGCCGCAGTCGAGTGGGTGGCCACCCATGCAGACGAGGTGGGCGGTGACCCGCGACGGATCGCCGTCGGCGGCGACAGCGCGGGGGCCAACCTGTCCGCGGCGATCTGCCTACTCGCCCGAGACCGGGGTGGACCGTCGATCGCCCTCCAGCTGCTGGCCTACCCGGCCACGGAGTATGCGGTCGAGCGACCGTCGTGGGTCGAACATTCCTCCGCACCGATGCTGACCTCGGAGGACGTGACCTGGTTCTGGGGACAGTACCTCCGCGACGAGGCAGACCGGGTCGATCCCCGTGCCACCCCGGCCAACGCCTCCTCGTTGGCCGGGCTTCCGCCCGCCTTCGTACTCACCGCCGAGCAGGACCCGATTCGGGACGACGGTGAGCAGTATGCCGAACGGCTCCGCGAGGCCGGGGGCGACGTCGTCCTCAAGCGCTACCCCGGGGTCTTCCACGGATTCTTCAGCATGGTCGGAGTGCTGAGCCGTACCGACGAAGCGGTAGAGGACGCCGTCGCACATCTGACTCGGGCTTTCGAGCCTAGTGGAGTCTCGTCCATCGGCTGACCTCGCAGGGACGGCCACATCGGTAGTCAGTCGGACCGGTGTCCGGTGTCCGGTGAGCGGCTGATGGCTGCGCACCGGACACCGCCGTCGTCATCGGCAGCGTCCTTGGCGTGTGTGAACAGAGTTATTCATGGAGGTAGCACCGTGGGCACAGGCTCGACGGGCGAGAAGCGGTCACCGGGCCCCACCACATCCGAACAACGCGTGGAGCGGGCACTCGCCGAGCTCTGTCGCGGTCGGCTCGTTCTTGTGGTCGACGACGAGGACCGCGAGAACGAGGGCGACCTCATCATGGCCGCCGAGCTGGCCACGGCCGAGCAGATGGCGTTCATGATCCGCCATACCAGCGGCCTGCTTTGTGTCGCGGTCACCGAAGAGCGTGCCGAGGAGCTGCAGCTGCCTCCCATGGTGGTCGACGGCGACGATCCGAAGGGGACGGCCTTCACAGTCTCGGTCGACCTGCGCGCGGGCACGACGACGGGAGTGTCGGGGGCGGACCGCGCCCTCACCGTCCGGGCTCTGGCCGACCCGGCGACCCGCCCCACGGATTTGTGCCGTCCGGGTCACGTCTTCCCCCTCATCGCCCGGCCGGGTGGCGTGCTCCAGCGCGGCGGACACACTGAGAGCACCGTCGACCTGTGCCGGCTCGCCGGGCTGGAAGCGGTCGGAGTCCTCGCCGAAATCACAAACGACGACGGCACCATGGCGCGTCGGCCAGAGCTGCGTCGGTTCGCAACCGAACACGACATCGTCACCCTGTCGGTCGCCGACCTCGTCTCCTACCGTCGGCGGCGCGACGCCCTCGTGCAACGCGAGGCGATGGGACGCATACCGTCCGACCACGGCGAGTTCACCGCGGTCTCGTTCCGGTCGACCACCGACGGCATCGAGCACGTCGCGCTGATCCTCGGTGACGTCAACCAGCGCGGTGAGCCAGACGCCGAGCCGGTTCTCGTCCGGGTTCACTCCGAGTGTCTCACCGGCGATGTCTTCGGGTCCCGGCGCTGCGACTGCGGCGAGCAGCTGGACGCGGCGATCGGTCTGATCGGCGAGCGTGGACGTGGCGTGATCGTCTATCTGCGTGGCCACGAAGGCCGGGGGATCGGCCTGTCGCACAAGCTACGCGCCTACACGCTGCAGGACGCCGGCCTCGACACCGTAGATGCCAACACCGCACAGGGCCTGCCCGTCGACAGTCGGGAGTACGGCATCGGCGCACAGATCCTCGGCGACCTCGGCGTACACAACATCCGCCTGATGACCAACAACCCGGTCAAGTACCGCGGCCTCGCAGCACACGGCATCCGTATCGCCGGACGAGAGCCGATCATTGTCGCGCCGAACCCCGACAACCTCCATTACCTGGCCACGAAGAGGACTCGCCTGGACCATCGGCTCGGCGGGATCGAGGTCTCGTGACCTGTGCGGGGTATGCCCCGTCCCCGCCCGACACGACGACACTCGGCTCACAGCCGGAATGCAACCCGACGAGCCGCCGAACGGTAGGTACCGCCGCAACCAGAACGTAGCGATAGGAGATCGACCATGGCCGACACGGGTCTGCCACTGCTCTCGTACGCCTCCGGGACCTCGGACACCCCGCTGCTCGGTGACACCATCGGCGACAACTTCGACCGCACCGCCGCGGCGTTCGGCGACAACGACGCACTGGTCGAGATGGCGACCGCTCGCCGCTGGACCTACTCCCAGCTGCGCGAGGACGTCGACCGGCTCGCCTGCGGCCTGCTCGCCGCGGGCGTCCGGACCGGGGACCGGCTCGGCATCTGGGCGCCGAACATGGCCGAATGGACACTGGTCCAGTACGCCACCGCGAAGCTCGGCGTCGTCCTGGTCAACATCAACCCGTCCTACCGGACGCACGAGCTCGAGTTCGTGCTGAAGCAGGCCGGGATCTCGACGCTCGTCGCGGCGAGCGCGTTCAAGACCTCGGACTACGAGAAGATGATCGGCGAGGTCCGGGGGGACTGCCCGGACCTGCAGCGCGTCGTCATCATCGGGTCGGACGAGTGGACGGCGCTGGCCGACGGCGGTGCCGCTGCCGACCGGGCCGAGCTGGCCGAGATCCAGGCGTCGCTCACCGCGGACGACCCGATCAACATCCAATACACGTCCGGGACGACCGGGTTCCCGAAGGGCGCGACGCTGTCGCACCACAACATCCTCAACAACGGCTACTACGTCGGCCGGCTGTGCGGCTACACCGAACACGACCGGGTCTGCATCCCGGTGCCGTTCTACCACTGCTTCGGCATGGTCATGGGCAACCTGGGCTGCACCACCAACGGCTCCACCATGGTCATCCCGGCCCAGGGCTTCGACCCGAAGGCGACGCTGAAGGCCGTCGAGCAGGAGCGCTGCACCTCGCTCTACGGCGTCCCGACGATGTTCATCGCCGAGCTCAACGACCCGGAGTTCGAGTCCTACGACCTGTCCAGCCTGCGCACCGGGATCATGGCCGGCTCGCCGTGCCCGGTCGAGGTGATGAAGCAGGTCGTGGAGCGGATGGGGATGGGCGAGGTGACGATCTGCTACGGCATGACCGAGACCTCGCCGGTGTCGATCCAGACCCGGGCCGACGACTCGCTGGACCGCCGGGTCTCCACCGTCGGCCGGGTGCACCCGCATCTGGAGGTCAAGATCGTCGACCCGGCGAACGGGAAGACCGTGCCCCGCGGCGAGGCCGGTGAGCTGTGCACCCGCGGCTACTCGGTGATGCTCGGCTACTGGGACCAGCCGGAGAAGACCGCCGAGGTGATCGACCAGGCTCGCTGGATGCACACCGGCGACATCGGCGTGATGGACGACGAGGGGTACGTCAACATCACCGGCCGGATCAAGGACATGGTGATCCGCGGCGGGGAGAACGTGTACCCCCGCGAGATCGAGGAGTTCCTCTACACCCACCCGGACGTCCTCGACGCACAGGTCATCGGGGTGCCGGACGAGCGCTACGGCGAGGAGCTCTGCGCCTGGGTCATCCTGCGCGAGGGCGCGGCGGAGATGACCGCCGAGTCGCTGCGCGAGTTCGCCACCGGCAAGCTCGCGCACTACAAGATCCCGCGCTACGTGCTGGCCGTCGACGAGTTCCCGATGACGGTCACCGGCAAGGTCCGCAAGGTGGAGATGCGGGAGAAGTCGGTCGACCTGCTCGGCATCGGCGACGCCGCAGCCGTGCGGAGTACCTGAGGCGGGAGCTCAGTGAGCTCATGGAAGGTCCTTTCACAGGTTTGGGAGGGTCAGACGACAGCGCCTGCGCAGAGGTCCGCGGCGGTGCGGCCGAGTTCGCGCATGGTCGAGCCGGTGTGCTCCAGGTGAATCCTGACTCGCGGGCTCCGGGTGAACGTTGACCCCCTGGATGGCAGCCGTGAAGGCCGAGGCCACGGGCGCGCCGAAGTCTGCGCTGGGTGAACGGCGGCGGGCGCTTCCCAGAGCCGTCTGGGCGAACCAGGTCGCCAGTGGGACTCACCAGAACGAGTGGGCCGGTGGGGTCAGCGGGCGGTGTGGCCGCCGTCGACGGGGAGGGCGACGCCGACGGCGAGCTGGCAGCGGGGCTGTACAGCCCCAGCACGGCGGCTGCCATCTCCTCGGCGGTGTCGAGGCGGTTGATCGGCTGGTTCGCGGCGGCCTCGTCCCGGTCGAGGTCACAGGAGCCCAGCACCCGTCCGTCCGGACGCCCGCGTGAGATTGCGCAGTCGCAAACGCCGCACGCGATTTCAGATGCGTCGGTGGACTCGCACGGTGGCTGTTCGAGGTCCGCGGCGGCGGGCGTATCAAAGTTGATCCGGCGCTCGTTAGGCGTGGTGCCAGGGTCGCCACCGCCGGAACCTGCTGGTCGCCTGTCAGGAAGGGTCGGTCGGGAATGGACGATCTGAATCCAGTCCGCGAAGTGTCTGATCTCGTCGTCCTGCCGAGCGGTCGGGTTGCGGCCACGGGCCGCACCGACCAGGCGTGGGCGGTCCTCGGTCCCGACGGTGTCGAGATCGATGCGGTGTCGCGGTGGCTGATCGAGCTGGCAGCCAGTGATTACTCGCCGGGGACGTTGCGCTCGTATGCATATGACCTACTCGCCTGGTTTCGGTTGCTGGATGCGATGCACGTCGACTGGGCGGCTGCCAGCCTCGCCGACGTCCGCGATGTCGTGCGGTGGTACCGCATGGCCGACAATCCGCAGCGGCGGCGATCCCGGGCCGGGCAGGCTGGGACGCGTCCACCGGCCGGGTCGGTGAATCCCCGGACCGCGAAGCCCTACCTGCGGAACGAGTACGCGCCGGCCACGATTGATCACTTGTTGTCGGTGGTCAGCGAGTTCTACGAGTTCGCTGTAGCAACCGGGCTGGGGCCGTTGGCCAATCCGGTGCCCAGGTCACCGGCTCGGCGCACGCGGGAGCTGCGGACCCGGCAGGGTCCGATGGAGACTCCGCAACCGCAGCGCCGGGCGCCGTATCGGCAGAAGCGCGAGCAGCGCGCGCCCCGGGCAGTCCCGGACGAGTTGTTCAACGAGTTCTTCGCCCAGCTCCCTACGGTGCGAGATCGGGCGATCGTGTCGACCTCGGTCTCCAGCGGGGCGCGGGCGGCGGAGATGCTGTCGATGCGCCCGTGTGGGGTGCAGGTCGATACCCACACGATCGAGGTGATCGGTAAGGGCCGTCGGGAGTACCAACCGGTCCGGACTTCCCCGGACTCGCTGATGTGGATCAGTCTGTATCTGGCGGACCGTCCGGGCGGGTTCGGCCCGGCGGATCCGCTGTGGCTGGCCCTGCGCGGGCAACCGCGCCCGATGACCTACTGGTCGCTGCGGCAGGTGCTCGAGCGTGCCAACACCGCGCTGGGCACGAACATCACCTTCCACGACCTACGGCACACGTATGCCTACCGGTTAGCGGCCGACCCGACACTGCTGATCACCGACGTGCAGGAGCTGATGCGGCACGCATCACTGAGCACGACCCAGGTCTATCTGCGAACCCGGATGGAAGACCTGGTCGAGCGGCTGCTCGCGCATTACGCACGTCCGCCCGCACCACCGCCACGTCCAGCCATCGGCTACGACCCGGCCGATCTGGCGGTTCTGTTCGGCCAGGACACGGTCACCGGACCCGACGCATGAGCAAGACCGACGCCGACACCGGAACCGAAGCCGGAGTAGCCGCAGGCGGCGTGCGCACGCAAACGATGGCCGGCACCGTTGACCGTGCCGATGGCGCTCCTCACCGTGACCCGCCGCATCCCTGGTTTGAACGACCAGCCACCGAGCAGGAACGCGAGCGGATCGCCGTCGCCGCCGGTGAGCTCTCCCGCAACTTTCTCGGCCTCGACCACCGTTCCGACACCGTCGCGGCGGCGCGCCGGCACGTGCTGCTGTTCCTGGACTGGCTGGATTCCCTTCACGGGAGCTCCTATCAGCAGCGGTGGGTGGCCAGCGGCGCGGACCAGGGCGGGCCGGACTGGGCGCCGGGGCTGTCCAACCCGCGCAGACGCCCGGGCATCCGCGTCGCGGCCAGCGCGCTGATCCTGCTCGGGGTGATTCGTCCCAGCGACGAATGGTTGCTGACCGCGCATCTGACCAAGCTGTGGTGGGACTGGACCGACTACCACGATCGGCAGGTCTGGGAGCGGTTCTTCGCCGCTGGGGCCGCAACGAACGCGTCGAAGCAGCTGCTACGGTCCAGTGCAACGGTGTTGGTCCGGATCTGTATCCGGCACGGCATCGGCGTCGAACAGATCCGTGCCGAGCACATGCTGCATCACCGCGACTTCCTCGATGCCACCGGCCGCAGCACCTCCCGCAGCAGAGTCGCGATGGCCTGGCATCATGCCCGCGCCGCGGGCCTGCTGGCAGGGGAACCGGACACCATCGAGGTGCTGCTCCGCTCCCGGAGACTATCTGCGACCGAGCTCGTCGACCGCTACCAGGTAGCCAGCGCACCGGTGCGCGCTCTGTTGATCGACTACCTGACCGAGCTGGAGCCCACCCACGACTACGCCACCCGGGACAATCTGGCTCGGATGCTGGCCAACGTGTTCTGGAAGGACCTC